>NZ_CP125380.1:2003333-2307916 GCF_034009455.1 Pseudomonas sp. P5_109
AGCTAGATCCATGCCAGTCGGACGTTCTATGAAAAGCGCTACTCATTTCGTTTTGTTATGGCTTTGCGCCAAGTTATTGAAAAAAAGACAATATAAATTGACCGATTGAACAGGTATTTATTTTGTAGCGGGAATTCAGGAGGGAGTGCGGGGGCAAGGCAGTCGGAGGGATGTAACTTTTGGGGGCGTAGAAACAAAAAGTGCACACATAAATGGCACCGATGGTGACATTCCTGTGTACAAAATTTTTGAGGCTGCAGATGACACTGTAGGAGCGAGCCTGCTCGCGATGGTCGTCAACGATAACGCGGGGTGCCAGAGACCCCGCTGCGTTCTCGGGTTCATCGCGAGCAGGCTCGCTCCTACAGTGGGCTTAGGCTTTCGATTTGCTGATGATATTCCCCGCATGCAACCCGCATTCTTTCTGCGTCGCTTCTTCCCACCACCAGCGGCCTTCACGCTCATGCTGGTTCGGCAGTACCGGGCGGGTGCAGGGTTCGCAACCGATGCTGATGAAGCCGCGTTCATGCAGGCTGTTGTACGGCAGTTCGAGCATGCGGATGTAGCCCCAGATCTCTTCGCTGGTCATTTGCGCCAGCGGGTTGAACTTGTACAGGGTGCGTTCCGGGGTGGAGAACGCGGTGTCGATCTCCATCACCGCCACAGCGCTGCGGGTGCCGGGGCTCTGGTCCCGGCGCTGGCCGGTGGCCCAGGCTTTTACGCCGGACAGCTTGCGACGCAGCGGCTCGATCTTGCGGATGCCGCAGCATTCGCCATGGCCGTCCTTGTAGAAGCTGAACAGGCCTTTTTCCTTCACGAAGGGTTCGAGCTTGGTGTGGTCCGGCGACACCAGTTCGATGTCGATCTTGTAGTGCTCGCGCACCTGATCGATAAAGCGGTAGGTCTCGGGGTGCAGGCGGCCGGTGTCGAGGCTGAACACCTTGACGTTCTTGTTCAGCTTCCAGGCCATGTCCACCAGCACCACATCCTCGGCGCCGCTGAAAGATATCCACAGGTCATCGCCGAACTCGGCAAACGCGAGTTTCAGGATGTCCTGGGCGGATTTGTTGGCATGGGTCGTGGCGAGTTCCACGACGTCGAACGTTGGGCTCATCAGGGCGGCTTCCTACAGGTCGGTGGCGCTGGGCGCTCTATATGGGCCGATGGTAACAAAAAGCTGCACGGGCCGGGGCATCCTCTGCGTTGCGCAGGCAGGCCCGAGTCGCTAGAGTTCGGCAGTCTTTTTGCTCGCTCGACTCAATAATCAATACAAATGGGAGTGTCTTGTGGAAATTGCCTGTCTGGATCTTGAAGGTGTGCTGGTCCCGGAAATCTGGATCGCCTTCGCTGAAAAAACCGGGATCGAATCCCTCAGGGCCACCACCCGGGACATTCCCGACTACGACGTGCTGATGAAGCAGCGCCTGCGGATTCTCGACGAGCACGGCCTGAAGCTCTCCGACATCCAGGAAGTGATCGCTACGCTCAAGCCGCTGGACGGTGCGATCGAGTTCGTCGACTGGCTGCGCGAGCGCTTCCAGGTGGTGATCCTGTCGGACACTTTCTATGAGTTCTCCCAGCCGTTGATGCGCCAACTGGGCTTCCCGACTTTGCTCTGCCATCGCCTGATTACCGACGACAGCGGGCGAGTCACGGGCTACCAGCTGCGTCAGAAAGATCCCAAGCGTCAGTCGGTCCTGGCCTTCAAGAGCCTCTACTACCGGGTGATCGCGGCGGGGGATTCCTACAACGACACCACGATGCTGGGCGAGGCCGATGCCGGGATTCTGTTCCATGCACCGGATAACGTGATTGCCGAGTTCCCGCAGTTCCCGGCGGTGCACACGTTTGAGGAGCTGAAGCAGGAGTTCATCAAGGCTTCGAACCGGACCTTGAGCCTGTAACCCGATCCCCTGTGGCGAGGGGGCTTGCCCCCGTTGGGTCGCGAAGCGACCCCAAAACCTGACACTGCGCATCCTCAAATAGAGCGCGTGTAACGGTTTGCGACTGCTGCGCAGCCGAACGGGGGCAAGCCCCCTCGCCACAAAAGCGCTGTGTCAGAGGTTTTGCAGGGTATCGAGCAGCACCTTCACTTTGGTGATCGACTCCTGATACTCGGCCTGCCACTCGGAATCCGCAACAATCCCGCCGCCGCCCCAGCAACAGACCTGGCCATCCTTGACCAGCAAGCTGCGAATTGCGATCGAGCTGTCCATCTCGCCGCGCACGTCCAGGTACACCAATGAACCGCAATACAGCCCACGTCGGG
Organism: Pseudomonas sp. P5_109; assembly: GCF_034009455.1. Taxonomy (NCBI): domain Bacteria; kingdom Pseudomonadati; phylum Pseudomonadota; class Gammaproteobacteria; order Pseudomonadales; family Pseudomonadaceae; genus Pseudomonas; species Pseudomonas sp. P5_109. Next base: position 2,005,603 of record NZ_CP125380.1, read on the forward strand.
TCGGCTCCAGTTCGTCGATGATCTGCATCGCCCGAATCTTTGGCGCGCCGGTAATCGAGCCGCCGGGGAAGCTGCCGGCGATCAGGTCCAGGGCGTCGCGGTCATCCGCGAGTTCGCCGGTGACGCTGCTCACCAGGTGATGCACGTTCGGATAGCTTTCCAGGCTGAACAATTCCGGCACCCGTACCGAACCTGTGCGGCAGGTGCGGCCGAGGTCATTGCGCAGCAGGTCGACGATCATCAGGTTTTCCGCGCGGTCCTTGGGGCTGGCCAGCAGCTCGGCGGCGTTCGCGGCGTCTTGCCCGGGCGTCAGGCCACGAGGTCGAGTGCCCTTGATCGGGCGGGTCTCCACATGACCTTGGCTGACTTTGACGAAGCGTTCCGGTGAGAGGCTGAGTACAGCGTTGCCGTCAGGCAAGCTCTGGAAACCGGAAAAAGGCGTCGGGCACGCTGCGCGCAATGCGCAGTAAGCGGCCCACGAATCACCCTGGCAGGGCGCGCGAAACCGTTGGGCGAAGTTGACCTGGTAACAGTCGCCGGCCTGAATGTACTGCTGGATGCGTTCGATGGCCTGTTGATACTCGTCAGCGCTCAAGTCGGCGGTCATCGGGGTGAGCAGTTTGAAGGGGCCGACCACTTCCGCTACCGGCTGGCTGAACAGGTCGATCAGGCGCTGGCGTTCGCTGGCGGGCAGTGCCGGGTGGAACACCAGTTGGCTGGTCAGCGCAAGGTGATCGCTGATCAATGCCCAGCCATACAGGCCGAAACGCGCGTCAGGCAGTTGCAGGTCGTCCCGGGACTGGCTCGGCAGGCGCTCCAGATGGCGGCCGAAATCGTAACTCAGGTAGCCGATCAACCCGCCGGCAAACGGCAACTCATAAGGTGCTGGCAGAGAGGCTTCACCCAGGCGTGTCAGGTTATCGCGCAAGCGTTGCAGGAAATCTTCGCCACTTTCGTCGAGCGCTACCGTCAGCTGTTCCAGCGGCCAGGCGCTGAGCAGGTCATAACGGCCCCGGTCGGCGCTGGGGCGGCCGCTGTCGAGCAGCACGGCACCGGGGGCATGGCGAATCGCCGCGAAGTATTGGGCGGGGTTGGCACGATAGGGCAGCGGGTGTACGGAACAAGTCAGCATGGGCGGGGGAAATCAGCCATCGAGGCGGGGTGGCGATTGTAGTCCTCTGCAGGATTTGGTCCTAGAGGGATGTCGGAAAGAAGCATGTGGCCGCACATTCATGTGGCGAGGGGGCTTGCCCCCGTTGGGCTGCGCAGCGGCCCTCTGGTTTGTCAGGTAGACCAAGTCAGCCGGGGTTGCGACGGCTGCGCCGCCGAACGGGGGCAAGCCCCCTCGCCACAAGGGATCAAATCTCAACCGTAGGAATATGCCCGAACATCTCCTGCACAAACGCCACGCGCTCTTCGACCGTTTCAGTCACGCCACGAGCCTTTAGGTCTTCCAGTCGTGCTTCCACCGCATGCGTTCGCAACGTCAGCCCGCAATCGTTGGCAATCTGAATATTCAACCCCGGCCGGGCGTTGAGCTCCAGAATCAGCGGGCCTTTTTCCTGGTCCAGGACCATGTCGACACCGATGTAGCCCAACCCGCACAACTCATAACAGCCCGCGGCGAGTTTCATGAAACCGTCCCAGTAGGGCAGTTGCACGCCATCCACCGCGTTGGTGGTGTCCGGGTGTTTGTTGATGATGTTGTTCAGCCAGGTGCCGCGCAGGGTCAGGCCGGTGGCCAGGTCGACACCGACACCGATGGCGCCCTGGTGCAGGTTGGCCTTGCCGTTGGACTGGCGCGTCGGCAGGCGCAACATGGCCATGACCGGGTAGCCCATCAAGACAATGATGCGGATGTCCGGCACGCCTTCGTAACTGATGCTCTTGAAGATCTGGTCCGGAATCACGCGGTATTCAATCAGCGCGCGGTCGCGGTGACCGCCCAGGGAGTACAGGCCGGTCAGGATGCTGGAAACCTGGTGTTCGATTTCTTCGTGGCTGATGATCTTGCCGGACACCGTGCGGTACCGTCCCTCGAAACGGTCGGCAATCACCAGGATGCCGTCGCCACCGGCGCCCTGGGCCGGTTTGATCACGAAATCGTTGCGTCCGCCGATGATCTCGTCGAGATTGTCGATTTCCTTCTCGGTGGAGATCACGCCATACAACTCGGGCACATGGATGCCGGCGGCGATGGCGCGCTCCTTGGTGAGGATCTTGTCATCGACGATCGGGTACAGGCTGCGTTTGTTGTACTTGAGCACGTAGTCTGCATTGCGCCGATTGATCCCCATGATGCCCCGGGCTTCCAGGGCCTTCCAGGTCTTCCAGAGGCCGAACATCAGGCGTCAGCCTTCTTCAGGAAAGCCTTGAAGCGCACCAGTTCGGTCAGGCGATATCCGCGATAACGACCCATGGCCAGCATGAAGCCCACCAGGATCAGCAGGATTGCCGGGAAAGTGAACACGAAGTACACCAGTTCCGGAACGGTCATGATCAGGTGCGCCAGGGACGCGGCGAACAGCGTGCCGATGGCCACTTTCATGGCATGGCCGCCGCCGCGCTCTTCCCAGGTAATCGACAGGCGTTCGATGGTCATGGTCAGGATCACCATCGGGAACAGCGCCACCGACAAGCCTCGCTCCAGGCCGAGTTTGTGGCTGAACAGGCTGATCGCCGCGATCAGCACCACCACGAACGTCAGTACCACCGACAGCCTCGGCAGCATTTGCAGCTTCAGGTGTTCGAGGTAGGACCGTAGCGACAGGCCCAGCGCCGTGATGATGGTAAACAGCACGATGCCGAAGCCGAGCTGGGTTTCGCGGAAGGCCAGGGCGATCAGCACCGGGGTGAAGGTGCCGAGGGTCTGGATGCCGATCAGGTTGCGCAGGATCAGGATCACCAGCACGCCGATCGGGATCATCACCATGATCATGAAGGTCTGCTGGGTTTGCAGCGGCAGGCCGTACAGCGAGTACTCGAGGAAGTTGGCGTCGGTGTTTTCGTCGGTCAGCTTGGCCAGGCGAATGGCGTTCATTTCGCTGTTGTTCAGGCTGAAGGTCACGTTGGCTTTCTTGCCGCCATCGACGGTGATCAGGTTTTCGTCGCCGGTCCACCACAGCAGGCGGTCGGTCGGCAGGCCCTGTTCACCGGTTTCCGGGTTGAAGTACAGCCAGTCGGTGCCATTGAAACTGCGCAGCCACAGTTCCGGTACTTGCGGCTGGTCGGCCACCAGGCGGATGGTGTGGACCTTCTCGATCGGCACGTGGGCGATGGACAGCAGCAACTCGACGATTTTCGCCTTGTGCGCGGTGGATGGATCACCGGCCAGCAACAGTTTCACGTTGTCGTCGTTGAGATTGTTGACCCGCTTGATCGCTTCGCCGACGAAGGTTTCGACGTCGGCCGAGTGCTGGCGAATGGGGGCGAGCAGGGCTTCGGCGGCGATCTTTTCCGGCCCTTCGATGGCGACGCTGTCACGGAAGGTCGGGCCTTTGATCTTGGCTTTCTCGCCGGAGTAACGCTTGGTCAGCACGAGGCGGTAGTAAAGCGTCTGATTGCCTTTGGCCCGGCGCGCCGACCAGGTGACCTTGCGGTTGCCGTCGACCCGGTTCACGGCCACGCCGTAATTATTGGAGATGAAGCTCTCGTTGAGGCTGACGAAGTCGCGGCTCAGCGGCGGCACGAACATCTGGATCTTGACCGGATCCTTGGCGCTGGCGACGAACTCGACCTTGGCGTCGATGTTCCACAGGTCGTCAGTGGCGTCTTCGGTCACCGGGATGCCCAGTACGAAGATCTGATAGGCCGTAACTGAAATGCCCAGCACCACCAGGATGGCGATCAGCAGTTTCAGATGAAGGGTAAGAGAGCGCATTTAAATTACTCGGCGGTATAAGCGTCGGTGGTGCAGGCGGGTTTGCCGGCAGCATATTTAAGGCTGGGGTCAACCAGTGCATCGAAGCGTTTGAGTGCTTCGGAGCCAATCAGGAGCGGGTATTGGAAAGCGCTGCGGTCGGTCAGGTTCACTTCGATGCTGCGCAGGGCCGAGCCCATGCAGATGTCCAGTTCGATCACGGGGCGGGCGGTGTACTTCTTGCCTTCCTCCGGGTCGTAGTCGCCGGCCCGGCGCTTGATCTTGCTGACACGGGCCAGTGGGCGTTCGATCGGGTGCGAATGGGCGGCGTCGATGGCCAGGTAAAAGCGCACCCACGACTCGCCGTTGCGTTTGAAGCGTTTGATATCCCGTGCACTCAGGGAAGCGGTTTTCGCCCCAGTGTCGAGTTTGGCCGCCACTTCCAGATCGATGCCATTGAGCGAGGCGTACTCATTCAGGCCATACACGGTCTTTTCCCCGGCCATTGCGAAGCCGGGCAGGCATAAGAAATAAAGAAAGGTAGGGAAGGGCTTGAGTCTCATAAATCCTGGTGCGCAGCGGTCCGACTTGATTCAAGGCCCTGGCATTGCTGCGCAAGCTCCCTCGTATGCCTATCAGGGTTTTGTGACAGACAGTGCAGATGTGACAAACAAATGCGGGCGGCATTCTAGCACGGTGGTTTGATGGCGCCAGCGCTGGCCGGTGGCTATAAATAGACGGGTTGCTTCGTTATGGTGCAACCGGTTATCAGAAGATTGTCGACAATATCTATTTATCCTTTGACTGCGTCGCCGGTATTCGTTAGTTTTTGCGGCATTGGCTCACAAGGTGTCGACAATATGCTGGATCAACTCGATCCCCCGGTTTCTACGCAAGACGATACGGAGACGCTTTCCGAGAACGTCTTCCGCCGCATTCAGGCGGCTATCGTCAAAGGCGAGATCGCGCCGGGCAGCAAAATCTCCGAACCGGAACTGGCGCGCACCTACGGCATCAGCCGTGGCCCGTTGCGCGAGGCCATCCACCGGCTGGAAGGCCAGCGCCTGCTGGTGCGCGTGCCGCATGTCGGCGCGCGGGTGGTGTCGCTCAATCACGCCGAACTGGTTGAACTCTACGAAATCCGCGAATCCCTGGAAGGCATGGCCTGTCGCCTGGCCGCCGAGCGCATGAGTCTCGAAGAAATCGATGAGCTGCGTCGAGTCCTGGAAACCCACGAGCGCGATGCGGCGTTCCAGGCAGGTGTCGGCTACTACCAGCAGGAAGGCGATTTCGACTTCCATTACCGAATCATCCAGGGCAGCGGCAACCGCACGCTGACCCAAATGCTCTGTGGCGAGCTGTATCAACTGGTGCGCATGTACCGCATCCAGTTTTCCACCACGCCCAATCGCCCGCACCAGGCGTTCGCCGAGCACCACCGCATTCTCGATGCCATCGCCGACCGTGACGGTGAGCTGGCCGAGTTGTTGATGCGCCGTCACATCGGCGCCTCCAAACGCAACATCGCCCGTCATTACCAGGACGGCGCTAACCCGACAGCCAAACGAGGTGAGTCATGAGTTTGAACAAGAGCACTCCAGGCCAGCGTTTCCGCGATGCGGTCGCCAGCGAGCATCCATTGCAAGTGGTCGGCGCGATCAACGCCAACCACGCGCTGCTGGCCAAGCGCGCCGGTTTCAAGGCGATCTACCTGTCGGGTGGCGGGGTGGCTGCCGGCTCCCTGGGCCTGCCTGACCTGGGCATCACCGGCCTGGATGACGTGCTGACTGACGTGCGCCGTATCACTGACGTCTGCGACCTGCCGCTGTTGGTGGACGTGGACACCGGTTTCGGTTCCTCGGCGTTCAACGTGGCCCGTACCGTGAAGTCGATGATCAAGTTCGGCGCGGCGGCGATTCACATCGAAGACCAGGTTGGCGCCAAGCGCTGCGGCCACCGTCCTAATAAAGAGATCGTGACCCAGCAGGAAATGGTCGACCGCATCAAGGCCGCCGTCGATGCCCGTACCGACGACAGCTTCGTGATCATGGCCCGTACCGACGCCCTGGCGGTGGAAGGTCTGGAATCTGCCCTGGATCGCGCCGCCGCGTGCATCGAGGCGGGCGCCGACATGATCTTCCCGGAAGCCATCACCGAACTGGACATGTACAAGCTGTTCGCCAGTCGTGTGAAAGCGCCGATCCTGGCCAACATCACCGAGTTCGGCGCGACCCCGCTGTACACCACCGAGCAACTCGCCGCTGTCGACGTGTCGCTGGTGCTGTACCCGCTGTCGGCCTTCCGCGCCATGAACAAGGCGGCGGAAAACGTCTACACCGCACTGCGCCGCGATGGCACGCAGGCGAACGTCATCGACACCATGCAGACCCGCATGGAGCTTTACGATCGCATCGACTACCACACCTTCGAGCAGAAGCTCGATGCGTTGTTTGCCGCGAAGAAGTAAACACCGTGTACCTGTAGGAGCGAGCCTGCTCGCGATGGACGTCAACGATAACGCGGGTAGCCTGATGCCCCGCAGTGCAGCGTCCACCATCGCGAGCAAGCTTGCTCCTACAGGAAGCGAGATAAGTTTCTCTGACAAATTCAAGAAAAATTGGAGACAGCACAAATGGCCGAAGCAAAAGTACTCAGTGGCGCCGGGCTCCGTGGCCAGGTTGCCGGGCAAACCGCACTGTCCACCGTGGGCCAGTCGGGTGCCGGTCTGACCTATCGTGGTTATGACGTTCGTGAACTGGCGGCTGACGCACAGTTTGAAGAAGTCGCTTACCTGCTGCTGTACGGCGAACTGCCGAGCAAAGCGCAACTGAACGCCTACATCACCAAGCTGAGCAAGCTGCGTGACCTGCCGCAAGCGCTGAAAGAAGTGCTGGAACGCATCCCCGCCGACGCCCACCCGATGGACGTGATGCGCACTGGCTGCTCGTTCCTGGGTAACCTGGAGCCGGAGAACGATTTCTCCGAGCAACACGACAAGACCGACCGCCTGCTGGCGGCATTCCCGGCGATCATGACCTACTGGTATCGCTTCAGCCACGAAGGCAAGCGCATCGATTGCGTGAGCGACGAGCAGTCCATCGGCGGCCACTTCCTGCACCTGCTGCACGGCAAGAAACCGAGCGAGCTGCACGTCAAGGTGATGAACGTTTCGCTGATCCTCTACGCAGAGCACGAGTTCAACGCATCGACCTTCACCGCACGTGTCTGTGCGTCGACCCTGTCCGACCTGTATTCGTGCATCACTGCGGCCATCGGCTCGCTGCGCGGCCCGCTGCACGGCGGCGCCAACGAAGCGGCGATGGAAATGATCGAGCGTTTCTCTTCGCCGGAAGACGCGATCAAGGGCACCCTCGGCATGCTCGAGCGCAAGGACAAGATCATGGGCTTCGGCCACGCGATCTATAAGGACAACGATCCGCGCAATGAAGTGATCAAGGGCTGGTCGAAAAAACTCGCTGACGAAGTGGGCGACAAGGTGTTGTTCCCAGTGTCCGAAGCCATCGACAAGACCATGTGGGAACAGAAGAAACTGTTCCCGAACGCCGACTTCTACCATGCCTCGGCGTACCACTTCATGGGCATTCCGACCAAGTTGTTCACACCGATTTTCGTTTGCTCGCGCCTGACCGGCTGGGCTGCACACGTGTACGAGCAGCGCGCCAACAACCGCATCATCCGTCCAAGCGCCGAGTACACCGGCGTTGAACAGCGCAAGTTCGTACCAATCGAACAACGCTGAATGGTGGAGGCTACCGCACGGGTTACTGACTGAACCGGGAACTACTGTGGGAGCGGGCTTGCTCGCGAAGACGGACTGACATCCAACATTGATGTTGACTGATACACCGCTTTCGCGAGCAAGCCCGCTCCCACATTTGACCGAGTCCAGTTCAGTACCGGTGCCAGGCCCCGCCTTTTGTAACTACCGTGACCGAGTCCTGACGATGAACACACAATTCCGTAAACCGCTGCCCGGCAGCCACCTGGATTACTTCGATGTCCGCGCAGCGGTCGAGGCGATCCAGCCTGGCGCCTACGACACCCTGCCGTACACCTCCCGTGTGCTGGCGGAAAACCTTGTGCGTCGCTGCGACCCGGCCACGCTCACCGAATCCCTCAAGCAATTCATCGAACGCAAGCGCGACCTCGATTTCCCGTGGTTCCCGGCCCGCGTGGTGTGCCACGACATTCTTGGCCAGACCGCGCTGGTCGACCTCGCCGGCCTGCGTGACGCCATCGCCCTGCAAGGCGGTGACCCTGCGCAAGTCAACCCGGTGGTGCCGACGCAGTTGATCGTCGACCACTCCCTGGCTGTCGAGCGTGGTGGCTTCGATCCGCAGGCGTTCGAAAAGAACCGCGCCATCGAAGACCGTCGCAACGAAGATCGCTTCCACTTCATCAACTGGACCAAGAAGGCGTTCAAGAACGTTGACGTGATCCCGCCGGGCAACGGCATCATGCACCAGATCAACCTGGAGAAAATGTCTCCGGTGATCCAGGTGCGTGACGGCGTGGCGTTCCCCGACACTTGCGTCGGCACCGACAGCCACACTCCGCACGTCGATGCACTGGGCGTGATCGCCATCGGTGTCGGTGGCCTTGAAGCCGAAAGCGTGATGCTCGGCCGCGCATCGTGGATGCGTCTGCCGGAAAGCGTTGGCGTCGAACTGACTGGCAAGTTGCAACCGGGCATCACCGCCACCGACATGGTGCTGGCGCTGACCGAGTTCCTGCGCAAGCAAAAAGTGGTTGGCGCATGGCTGGAGTTCTTCGGCGAAGGCGCATCAAGGCTGACCCTCGGCGACCGCGCGACCATTTCCAACATGGCTCCGGAATACGGCGCCACCGCGGCAATGTTCTACATCGACCAGCAGACCATCGACTACCTCAAGCTCACCGGCCGTGAAGACGAGCAGGTGCAGTTGGTCGAGAACTACGCCAAGCAGGTCGGCCTGTGGGCTGACAGCCTTAAAGGCGCGCAATACGAGCGCGGCCTGACCTTCGACCTGTCCTCGGTCGTGCGCAACATGGCCGGCCCGAGCAACCCGCACGCCCGTGTAGCGGTTTCCGATCTGGCAGCCAAAGGCATTTCCGGCCAATGGGACGATGTGCCGGGCCAAATGCCGGATGGCGCGGTGATCATTGCCGCCATCACCAGCTGCACCAACACCAGCAACCCGCGCAACGTGATCGCCGCCGGCCTGCTGGCGCGCAACGCCAACAAGCTCGGCCTGACCCGCAAGCCATGGGTCAAGTCGTCCCTGGCACCAGGTTCGAAAACCGTGGCGCTGTACCTCGATGAAGCCGGCTTGACCGATGAGCTGGACAAGCTCGGTTTCGGCGTCGTCGCCTTCGCCTGCACCACCTGCAACGGCATGTCCGGCGCACTGGACCCGGTGATCCAGCAAGAGATCATCGACCGCGACCTGTACGCCACTGCGGTGTTGTCCGGCAACCGTAACTTCGACGGCCGGATTCACCCGTACGCCAAGCAGGCCTTCCTCGCATCGCCGCCACTGGTGGTCGCTTACGCCATCGCCGGCACCATCCGTTTCGACATCGAAAAAGACGTGCTGGGCGTGGTCGATGGCAAGGAAATCCGCCTGAAGGACATCTGGCCGAGCGACGAAGAAATCGACGCCGTGGTGAAAGCTTCGGTGAAGCCTGAGCAATTCCGTCAGGTCTACATCCCGATGTTCGCCATCCACGAAGACACCGGTCCGAAAGTCGCGCCGCTGTACGAGTGGCGCGAAATGAGCACCTACATCCGCCGTCCGCCGTACTGGGAAGGTGCGTTGGCCGGAGCACGTCCGCTCAAGGGTATGCGTCCGCTCGCCGTGCTGCCGGACAACATCACCACCGATCACCTGTCGCCGTCCAACGCGATCATGATGGACAGCGCCGCTGGCGAATACCTGGCGAAAATGGGCCTGCCGGAAGAGGACTTCAACTCTTACGCGACGCACCGTGGTGACCACCTGACCGCGCAGCGCGCGACCTTCGCCAACCCGAAACTGTTCAACGAAATGGTTCAGGAAAACGGCAAGGTCAAGCAGGGTTCGCTGGCCCGTGTCGAGCCGGAAGGCAAAGTGATGCGCATGTGGGAAGCGATCGAGACCTACATGGATCGCAAGCAGCCGCTGATCATCATCGCAGGTGCCGATTACGGTCAGGGTTCGTCCCGCGACTGGGCGGCCAAGGGCGTGCGCCTGGCGGGTGTGGAAGCGATTGCCGCCGAAGGTTTCGAGCGCATTCACCGCACCAACCTGGTGGGCATGGGCGTGTTGCCGCTGGAATTCAAAGCGGGCACCAACCGCCATACCCTGGCCATCGACGGCAGCGAAACCTACGACGTGATTGGCGAGCGCACCCCGCGTGCCGAGCTGACACTGGTGATCCATCGCAAGAACGGCGAACGCGTCGATGTGCCGGTGACCTGCCGCCTCGACACCGCCGAAGAAGTGTCGATCTACGAGGCCGGCGGCGTGTTGCAACGCTTCGCCCAGGACTTCCTCGAAGAATCGGCGGTCGCCGTCTAACACACGCTTTGCAGACACGGGACCTTGAGTCCCGTGTCTGTTTTCAGATCAGGAGTAAGCAGCACCATGGCTCACGCAGCTCAGATCAAGATTCCCGCGACCTACATGCGCGGCGGCACCAGTAAAGGTGTGTTTTTCAGCCTGAAGGATTTGCCTGAAGCCGCACAGGTCCCAGGCCCGGCCCGCGACGCGTTGCTGCTGCGCGTGATCGGCAGCCCCGATCCGTATGACAAGCAAATCGACGGCATGGGCGGCGCGACCTCCAGCACCAGCAAAACCGTGATCCTGTCGAAAAGCATCAAGGCCGATCACGACGTTGATTACCTGTTCGGTCAAGTCTCCATCGACAAGCCATTCGTGGACTGGAGCGGCAACTGCGGCAACCTGTCGGCGGCCGTCGGTTCGTTCGCGGTCAGCAACGGTCTGGTCGACGCCAGCCGCATCCCGCACAACGGCGTGGCCGTGGTTCGCGTGTGGCAGGCCAATATCGGCAAGACCATCATCGCCCACGTGCCGATCACCAATGGTGAAGTGCAGGAGACCGGTGATTTCGAACTCGACGGCGTGACCTTCCCGGCCGCAGAGGTGCAGATCGAGTTTCTCGATCCGGCGGCGGAAGAAGAGGGTGGCGGCGGTTCGATGTTCCCTACCGGAAACCTGGTGGATGACCTGGAAGTACCCGGCGTCGGGACCTTCAAGGCGACCATGATCAACGCTGGCATCCCGACAATTTTTATCAATGCCGAAGACATTGGCTACAAGGGCACCGAGTTACAGGGCGCGATCAACGGCGACCCGAAAGCCTTGCAGATGTTCGAAACCATTCGTGCTTATGGCGCACTGCGCATGGGCCTGATTGCCAACGTCGACGAAGCGGCCAAGCGCCAACACACGCCGAAAGTCGCCTTCGTGGCCAAGCCGGCGGACTACGTTTCGTCCAGCGGCAAAGCCGTTGCGGCAGGCGATGTCGACCTGCTGGTGCGTGCGCTGTCCATGGGCAAGCTGCACCACGCGATGATGGGCACGGCGGCAGTCGCAATCGGCACGGCGGCAGCGATCACCGGCACTCTGGTTAACCTCGCAGCGGGTGGCACCGAACGCAACGCAGTGCGCTTCGGCCACCCGTCCGGCACCTTGCGCGTCGGCGCCGAGGCCAGCCAGGTCAACGGCGAATGGACCGTGAACAAGGCGATCATGAGTCGCAGTGCGCGGGTGTTGATGGAAGGGTTTGTGCGGGTGCCGGGGGATTCGTTCTGACTCCGCACTGAATCAATGTGGGAGCGGGCTTGCTCGCGAAAGCGGTGTGTCAGGCAATCTTGATGTCGACTGACACTCCGCCTTCGCGAGCAAGCCCGCTCCCACAGTTGATCTTCGGTGAACACGGTATTTGTGTGCGACACAAATCCAGTGTGGGAGCGAGCTTGCCCGCGAAGGCGCCAGGTCAGACGCCGCAGAACTATTTGAAACGCCGCTCCACACCTTTCTCCACGAGTATCTTCGCGGAGATTTCTTCCACGGAGAAATGCGTGGAATTGATGTTCGGAATGTTTTCGCGGCGGAACAGGTTCTCCACCTCGCGCACTTCGAACTCGCACTGGGCGTAGCTCGAATAGCGGCTGTTGGGCTTGCGCTCGTTGCGGATCGCGGTGAGGCGGTCCGGGTCGATGGTCAGGCCGAACAGTTTGTGCTGGTGGGCGCGCAGGGCGGGCGGCAGTTGCAGACGCTCCATGTCGTCTTCGGTCAGCGGGTAGTTGGCTGCGCGGATACCGAATTGCATCGCCATGTACAGGCACGTCGGCGTCTTACCACATCGCGACACGCCCACTAGTATCAGGTCGGCCTTGTCGTAATAGTGCGTGCGGGCACCGTCGTCGTTGTCGAGGGCGAAGTTAACGGCCTCGATACGCTCCATGTAATTGGTATTGGCACCGATGGAATGGGATTTGCCCACGGTGTAGGAAGAATGCTCGGTCAGTTCCTGTTCAAGCGGTGCCAGGAACGTCGAGAAAATGTCGATCATGAAACCATTCGAGGTAGCGAGAATCTCACGAATGTCCTGATTGACGATGGTGTCGAAGATAATCGGACGGAAGCCGTCGGTTTCGGCGGCTTTGTTGATTTGTTGTACCATGGCCCGCGCTTTGTCCACGTTGTCGATGTACGGCCGCGTGACTTTGCTGAAGGTAATGTTTTCGAACTGCGCCAGAAGGCTTTGACCCAGGGTTTCGGCGGTAATGCCGGTACCATCGGAGATAAAGAAAGCAGATCGTTTCATTTGCACCTTGGGCCTTAAGCTAGTGACGAATCTTGGATATGATAGGCGCGATTTGCCGGCCGCCAATGGCCCGCATTCTCACTTATTTTCCAGGTCCAGGCCATATAGCCGGCAAATGCTCACTTAAGCAGCCGGTTTCTGAGCTTATCCAACACAGTTAGTGGAGAGATCACCTTGGTAGAGTACGTAGTTTCCCTCGACAAGCTCGGCAAAGACGACGTTGAGCACGTGGGGGGCAAGAACGCATCCCTGGGCGAGATGATCAGCAACCTTGCAGGTGCCGGTGTATCGGTGCCCGGTGGCTTCGCCACGACCGCTCAGGCGTATCGTGATTTCCTGGAACTGAGCGGCCTGAATCAGCAGATTCACGACGCGCTCGATGCTCTCGACGTCGATGACGTGAATGCCCTGGCCAAGACCGGTGCCCAGATCCGTCAGTGGATCATGGAAGCCGAGTTCCCTGAAAAATTGAATGCCGAAATCCGTACCGCGTTCGCCGCGCTGTCCGCCGGCAACCCTGACGTGGCCGTGGCCGTGCGTTCTTCCGCCACCGCCGAAGACTTGCCGGACGCTTCCTTCGCCGGCCAGCAGGAAACCTTCCTGAACATCCGTGGTGTCGAAAACGTCATTCGCGCGGCCAAAGAGGTGTTCGCCTCTCTGTTCAACGACCGCGCCATTTCCTATCGCGTGCACCAGGGCTTCGACCACAAGTTGGTTGCCCTGTCCGCTGGCGTGCAGCGCATGGTCCGTTCGGAAACCGGCACTGCCGGCGTGATGTTCACCCTCGATACCGAATCGGGTTTCCGTGACGTGGTGTTCATCACCGGCGCCTACGGCCTGGGTGAAACCGTCGTACAAGGCGCGGTGAACCCGGATGAGTTCTACGTCCACAAAGGCACGCTGGCCGCCGGTCGGCCTGCGATCCTGCGCCGCAACCTGGGCAGCAAGGCCATCAAGATGATCTACGGCGACGAGGCCAAGGCCGGTCGTTCGGTCAAGACCGTCGATGTGGACAAGGCTGAGCGCGCACGTTTCTGCCTGACCGACGCTGAAGTCAGCGAGCTGGCCAAGCAGGCGATGATCATCGAGAAGCACTACAAGTGCCCGATGGACATCGAGTGGGCCAAGGACGGTGACGACGGCAAGCTGTACATCGTTCAGGCCCGTCCGGAAACCGTGAAGAGCCGCACCCAGGCCAACGTCATGGAACGTTACCTGTTGAAAGAGACCGGCACCGTGCTGGTGGAAGGTCGCGCTATCGGCCAGCGCATCGGCGCCGGCAAGGTGCGCATCATCAAGGACGTGTCCGAGATGGACAAGGTCCAGCCAGGCGACGTACTGGTTTCCGACATGACCGACCCGGACTGGGAACCGGTCATGAAACGCGCCAGCGCCATCGTCACCAACCGTGGCGGCCGTACCTGCCACGCGGCGATCATCGCCCGTGAACTGGGTATTCCAGCGGTAGTAGGTTGCGGCAACGCCACCCAGCTGTTGAAAGACGGCCAGGGCGTGACCGTTTCCTGCGCTGAAGGCGACACCGGTTTCATCTTCGAAGGCGAACTGGGCTTCGATATCAAGAAAAACTCCGTCGACGCCATGCCGGACCTGCCGTTCAAGATCATGATGAACGTCGGCAACCCGGACCGCGCCTTTGACTTCGCGCAACTGCCGAACGCCGGTGTGGGCCTGGCCCGCCTGGAGTTCATCATCAACCGCATGATCGGCGTGCACCCTAAGGCACTGCTGAACTACGACGGCTTGCCGCTGGAAATCAAGGAAAGCGTCGACAAGCGCATTGCCGGTTACGACGATCCTGTCGGTTTCTACGTCGAGAAACTCGTCGAAGGCATCAGCACCCTGGCTGCAGCGTTCTGGCCGAAAAAGGTCATCGTGCGTCTGTCGGACTTCAAGTCCAACGAATACGCCAACCTGATCGGCGGCAAGCTCTACGAGCCGGAAGAAGAAAACCCGATGCTGGGCTTCCGCGGTGCGTCGCGCTACATCAGCGAATCGTTCCGTGATTGCTTCGAACTCGAATGCCGCGCCCTCAAGCGTGTGCGCAACGAGATGGGCCTGACCAACGTTGAAATCATGGTGCCGTTCGTCCGTACCCTGGGCGAAGCGAGCCAGGTGGTCGACCTGCTGGCAGAAAACGGCCTGGCCCGTGGCCAGAACGGCCTGCGCGTGATCATGATGTGCGAACTGCCGTCCAACGCCATCCTGGCGGAAGAATTCCTGGAATTCTTCGACGGTTTCTCCATCGGCTCCAACGACCTGACTCAGCTGACCCTGGGCCTGGACCGTGACTCCGGGATCATCGCGCACCTGTTCGATGAGCGTAATCCGGCGGTCAAGAAGCTGCTGGCCAACGCCATTGCCGCCTGCAACAAGGCCGGCAAATACATCGGCATCTGCGGCCAGGGTCCTTCGGACCACCCGGACCTGGCCAAATGGCTGATGGAACAGGGTATCGAAAGTGTTTCGTTGAACCCGGACTCCGTACTGGAAACCTGGTTCTTCCTGGCAGAAGGTCAAGCTTCGGCCTGATCCTGTAAAAACGGACCGCTCCCCCTGCAGGAGCGAGCCCGCTCGCGATGGACGTCAACGATAACGCGTTTATTCTGCATAAACGCGGTGTCCTGAAGTGCTTCGCGAGCAAGCTCGCTCCTACAGGGGAGTGGTCTTTTTGAGATTCAAGCAGGGCGGGCTCCATCTGGATGCCGCCCTTTTTTGTGCAAGAGATTATGCAAAGCAGCAGCAACCTATTTCCTGTCGCCCTGATCAGCGCCGAACGGCGCGGCGATCTGAGCGAAGATGTGTATCGTTTGAAACCCGGCAACAGCCCCGACTTCACCGTCGAGTTGGCGGTGACGCGTCTCGGCATGGCCGATGAGTCGTCTTCCCGTGGCGTGCCGGTGATCCTGCTGCACGGCAGCTTCTCCAATCGCCGGTTCTGGTTTTCTCCCAAGGGCTTGGGGTTGGGCGCTTATCTGGCCCGCCTGGGGTTCGATGTCTGGATTCCGGAAATGCGCGGTCACGGCTTGTCCCAGCGTAACCACGACTACCGCAAGAACCGCGTGGCCGACTACGCTCGCTATGACCTGCCGGCCATTGGCGCGTTCGTGCGTGAGCAGAGCGGGCAGGTTCCGCACTGGATCGGTCACTCGCTGGGCGGTATTACATTGGCGGCGGCGCTGGGTGGCGAGTACATCGGTGAGCCGGTGGTGGCCTCGGCGGCGTTTTTCGGTACCCAGGTCAGTCGCACCTACTGGCCTTTGAAGATTCCGCCGGTGGAGTGGGGCGGTCGCTTCATTCTCAAGCGGTTTGCCCAGTTGTCCGGCTCAAGGCTCAAGCGCGGCCCGGAGGACGAGCCAATCGGCCTGGCCCTGGAAAGCATGCGCTGGTTCGGTCTGTTCGGGCGATTTGGCGATGCCGATAAAAACTGGTGGGCCGGTTTGGCCGAGGTCAAGTTGCCGGTGCTTGCCGTGAGCGCGGCGGGTGATCATCAGGATCCTGCGTGGGCGTGCCGCAAACTGTTCGAGCAGTTCGGTTCCGAGCACAAGCAATTCATCAATCTGGGGCGCGAGCAGGGCTTCGGCGACAATTTCGGTCACGTTGAAATGCTCGTCAGCAAGCCTGCCCAGGCCGAAGTCTGGCCGCTGGTGACCCGCTGGCTGGCGGATCAACAGGCATCACTGTTGGGCGATCAACGGGATTTGGCCGCGGCGGTTTGAGCCTGATGCTCTAACAAGGGCATTTCGCTCTGATCAGCTTGCGGCTAAGATATGACGCATTGAGCTGTTCCGGTCATTTTGCGTGACCGAGTCATCACTGATGTTCGTGCTGTCTTCCTCTTTACAGGAGTTTCTCGATGATCCATTACCTCACGCCTGACCTGTGCGATGCCTATCCGGAACTGGTGCAGGTGCTGGAACCGATGTTCAGCAATTTCGGCGGCCGTGATTCCTTCGGTGGCGAAATCGTGACCATCAAGTGCTTCGAAGACAACTCGCTGGTCAAGGAGCAAGTCGAGCTCAAGGGCGATGGCAAGGTTCTGGTGGTCGATGGCGGTGGTTCCCTGCGCCGCGCGCTGCTGGGTGACATGCTCGCCGAGAAAGCGGCCAAAAATGGCTGGGAAGGCCTGGTGATCTACGGTTGCATCCGTGACGTCGACGTCATCGCGCAAACCGACCTGGGGGTTCAGGCGCTGGCCAGCCACCCGATGAAAACCGACAAGCGCGGTATCGGCGATCTCAACGTTGCCGTGACCTTCGCTGGCGTGACCTTCCATCCGGGTCATTACATCTATGCGGACAACAACGGCGTGATCATCTCGCCAAGCCCGCTGAAAATGCCTGAATAAAGCGCTGGCCGACTAAAGGAGTGCGGATGTTCGAGGAAGAAAACGCGCAATGGGGGCTGGTGCATGCCCTGGTGCTTGACGGTAGAGGCGGCGCGCGTTCGATTGCCCGGACTGAACTTGACGACTTGCAACTGCAGGCCCATGAAAGCCTGTGGTTGCACTGGGATCGCAGTCATCCGCAAACCCACACCTGGTTACGCAAATCCAGCGGTCTGAGCGAATTCAGCTGTGACCTCCTGCTCGAAGAAAACACCCGTCCGCGGCTTTTACAGCTTTCGGACAGCGAACTGCTGCTATTTTTGCGTGGGGTAAACCTTAATCCGGGTGCCGAGCCTGAGGACATGGTGTCGGTACGGATCTTCGGTTCCGCACAGCGTGTCATTTCCCTGCGTTTGCGTCCGTTGCGCGCCACTGAAGAACTGCTGGTGCAACTGGCCGATGGCAAAGGGCCGAAAACCGCCTCCGAACTCATTCTTTGCATGGCGCAGTACCTCACCAACAAGGTGCAGGATCTGGTCAGCTGTCTCTCGGAAGTGGTCGATGAGGAAGAAGAAAAGCTGGATGCCGACGAACGGTATACTCCTGAGCACGGATCGGTTTTGCAGATTCGTCGCCGGGCGGCTGCGTTGAAGCGCTTTCTTGCTCCGCAGCGGGACATTTTCGGGCAGCTGACGCGGATCAAGTTGCCCTGGTTCGTCGAGGACGATGGGGATTACTGGAACGAATTGAACAACAGCCTGACCCGTTATCTCGAAGAGCTGGAATTGACCCGGGAGCGGGTGGGGCTGGTCCTGGAAGCTGAAGACCGTCGCTTGAGCGTGCGCATGAATCGCACGATGTATCGCTTCGGGATCATCACCGGGATATTTTTGCCGATGAGTTTTCTGACCGGGCTTTTGGGGATAAACGTCGGTGGAATTCCGTTCTCTGCCAGCCCTTATGGCTTTCTGATCGCCTGCCTGATGATGGTCTCGGTGGCGCTGGGGCAGTGGTGGTTGTTCCGACGTTTGCGCTGGGTCTGAGGGCAACCATGTGACCCGACCAAAACTGACCGCGTCTCCCACAGACATCACGAGAGGTGCGTATGCACGATCCGTTTGAACAGTCTTTACGCGATATGCTCAATGCCTCGCCGTCCACCCGGGACGACGATGCGTGCCTGGGGCGTGTACTGAAAACCGCCAACCGCCAGGTCGGCGCAGGTGATTTGTTCAGCCTGCTGGGGCGTTGGTTGCCCGCACTGATGATTGCCCTTAATAACGGATCGGCCCATGTCGCGCCGGTATCCCGTCTTCGTAAATCCGCTGCCCGCACTGCTGATAAGGCTGATTGAATATGGAACTTGATCTCTGGACTCAGAGCCTCGTCACTGCAATGACTGCGTTGTGGACCAAGGTTGCGAACTTCATTCCGAACCTGTTCGGCGCACTGGTTGTGCTGCTGTTGGGTTTTGTCGTGGCCAAACTGCTGGACACCTTGCTCTCCAAACTGCTCGCCAAATTGGGCCTCGACCGCTTGATGGGCGGCACTGGCCTGACCAAGCTGATGTCCCGCGCTGGATTGCAAGTTCCTATCTCGACCCTGATCGGCAAGATCGTCTATTGGTTCGTTCTGCTTATTTTTCTGGTTTCTGCCGCAGAATCCCTTGGACTTGAGCGAGTATCAGCTACGCTGGATATGCTTGCGTTGTATTTGCCGAAGGTATTTGGCGCCGCGCTGGTGTTGCTGGTGGGTGTTTTGCTGGCGCAACTGGCCAATGGGCTGGTGCGCGGGGCGGCAGAAGGCGTAGGTCTGGACTATGCTTCGGGACTTGGACGAATTGCCCAGGGCCTGGTGATCATCATCAGTATTTCGGTGGCGATCAGCCAGTTGGAGGTCAAGACTGACCTGCTGAACCATGTGATCGTGATCGTGTTGATAACCGTTGGTCTGGCGGTAGCGCTGGCGATGGGTTTGGGAAGCCGGGAAATTGCCGGCCAGATTCTTGCGGGAATCTACGTGCGTGAGCTGTACCAGGTTGGGCAACAAGTGCGTGTTGGCGAGGTCGAAGGCCAGATCGAAGAGATCGGCACGGTTAAAACCACATTGCTGACCGATGAGGGTGAGCTAGTCTCTCTTTCCAATCGGATCCTCCTTGAGCAGCATGTGAGTAGCCGCTAACCCGGCAAACCCTGCTAATGTATGCCGCCGCAAAACGCCTGCTGACGCTGGCTGCGGCGGACATTGACCTGACTGTCGGCCCGACTTGTTTTGAATAAAGCCCAATCGCTATCCATGCGCTACGACCCCCGCGAGCTCTCTGATGAGGAGTTGGTCGCGCGCTCGCATTCCGAGCTGTTTCACGTAACACGCGCCTATGAAGAACTGATGCGGCGTTACCAGCGGACATTATTTAATGTGTGTGCAAGATATCTCGGGAACGATCGTGATGCAGACGATGTCTGTCAGGAGGTCATGTTGAAGGTGCTGTATGGCCTGAAGAACTTCGAGGGGAAATCGAAGTTCAAGACATGGCTATATAGCATCACGTACAACGAGTGCATCACGCAGTATCGGAAGGAACGGCGAAAGCGTCGCTTGATGGACGCATTGAGTCTTGACCCCCTCGAGGAAGCGTCCGAAGAAAAGACGCCGAAACCTGAGGAAAAAGGTGGACTTGATCGCTGGCTGGTGTATGTGAATCCGATCGACCGGGAGATTCTGGTGCTACGATTTGTCGCAGAGCTGGAGTTTCAGGAGATCGCAGACATCATGCATATGGGTTTGAGTGCAACAAAAATGCGGTACAAACGCGCTCTAGATAAATTGCGTGAGAAATTTGCAGGCATTGCTGAAACTTAGTTCAGCGCAAATATCTCTTACGTGTAGGCAAGTTCTGTTAGACTTGCCGCCGAGTTGTCCCCCGGTTTGCGGGACTGCTTCACAATCACCAGATGGGGATTTAACGGATGAAACTGAAAAACACCTTGGGCTTGGCCATTGGTACTCTTATTGCCGCTACTTCGTTCGGCGCATTGGCACAAGGCCAAGGCGCAGTTGAAGGCGAGCTCAACTACGGGAAGAAGTACAACGACAGCGTTAAGAACGTTGAAGACGGCTACACTCCTGGCGCCTCCATCGGTTACTTCTTGACCGACGACGTATCGTTGAACTTGACCTACAACAATGACGACCACACCCGTTCGAACAACGGTACTGGCCATCAGAAAATCGAGGGCGACCAGTTCGGTCTGAACGCTCAGTACCACTTCAACAACGCTGGCGACGCTCTGCGTCCTTACGTTCAAGGTGGTGTTAAGCACGGCAGCATGACCAACGTAGCCGCTGACGGCCACACCGGTCGTGACCAGTCGACTTTCCTGACTGCAGGCGCTGGCCTGAAGTACTACTTCCTGGAAAACGTCTACGCTCGTGCTGGCGTTGAAGCTGACTACAAGCTGGACAACGGCAAGTGGGACTACATCCCGTCCGTAGGCCTGGGTGTTAACTTCGGTGGCGGCAACAAGCCTGTTGCTGCAGCTCCAGCTCCAGAAGTTTGCTCCGACAGCGACAACGATGGCGTTTGCGACAACGTTGACAAGTGCCCGGACACCCCAGCCAACGTAACTGTTGACGCTGATGGCTGCCCAGCTGTTGCTGAAGTCGTACGTGTAGAGCTGGACGTGAAGTTCGACTTCGACAAGTCGGTAGTCAAGCCAAACAGCTACGGCGACATCAAGAACCTGGCTGACTTCATGAAGCAGTACCCATCCACCACCACTACTGTTGAAGGTCACACTGACTCCGTCGGTCCTGACGCTTACAACCAGAAACTGTCCGAGCGTCGTGCAAACGCCGTTAAACAAGTTCTGACCAACCAGTACGGTGTTGAATCGTCCCGCGTTCAGTCTGTTGGCTACGGCGAATCCCGCCCAGTTGCCGACAACAAAACTGACGCTGGCCGCGCTGTTAACCGTCGCGTAGAAGCGCAGGTTGAAGCTCAAGCTAAGTAATTAGCTCGCCGCTCTGAGAAAAGCCCGGCTTAGGCCGGGCTTTTCTTTGTCTGCGATTTGGTGAAACAGGTGAAGCTACGCTGACTGATCTGCCGCCATCACAGGCAAATCACACTCCCACAGGGATTGAGTTGCGCAGGCCGCTACCGCGCCGATCACCAGGATGGCAGGGCTTTTCAGCTGAAATCTGCAGGCAGCTTCGTCCATCGCTGTGAGAGTACTCCGACATTCCCGCTGATGAGGCAAGGACGCGTTTTCAATCATGGCCACGGGTGTGTCCGTTGCCATGCCGCCAGCCAATAGCTGTTCGCGGATTTCACCGAGCTTGGCCACTCCCATGTAAATCACCAGCGTCGTTCCGCCTTGGGCCAGCGCCTGCCAGTTCAACTGGCTGTCGTCCTGGGTGTGTGCGGTGACCAGGGTCACGCCGCGGGCCACACCGCGCAAGGTCAGCGGGATATCACATTGCGTTGCCCCCGCCAGTCCGGCAGTGATGCCATTGACCAACTCGGCTTCGACTCCACGCTCACGCAACCACTGCGCCTCTTCACCTCCACGGCCGAAAATGCACGGATCGCCACCCTTGAGCCGCGCCACGCATTTACCCTGGCGGGCATAACGAAGCATCAGGCGATGGATGAACGCTTGCGGGGTGGAGCGGCAGCCACCACGCTTGCCCACCGGGATGATCCGCGCCCGAGGGCAATGCTCGAGTACCGCGACATTGACCAGGTCATCGATCAACACCACATCGGCTTCGCGCAAGGCGCGTACCGCTTTCAACGTGAGCAACTCCGGATCACCCGGGCCCGCACCTACCAGCCAGACTTTTGCACTCATAGTGTTTTCCTCACGAGAAGACGGTGATTGGCCGCGCCGTGGCAGCCAGCAAGCGTTTGATTTCCGGAACGCAGGACCCGCATTGCGTGCCGCAACCCAGTTCTTGCTTGAGTCCCTGCAAGTCCAGGCCACGACTGATGCCGGCGCAGATCGCGTTTTGGCCGACGTTCTTGCAATTGCACAGGATCTTGTTCGCGTTGACGGGCGCGTCGAGATTGCCCGGTGGTGCGCTCAGCGGCGCAAGCAGCCAGCGCCGCAGTTGCTGGTCCGCGCGACCTTCAAGCCACAGCCCCTGCAACCAGTGTTGGGCAAGGGTTTCACCGGCCAGTCGAATGGCAGTGATCCGGCCATTTTCGATCCGCACGCGCTTGCCAATGGCTCGGCGAGGGTCGTCGTAAGCCAGCACCGGGCCGTCATCGAGCGCCAGGCTTTTATCGATTTCGCTTAGCAGCTCTGCCGACGGTGCTGAAGCATTGGCCGCCCGTACCAGCAGAGCAGGGCGCTCACGGCCAACCAGGCTAAGGCTGACGTAGGAAAACGCCTCGCAGAGCGGTCGTAGCGTCTCGAAATGCCGTTGAACATCGCCCTCGATCAGTGCGAACAGTTTCCAGGGCAAATCGACCGGATCCAGGCGAACGCCGCTGTGTTTGAGTTCGGGCTGTTTCGACAAAGGATCGAATGCGGACAAGGTGAGGCTGTTCACTCCGCCCTTGAGAAAGCGATCGCCCCAATGCATCGGCAAAAAGGCCTGGCCAGGACGCACGCTGTCATCGCTGGCGACCGCAACGATGACCGCACCGCGCCGGCTTTTCAGGCTGACCAGATCCCCAGGCTGCAAGCGATGGCGGCGCAGTTCGTCCGGGTGCAGGCTCACCTGCGCTTCACCGACATGACCGAACAGCTGCGCGGCGGTGCCGGTGCGGCTCATGCCGTGCCATTGATCGCGCAGGCGGCCGGTGATCAGGGTCAGCGGGAAGCGTGCATCGCGTTGCTCTTTGGCGGCGTGGTATGGGTCGGCCACGAACTGCGCGCGACCATTGGCAGTGGCAAATACCCCGTCGACGTAAAGGCGTGCCATGCCCTCTACGGCTCCGGCAGGGAAGGGCCACTGCTGCGGACCGAGACGATCGATCAACGCATGGCTGATACCGGACAGGTCCAGATCACGTCCGCGAGTCAGCAGTTTGTATTCGTCAAAGACCTGGGCGGGATTATCAAAATCAAACAGGCTGGTTTGGCCGGGGCGCAGATATTTTTCCAGGCGTTGTGCGAAATCTACCGTAATTGTCCAGTCCGGCCGCGCCTCACCCGGTGCGACGATTGCCTGGCGTACGTGGGAAATGCGCCGTTCGGAGTTGGTGACGCAACCTTCCTTTTCCCCCCAGCTGGCGGCGGGCAGCAGTAGGTCGGCGAACTTCGCGGTTTCAGTGGTGCGAAAGGCTTCCTGCAACACCACGAAGGGGCAGGCCTGCAGCGCTTCGCGCACTGTCGTCTGGTCCGGCATGGATTGCGCGGGGTTGGTGCAGGCAATCCACAATGCCTTGATCTTGCCGCTGCGCACTTGCTCGAACAGCTCGATCGCGGTGAGCCCGGGATTTTCCGGCAGTTGTTCGACGCCCCAGTAGGACGCCACTTGTGCACGGTGCTGCGCATTGGTCGCATCGCGATGGCCGGGCAGCAGGTTGGACAAACTGCCGGTTTCCCGCCCACCCATGGCATTTGGCTGACCGGTGAGGGAGAAAGGTCCGGCACCGGGACGACCGATCTGCCCGGTGGCCAAGTGCAGATTGATCAAGGCACTGTTTTTCGCGCTGCCGGCGGTGGACTGGTTCAAGCCCATGCACCACAGCGACAGAAAGCTGGGTGAAGTGCCGATCCACTCGGCGCACTGCTGCAATTGCCCGACGCTGATGCCGCAGAGCTGCGAAACCATTTGCGGCGTGTAGTCACGCACCAGGCTTTTCAGCTCGGCCAGGCCTTGAGTGTGGTCCCGGATGAAGTCACGATCGATCCAGTCTTCCCACAGCAGCAGATGCAAAATCCCATGGAACAAGGCGACATCGGTGCCCGGCAAAATCGCCAGGTGCAGGTCAGCCAGATCGCAAGTGTCTGTACGACGCGGGTCAATGACGATGACCTTCATCTGCGGCCGATGGGACTTGGCTTCTTCCAGCCGCCGGAACAGCACCGGATGGGCGTAGGCCATGTTGCTGCCGACGATCATCACGCAATCGCTCAATTCCAGGTCTTCGTAGCTGCAGGGCGGCGCGTCGGCACCCAGGCTGCGCTTGTAGCCGACCACCGCCGAGGACATGCACAGGCGCGAATTGCTGTCGATGTTGTTGGTGCCTACCAAGGCACGTGCCAGCTTGTTGAAGGCGTAGTAGTCCTCGGTCAACAGTTGCCCGGAAATGTAGAACGCTACGCTGTCCGGCCCATGTTCGGCAATGGTCGCGGCAAACACGCTGGTGGCGTGATCGAGGGCGGTATCCCAGTCGGTGCGGTGGCGGGCCAGGCCTTTGCCGAGGCGCAGTTCGGGGTACAGCGCCCGCGCCGTCAAGTCGCCGGTCAGGTGCAGGGTCGAACCCTTGCTGCACAGTTTGCCGAAATTGGCCGGGTGCGTCGGGTCGCCGCTGACGCCGAGGATGCGTGAACCGTCGTGCTCGATCAGCACGCCGCAGCCGACCCCGCAGTAACAGCAGGTGGACGCAGTGATCTGGCGGTCCATCATCCTGCATCCCGCAGGGCCAGCATCACCCGGCCATTTTCCACCCGGGCCGGATGGTGGTGGGCGCAGCCGATGTCCGGGGCCAGGGCTTCGCCGTTTTGCAGGTCGATTTGCCAGTTGTGCAACGGGCAGGCCACCCGCTTGCCGTAGACCAGACCTTGGGACAACGGGCCACCCTTGTGCGGGCAGCGGTCGTCAAGGGCGAACACTTCGTCGTCGCTGGTACGAAAAATCGCGATGTCTCCCTTTGGCCCGGCGATGATCCGCGAGCCCAGGGCGTTGATCTCTTCCAGTGCGCAGATATCCAGCCAGTTCATGCCAGCACCTCCAGGTTTTTCACGGGGATGACGTCGAATTCTTTTTTCAGCTGGGGCTGTTCCAGGCGCTCCTTCCACGGGTCCTGTTCGAACGACAGGGAGAATTGCAGGCGATCGTTGAGTACCTTGCGACGCTCCGGGTCCTCAAGCACGGCTTTCTTGATGTGTTCCATGCCGACCCGTTGCAGGTAGTGCACGGTGCGTTCGAGGTAGAAGGCTTCTTCGCGATAGAGCTGCAGGAATGCACCGTTGTATTCGCGGACTTCTTCGGCGGTTTTCAGTTTGACGAAGAATTCCGCGACTTCGGTCTTGATCCCGCCGTTGCCACCGATGTACATCTCCCAGCCGGAGTCCACGCCGATAATTCCCACATCCTTGATGCCGGCTTCCGAGCAATTGCGCGGGCAACCGGAGACAGCCAGTTTCACCTTGTGCGGTGACCACATGTTGAACAGGTCATGTTCCAGTTCGATGCCCAGTTGTGTGGAGTTCTGCGTGCCAAAGCGGCAGAACTCGCTGCCGACGCAGGTTTTCACGGTGCGAATGGATTTGCCGTAGGCGTGGCCGGACGGCATGTCCAGGTCTTTCCATACCCCCGGCAGGTCTTGCTTGCGGATGCCCAGCAAGTCGATGCGCTGGCCACCGGTGACCTTGACCATCGGCACGTTGTATTTGTCGGCAACGTCGGCAATGCGCCGCAGTTCCGAAGGATTGGTCACGCCGCCCCACATCCGCGGGACTACAGAGTAGGTGCCGTCTTTCTGAATGTTGGCGTGAGCCCTTTCGTTGATCAGGCGCGATTGCGGATCGTCCCTGGCTTCCCCGGGCCAGGTGGAAATCAGGTAGTAGTTGAGCGCCGGGCGGCAGGTGGCGCAGCCGTTGGGGGTGCGCCAGTTCAGGTAGCTCATGGTGCCGGCGATGGTCAGCAGGTGCTGCTCGCGGATGGCCTGGCGGATTTGCCCGTGGTTGAGGTCGCTGCAGCCGCAGATGGCCTTTTCGCTTTTCGGTTTGACGTCCGCCGCACCGCCCACGGTGTTGATCAGGATCTGTTCGACGAGGCCGGCGCAGGAGCCGCAGGAGCTGGCAGCCTTGGTGTGTTTCTTGACGTCGTCGACACTGAACAGCCCGTGTTCCTGAATGGCCTTGACGATGGTGCCCTTGCACACGCCGTTGCAGCCGCAGACTTCGGCCGTGTCGGCCATGCTCATGGCTTTGTCCTGGCCTTGGTGTCCTACGTCTCCGAGGGCGCCTTCGCCGAACATCAGATGATCGCGGATCTCGCCGATGGCGTGATTCTCACGGATCTGCCGGAAATACCAGCCGCCGTCTGCCGTATCGCCGTACAGGCAGGCGCCGACCAGCACGTCATCCTTGATCACCAGTTTCTTGTAGACCCCGCCAATCGGGTCCGAGAGGGTGATGGTCTCGGTACCTTCGCCGCCCATGAAGTCGCCGGCGGAAAACAGGTCGATGCCGGTGACCTTCAGCTTGGTCGAGGTCACCGAGCCCTTGTAGGTGGCAAAACCCAGTTGGGCGAGGTGGTTGGCGCAGACCTTGGCCTGTTCGAACAACGGCGCCACCAAGCCATAGGCAATGCCGCGATGGCTGGCGCACTCGCCGATGGCATAGATCCGTGGGTCGTAGGTCTGCATTGTGTCGTTGACCAGAATCCCGCGGCTGCACGGAAGACCGGATTTCTCCGCCAGTGCGGTATTGGGGCGAATGCCAGCGGCCATCACTACCAGGTCGGCGGGGATGATGTCGCCGTTCTTGAATTGCACCGAACCGACCCGGCCGTTGCCCGCGTCGTGCAAGGCCTGGGTCTGCTCGCTCAGGCGAAAGTGCAGGCCGCGAGACTCCAGGGCGGTTTGCAGTAGCTGGCCGCTGGTCTTGTCCAGTTGCCGCTCCAGCAACCACTCGCCGATATGCACCACGGTGACGTGCATGCCCCGCAGCATCAGGCCGTTGGCGGCCTCCAGGCCGAGCAGGCCGCCCCCGATCACCACGGCGTGCCGATGGGTTTTCGCGGTGTCGATCATGGCCTGGGTGTCGGCGATGTCGCGGTAGCCGATCACGCCCTCAAGGGTGTTGCCGGGAATGGGCAGGATGAAGGGCGTCGAGCCGGTGGCGATCAGCAGGCGATCGTATTCGGCTGCGCTGCCGTCTTCGGCAATGACCCGGCGCTTGACCCGGTCGATCTCCACCACTTTGCGGTTGAGCAGCAGCTTGATGTTGTTTTCCAGGTACCAGTCCAGGTCGTTGAGCACGATCTCTTCGAAGGTTTGTTCGCCCGCCAGCACCGGCGACAACAGGATGCGGTTGTAGTTGGTGTGGGGTTCGGCACCGAAGACCGTGATGTCGTACAGCTCTGTGCTCAGCTTGAGCAGCTCTTCCAGGGTCCGGACCCCGGCCATGCCGTTGCCGATCATCACCAGTTTTAATTTTTTCATCAGGTTCTCCGGGGAGCTCAGGCCGGCCTCATCAGGGTTCAGGCCATGCTCGACAAATTTTGCGCAAACAAAAAAAGGCGTCCCGCTAGTTGCCTAGCGAGGACGCCTTTGTCCTGGTCCCGTTCTCTCGGGAAGTGCAGCCTTCGTCGTTGAAGCCCGCGCTTTATGTCTGTTGCAAGAGGTAATGCAGCGGTTGTGCCAAGTCGCTCAGGTCCCTTGTTTGTTGGCTTTTATCCCGTTCGCAAGGGCAGAACCGTGAGGGAACGCACCGATTCAAAGCGCGTTGCCCGCTAATGGAGCGCAACCACCAGCAGCACAAGGTTGAGCAGCAACGAAACCAGCGCCAAGGTCCGCCAGACTTTCAGCGGCTCGCGCTCCAGCAACGGCTTGGGGCGCACACTCAAGCTGCGCCGTTCGCCCTGTTCGATCAGCAGCAACCATTCTTCCGCCGTTTCGAAACGCTGGTCGGGGGCCGCTGCCACGGCGCGCTCCAGGCTATGGGCGATCCAGTCCGGCAGGTCGGGCCGGTAGCGGCTGGCGTTGACCGGGAGACCAAACCTCGGGCGCTGGAACGCTTCGATTTCGCCATAGGGATAGTGCCCGGTGAGGAGGAAATACAGGGTCACACCGACGGCGTACAAGTCCTGGCGTGGTGTCGGCATTTCTCCGCGAAAGGCTTCGGGGGCGATGTAGCTCGGTGTGCCCGGCAGTGCCCAGGGCAGGTCTTGCGAGAGACCGGGGCAGTAGGCGAGGCCGAAATCCAGCAGGCGCAACTCACCATCGTCCCCCAGCAGCAGGTTCTCCGGTTTGATATCGCGATGCAGGATCTGCCGTCGGTGCAACAGACCGACCGCCCGCAGCAAGCGTTCAGCGATGTCTTGCCAATGGGGCAGCGGCAACGGTCCGCTTTGCTCATGCTGTTGCGCCAGGGTAGCGCCCGAATATTCACGCATCACGTAGTACAAATGCTGACGCTGACTGGCGGCATGGACTTCAGGAAAATGTCGACCGGCCACGCGTTTGAGAAACCACTCTTCCGACAGTAACGCTTGCCCGGCCTGGTGATCGTCGTGCAGGCGCCCCGGCAGGGTTTTCAGCAGCCAGGGCTGTTGCTGACTGTCGCGCACGCGATAAAGCAGCGATTGCTGGCTCTGCGTGACGATCCCCTCGACCTGCCAGCCTTCGAACGCCTGACCCGGCTTCAGGGCTGGCGGCAATGGCCATTGCTGCAAGTGCATCAACGCATCGCCAATGCTCGCTTCACCCAGGGCATCAACCCGCACCAGCAAGGCACTGGCGTTGTCCTGGCTGCCTGCCAGGTGCGCGGCATTGACCAGGGTTTGCGCGGCGCTGTGCAAGTCCGGTTGATCCCGCAGGATCGCGGCAATCGCGGTATCGCCCAGGACCGCCCAGACGCCGTCGCTGAGCAGGACGAAGCTTTCATCGGGGCGCAACTCGCCGTCGAGAAAATCCAGCACCAAATGTTGATCGAGACCCAGCGCCCGTTTCAGCACATGCTGCATGCCCGGCTGGTCCCAGACGTGATCTTCGCTGATTCGCTGCAATCGATCGGCGTGCCAGCGATACACCCGACAATCGCCGACATGCGCCAGGGTAAAACGTCGGCCGCGCAGGACCAGCGCACTGAGGGTGGTCAGCAGTGGTTGGCCGCCGCCATTGGCCTGCAACCAGCGGTTCTGCGCCAGCAACAGGCGATCGAGTGCCTGCGCGACGCCCCAGGTTTCCGGCGTGGCGTAGTAATCCAGCGCCAGGGCCTGCAGCGTCGAGCGGGCCGCCAGGCCGCCATCGGCGCACTGGCTGACACCGTCGGCGATGGCGAACAGATAACCTTTGCTCGCCGCCAGCGCCGGGGCCGGCGTGACCAGGCGCAGGGCATCCTGGTTTTCCTCGCGCGGACCGATGGCGCTGGCTTCGGCGAAACTCAGTTGCAGGCTCATCGAGGCGTCAGACCCGCGCAGCCGTCACGGCGGCCGAACCCCAGGTGGTCCGCCAGCGACGTTTTACACCGTGCAGACCGAACCAGGCCAGTACGCCGAGGCTGGCGAACAACCACAGCGCCAGTTGATAGTTGCCGGTGCTTTGCTTGATCGCGCCCATGCCGGCCGCGAGGGCAAACCCGCCGATGCCGCCGGCCATGCCGATCAGGCCGGTCATCACGCCGATTTCCCGGCGAAAGCGCTGCGGCACCAATTGGAATACCGCGCCATTGCCTGCCCCCAGACCGAGCATGGTGCAGACGAAAAGTGCCAGGGCTGCGTAGGAATTCGGCAGGTTGAAACCGACCGCGGTAATGCAGATCGCCGCGACGGTGTACATCGCCAGCAGGGTCCGAATGCCGCCGAACCGGTCGGCCAGGGCGCCACCCAGGGGACGCATCAGGCTGCCGCCGAACACGCAGGCGGCGGTGTAGTAGCCGGCAGTCACCGGGCTCAAGCCGTACTGGTCGTTGAAGTAACCGGGCAGGGCGCTGGCCAGGCCGATGAAACCGCCGAACGTCACGCTGTAGAAAAACATGAACCACCAGCTGTCACGATCGCCCAGGGCCTTGAAGTAGTCGGCCATGGATTTGGCTTTTGGCCGCTCGGGGGCATTACGGGCCAGCCAGGCGAAGACGACCAGGGTCAGGATCAACGGAATCAGGGCGAAGCCGAACACGTTGCTCCAGCCAAACGCCGCCGCCAGCACCGGGGCGATCAAGGCGGCGAGCACCGTGCCCGAGTTCCCCGCGCCGGCGATGCCCATGGCCTTGCCTTGATGCTGCGGTGGATACCACTGCGAGGCCAGGGGTAGGGCGACGGCGAACGAAGCGCCGGCCATGCCGAGGAACAGACCCAACAGCAATGCTTGCTCGTAGCTGTGGATCCCGAGTTTCCAGGCGCCGAATAGCGCACAGATGACGATGACCTGACCGATCAGGCCGGCGGTTTTCGGCGACAGCCGATCAGCCAGCATCCCCATCACGAAGCGCAACACCGCCCCGGCGAGAATCGGCGTGGCGACCACCAGCCCGCGTTGCTGCGTCGTCAGGTGCAGGTCGGCGGCGATCTGTACCG
The DNA here is from genome assembly GCF_034009455.1 of Pseudomonas sp. P5_109. NCBI lineage: Bacteria > Pseudomonadati > Pseudomonadota > Gammaproteobacteria > Pseudomonadales > Pseudomonadaceae > Pseudomonas > Pseudomonas sp. P5_109. The sequence continues at coordinate 2,036,064 of NZ_CP125380.1, forward strand.
CCAAGGGGCCGAGCAGATACCAGACCATGAAGCTCAGGTCGAAATAGAGGAAGGCTGCGAACAAAGTGGGGGTATGGCCGGATTTCCAGAAGCTTGAATTCATCGCGCACCTCAGCTGTGAAGAGTCTCGGAAGGAGTCATGAGCTTGCAGGTGGGGCGCCGCTACGGCCGCACCACCGGCCCCGTGCTGTGGGGCCAAAACGAAAAAACGCCGCTACCCGATTCGCCAGGGGCAAATGAGGTGAGCGACGTCTTTGTCGTAGGTGGGGCAACCGCCGTTGGTTACCTGTGGTGATTACTTAGCGAGATCTGTGCCAACACTCGAAATCGAGTCGCTGCCATTCGCGAGCAAGCCCGCTCCCACATTCGACCGCGATCAAATGTGGGAGCGGGCTTGCTCGCGAAGGCGATAGAACATTCACCACAGGGTTTCACCCGAGCAACTCACTCATGGCGATAATCTGCTCCGCCACTTGAATCAGCTTCTGTTGCCGGCTCATTGCCTGGCGGCGCATCAGGGTGTAGGCCTCTTCCTCGTTGCAGTCCTTCATTTTCATCAGCAGCCCCTTGGCCAGCTCGATGCGCTTGCGCTCGGCCAATTGCTGGTCGCGGGCATGCAGTTGGGCACGCAAGGCCTGGTCGCTCTCGAAGCGTGCCATGGCCACATCGAGAATCGGCTGCAGGCGTTGTGCGTGAATGCCTTCGACGATGTAGGCACTGACCCCGGACTTGATCGCCTGGCGCATCACATCGGGGTCATGTTCGTCGGTAAACATCACAATCGGTCGTGGTTGGTCGCGTGTCACCAGCACCACTTGCTCCATGACATCGCGCCCCGGTGACTCGGTATCGATCAGAATCACATCCGGACGCACCGTTTCGACGCGTTCGGGCAGGTCGATGGTCAAGCCGGACTCATCGATCACTTCGAATCCGGCCTCGGTCAGGGCGGCCTTCAGGCGCCCGACTTTTTTCGCGGTGTCGTTGATCAGCAGGATTCGCAACATGTTCGTCGTCTCCTGTCAGCGGCTGGCGGATCGGTGCGAGCTGTCGCTCATGGCGTGCAGTTTGAAGCTGCGGGCATAACCGGCCGGGTCCGAGCCGTCCCAGATTTTGCCGTCGATCAACTGGCTGCTGCGCATTTCTTCCGCTGACGAAGTGACACCGACGGCGCTGGCCGCCTCACGGTAGAGGTCCAGTTGCTGCACCTGTCGGGCCACCGCGAGGTAGTCAGGGTCCTCGCGCAACAGGCCCCAACGGCGGAACTGGGTCATGAACCACATGCCGTCGGACAGGTACGGCAGGTTGACCTCGCCATTCCCGTGCAAGCGCAGCGCGTGCGGGTCTTGCCAGCGATGGCCAAGGCCGTCGGCGTATTCGCCCAGCAGGCGCGGTTCGATGCAGTCCAGTGGCGCGTCAAGGTACTGCACGGCACTGAGCAATTGTGCGGTGCTGCGGCGGTTCTCGGTGCTTTCTTCGATGAAGCGGCTGGCCTCCAGAATCGCCATCACCAATGCCCGGGCGGTATTGGGGTATTGCTCGACGAACGCGCGGGTGCAGCCGAGGACCTTTTCCGGATGATCGGGCCAGAGGGTCTGGGTCGTCGCCAGGGTAAAACCCAGCTCCTGCTGCACCGCGCTGGCGGACCAGGGTTCGCCGACGCAGAACCCGTCGATACGCCCGGCCCGCAGGTGCGCAACCATTTGCGGTGGCGGCACCACCACGCTGTCGACATCCAGCAGCGGGTGAATGCCCTGGGCGGCGAGCCAGTAATACAGCCACATGGCGTGGGTGCCGGTAGGAAAAGTCTGAGCGAAGGTGAGTTTTGGGCGAGTTTGGTGCACGTGCCGATCCAGTGCCTCAGGACTGGTCACCCCCAGTGCTTGCAAGCCACGGGACAGGTTGATGCTCTGGCCGTTCTGATTCAGGCCCATCAACACGGCCATGTCGGTCGCGGCGACGCCACCGATGCCCAGGTGAACCGCGTAAATCAGGCCATAGAGGCTGTGGGCGGCATCGAGTTCGCCGCTGACCAGATTGTCCCGCAGATTGGCCCAGGACGATTGACGCTTGAGGTTCAGGGTCAGGCCATAGGGTTGGGCGAAGCCCTGGGTGGCGGCGACCACTACCGAGGCGCAGTCGCTCAAGGCCATGAAACCCAGATTGATTTCGGTTTTTTCCGGGGCATCGCTGCCATTGACCCAGGCCAGAGGGCCGATAGACGGTTCGTTCATCGATTTCACACCTTGCAAAAAAAGCGTCGTTCCAGATCCTGCACGCGCAAGGCCGGGTAACGACGCCATTGTCCTGGCACGCATTCCGCCGTTGGTTTGCGTGCTGATACGTGAACGGCTGCAAGGCATATGCCAGCCCGGATTTCATCATATTTGCATCAGGATTCGACACGCCCCGTCCTACATCCTGCCGGCCCACATCGTCAGGCCGCAAAGGAGGTTGGCGTGCCCATCGAATCACTACACGCCACACGTTCCACTCATACCCGCTCTTGCGAGCAGATGCTGCATCTGCGTGTCGACCAATCCGCCGTTTGTCTGGCCCCGGCGCGGTGCGTCTCGGCCTGCTGCCTGCCGATGGGCTGGGAAGGGCTGATTGCAGTGACCAGCGGATTTGAGGTCAACGGCAGTATGCCGACCCTGCCAATTGCCCAGGCACCGTTGGTGAAACTGCAGGTGTTCATCGATCTTGGTCATGCGCCGATCACCCGGCGAGGCCGTCAGGTGCCTTGGGCGGCATTGCCAGTGCCTTTTCTACAGGTTCAGTCGGAACAGGCGCTAGAGCGCTGGTACCTCGAACAGGCGATGGCTGGCGGTGCGGCCTATCAGGCCTTTGCCAGTGTGTTGCGACAGACTGAAAGTTACGGGCTTGTGCGTTTTCTACTGGAGCAGGGCACCCACAGCGAAAAACTGACCCATCTGGCGCAGCGTTATGGGGTGTCGGTGTCGCATTTTCGTCGATTGTGCCGGCAGGCGCTCGGTACGGCGGCCAAGCCTGCGTTGCGCGGTTGGCGGACGGCCCAGGCGCTTTTGAACATGAGTCTGCAGGACTGTTCCCTGACGGATCTGGCGCTGGAGTTCGGTTTTGCCTCCTCTTCGCATTTCTCCAAGGAAGTTCGCGAACTGGTGGGTTTCACCCCCAGCAGCCTGGCCGACATTACCTACCTTCCAGGCAAGTGAACCGATGAATCGCGCTATTCAATCCTTGTATGTCTTGCCCTTTTGGCTCGCGGCCATGTTGCTGCTGGTACCCTGTACTGTGCGGGCGAATGCCGACGAATACGTGGCTCGCGAACAGAGTGTGCGCACGTTTTTTTCCGAGTTGTCCGGGCCGTTGGGCAAGCCGGTGATCATCAGCAAGGCCGCTTCGGCCAAGCGGATCTCCGGCAGCTTTGATCTGCGCTCGCCACAACGGACCTTCGAGCGGGTCAGCGCACAGATGGGTTTGATCTGGTACAGCGATGGCCAGGCGATCTATCTGTATGACGCGGCGGAAGTGAAAAGCGCGATGCTTTCGCTGCAGATCCTGACCGTGGCCAGGCTTCAGGCGTTTCTCGAACGGTCCGGGCTGCTCGATAGCCGTTATCCATTGCGCCATGACGGCTTGCGTACATTCCATGTGTCGGGGCCGCCGATGTATGTCGATCTGGTGGTGCAAGCGGCCGGTCTGATGGATAACCAGCGCTCGGAACTGTTGCTGGGCAGGCAGCAGATCGGCGTTATCCAGGTGCGCAACACCTTTGTCAGCGACCGTAAATACGAGTTGCGCGATGACAAGGTGACCATCCCCGGGCTGGCAACCGTGATCGAGGATCTGTTGCGCGGCGAGAAGCGCGAGGTCGAGCCGACCGTGGCGCAAGCCCCGACACAGCGAGCGCAGGGGGCGATGCCGGCGTTTCCCCTGGAAGGCCTGGCGAGCACATCCCCCGATCAGGACCCGACCGCGCCGCGGATCATTGCCCGGGAGATGGCCGCCGGAAACATTCGCGTGGTGGCCTATCCGGACACCAACAGCCTGTTGGTCAAGGGTTTGCCGGAGCAGGTGCGCTTTATCGAGAATCTCGTGAGTGCACTGGACACGCCGAAACGACACGTGGAGTTGTCGTTGTGGATCATTGATTTGCACAAGGATGAACTCAATCAGCTGGGCATCAACTGGCAGGGTGCGTTGAAGTCCAGTGGGACATTCACCGTATCGCTCAACGCTGGCTCGGCGACCACCCTCGATGGCGTTTCGTTCGTTGCCCAGGTCATGGCCCTGGAGCGCACCAACCGGGCGAATGTGGTCTCGCGTCCGGTGATCCTGACACAAGAGAACGTGCCGGCGATCTTCGACAATAACCGCACCTTTTATGCCCCGCTGGTGGGTGAGCGCAGTGTCGATCTGCAGCACGTGACCTATGGCACGCTCGTCAGCGTCCTGCCTCGTTTCGCCCAGTCGGACGAAATTGAAATGTCACTCAATATCGAAGACGGCAACGAAGTAGAAAACCTTGACCGGGACAAGCAACCTGGCAGTTTGCCGACGGTCGGGCGCACACGGATCAGTACGGTGGCGCGGGTGCCCCAGGGCAAGAGCCTGTTGGTCGGCGGTTTCACCCGCGATGACCACAGCGAGCAAGTCGGACGGATTCCGCTGCTGGGTTCGATTCCGTGGATCGGCCGATTGTTCAGCTATCGGCAGAACCGCTCGGCCAATACGGTGCGGGTGTTCCTGATTCAGCCCAAGGAAATTCTCGACGTCCTTGAACCCGCCACGGTGGAGCCGGATGCACGATTGCTGAGTCCGCAGCAGCATGAACGGGTGCGTCGATCCTTTTTCCGGGCGGCAGAAAAATGATCCTGCCACCGATTTCCACGGGTGGGCGAGCGGCCCAGGCACGCTTGAATGCCGAGAAGGCCGCCCAGCATCCGCAACCGCAGGTCGAGGCAGAGCTTGATCTTGACGACGGCACAACGGTCGACGTGGCGCGGCGCTTTGTGCAGATCAGCGATGAAATGTCCGCAGCCTTGACCCAGTTCCGTGGCCGGCGGCAGTTCGAACTCAAGTCCGATGCATTGACTGACTCCTTCGAAAGAGTCCTGGAGGACGATACCGTGCCCAAGGCGCGGCAGGTGTTGAGCCTGGCGCGGCTGGCGGACAAGTCCACCAGCTGGTTGCTGCAGATGGTACGTAGCCTGTTTCCCGACGATAGCGACCTGGCATTGGTGCTGCGCGAACTGCTGCGTCGGAAAAAACTCGAGGCGCGGACTCGTCAGCGGCTTGAAATGTTGTTGCAGACGGTGGTTGCCCAAGGCTCCCCCAAGCGCATGAGTGCCGGGATCAATTCCGCCCTCAAGGCCAGAATGTCCGGTACGAGCATGGCGGTGCGCGCAGGCTTGTTGCGCGAGACCTACCGGGATTTCATCGAGTCCGACAGCGGGCCGGTCAGTTGTTATCAGGACTGGATCGCGTTGTACGGTCCGGCGCAACGCAGCGCTGTGCTGGCCTTCATTGAAGCGGCATTGCTTACCGACATCAGCGCCCAGGATCCCAGTTGTTCGCACGTGGAGTTCGGTCAACTGCTGGCCCGGGTGAACGACCTCAAGCGCCTGCGTTCAGCCGACGACCTGTTTATCCGTGGCCTACTCGGGGATGCACTGATCTGCCGGCACAACCCCGATGAGCCCGACTGGCTGGTGTTCCTGTTCGGAGTGCTGACCTACCCCGATGATCTCGACCAGCTGTTGCTAGGCGTCCTGGGTGAGCGCGTGCTGTTGAGTGCGCACCATGAGCGTTCGACGGTGCTGCACAAGGTGCGCCGGCTCAGCCTGCAATTACCGGCACCGCTGTTTGTCGATGAACAGGCGCCGCTGCGCCTGGCAGAGCAGTTCACGCGCCTGGCTGATATTGCCTATGCCCTCGAATGTATTGAGCGGCGTCGTCCCGGCGGCTGCTCATGACTTTTTCCCGGAACTGACCCGCCATGCTCAATGTGTTTTTGCGCAACGTCAGCGCTCGCCCGGAGCTGCTGATCCTGTCGCTGATGGTGATGATCATCGCCATGCTGATCATTCCGCTACCGACGGCGCTGGTGGATTTTCTCATCGGCCTGAACATCGTGATTTCGCTGCTGGTGTTCCTGGGGTCGTTCTACATCGAGCGCATCCTCAGTTTCTCGACCTTTCCGGCGTTGCTGCTGTTGACCACCCTGTTTCGCCTGGCGCTGTCGATCAGCACCAGCCGGCTGATCCTCAGCCAGGCTGATGCGGGGGAGATCATCGCCTCCTTCGGTGAGTTCGTGATCGGTGAAAGCCTGGTGGTAGGCTTCGTGATCTTTTCCATTGTCACGATTGTCCAGTTCATCGTGATCACCAAGGGCTCGGAGCGGGTGGCCGAAGTTGCGGCGCGCTTCTCGCTGGACGGCATGCCCGGCAAGCAGATGAGCATCGACGGCGACCTCAAGGCTGGCGCCATGACGGCCGAGGAAGCCAAGGAAAAGCGCAGCGTGCTGGAGCGCGAAAGCCAGTTGTACGGCTCGTTCGACGGCGCGATGAAGTTCATCAAGGGCGACGCCATCGCCGGCATCATCATTATCTTCGTCAACTTCATCGGCGGCATGGCCATTGGCGTCGGGCAGATGGGCATGGACCTGTCCACAGCGTTGTCGACCTACACCCTACTGACCATTGGCGATGGTCTGGTGGCGCAGATTCCGGCGTTGCTGATCGCCATCGGCGCCGGCTTCATCGTCACCCGCGTCAACGGCGATGATGCCAACCTGGGGCGCAACATGCTCGCCCAGATGCTGGGTAATCCGTTCGTGCTGGGGGTGACGGCGCTGCTGGCGGTGGGCGTCGGCCTGTTACCCGGTTTTCCGCTGCTGACCTTCCTGCCCATCGCCGCGGCCCTGGCACTGCTGCTGTTCGTACGCCGACGCCAGGCCTCCAGGGCCGAGGGCCAGGGTGACAGCCGGCCATCGGCGACGCAGGGTGAGGCGTTGCAGACCGGCTCGGGCCTGCTCGAGGACATCGATAATATCGCCACCGAAACCATCCCGCTGATGTTGTTGGTGCCCACCGCGCGCCTCGACGAGTTGACCAGGGCCCGTTGGGCGGCGCGTTTTCGCAGCCAGTTTTTCGTTGATTACGGGCTGCGCATTCCCGAGCCGCAATTGCGCGCCAGCGAAGCCTTGCCGGCGCATCAAGTGGCAGTGCTGATCAACGAAGTGCGTGCCGAGCAATTCGATATCCATTTCGATCACTGGCGGTTGCTCGACTACTCGCCGGAACTGGAAGCCATGGGCTTTGCCCTGGTGCGCGGCAGTGACAGCAATCGCCTGGGCGGGGTGTGGGTCAACGCCACCGACCAGGAACGGGTGCAGCAATTGGGCTATCACCTGCGCCCGGCGGACGAGGAATGCTACCGCTGCCTGGTCACCTTGCTGGCGCGCAACATCCAGGAGTTTTTCGGCGTGCAGGAAACCAAGCAACTGCTCGACGAAATGGAAACCCGCTGCCCTGATCTGCTCAAGGAAGTCTATCGCCACGTCACCGTGCAGAAGATCACCGAAGTGCTGCAGCGCCTGATCGGCGAGCGCATTTCCGTGCGCAACATGAAGCTCATTCTTGAGTCCCTGGCCCATTGGGCGTCCCGGGAAAAAGATGCGCTGGCGCTGGTCGAGCACGTTCGTGGCTCGCTGGCCCGCTACATCAGCAACAAGTTTGCCCAGGGTAATGACTTGCGGGTGTTGCTGTTGTCGGCCGAGTTCGAAGAGGTGGTGCGGCGCGGGATTCGGCAAACCTCGGCGGGCAGTTTCATCAACCTCGAGCCGGCCGAATCCGAAGAGCTGATGGATCGCCTGAGCGTCGCCCTGGACAGTGTGCACATTGCTCAAAAGGACATGGTGCTGCTGTGTTCGGTCGATGTCCGGCGCTACATCAAGAAACTTATCGAGGGACGCTGTCGCGAGCTGGACGTGATGTCGTTCGGCGAAGTCTGCGAGACCGTCTCCGTCAATGTGATCAAAACCCTGTAAGGAAACCCCGTAAATGATGTCTATGGATTTAGCCGATTTGTTGCGCGAAGCACTACGTCATAGTGGCTGCAAGGACAGCCAGATAGGGCATTTTGACAGTCACAGCACGATTGAAATGCAGATGAAGAACCTGCCCGATATCAACGTGGCGATGGTCGATGGCGATGTCTGGGTCTGGTCGACGGTCGCAGAAGCGAACCCGAGTGCAATGAACCAATGTGCCTTCGACTTGATGCAGTTCTTGCTTGAGGGCAATCCTTTTTCCCGCACCGGGCAATTGCACCTGTGCGTCGTTCAGGAACGGCTCGAACTGCGGTTGATGGCCAATGCCCATGCCCTCGGTGATGCTGAACACTTCGCGCAAGCCCTGGATGCTTTTGTGCAGGCGACCGAAACGCTGTGCGAACTTTTACGTCGATGAACACCCGGCTGGAAAGGCATGCGGCCCATCCCTTGCGCTTGAGCGGTCCCTTGATCGAAGCCGCTTTGGGCGATGTGGTAGTGGGCGAGGTCTGTGAAGTACGGCGGCATTGGCGCCAGCCTCAGGTCGTGGCCCGGGCGCAGGTCATCGGCTTCAAACCCGACGCTGTTCTGCTCAGCCTGCTCGGTGATGCGAAAGGCTTGTCCAGGGAATCGATGATTGTGCCCACGGGTTCGACCCTGCAACTGGCCTGCAGTGACGCCTTGCTCGGCAGCGTGGTCGACCCCCAGGGCACGATCGTCGAGCGTCTGGCGCCATCGACGGCGGTTGCTCTGCGGGACTATCCGGTGGATGCCGACCCGCCGTCGTACCAGCAGCGGCGCCCGGTGGCGGAGCCGCTGCACACGGGTATTCGAGTGATCGATGGTCTGTTGACCTGTGGTGTCGGTCAACGCATCGGCATTTTCGCCGCCGCAGGCTCCGGCAAAACCACCCTGATCAATATGCTGATCAATCACACTGATGCGGATGTTTTTGTCATCGGCCTGATCGGCGAGCGCGGCCGCGAAGTGACCGAATTCATCGAGCATCTGCGTCAGTCTGAAATACGCTCACGCTGCGTGGTGGTGTACGCCACGTCGGATTTTTCCTCGGTGGACCGCTGTAACTCGGCGCTCCAGGCCACCGCCATCGCCGAGTATTTCCGTGACCAAGGCCAGCGTGTGGTGCTGTTGCTGGACTCATTGACGCGCTATGCCAGGGCCCGTCGCGACCTGGCCCTGGCTGCGGGTGAAGCACCGGCGCGACGGGGCTATCCGGCCTCGGTGTTCGATGCCTTGCCGCGCCTGCTGGAACGACCGGGTGTGACCGCTTCCGGCAGCATTACCGCCTGGTACACGGTGCTGCTGGAAAGTGACGACGAGCCGGACCCGATCGCCGAGGAGATTCGTTCGATTCTCGACGGACACATCTACCTCAGTCGAACCTTGGCGGCCAAGGGGCACTACCCGGCAATCGATGTGTTGCGCAGCGTCAGTCGCGTGGCGACGCAAGTCACCCCGCCGCAGGTGCAGCAACTGGCAGCGGCGACCCGGGATACGCTGACGCGGCTTGAGCAGCTGCAGGTTTTTCTCGACATGGGCGAGTACAGCCCAGGCGCGGACCCCGCCAATGACCAGGCGCTGCAACGCCGCGCGGCCCTCCACCAGTGGTTGCGCCAGCCCACGGACGAATGCTGTGAACCGGACGAGGCCCTGGGCCAATTACAGGGGCTCATGGCATGAATCCATTAGCCGATCGTCTTCGCCTGTTGGCGCTCAGCCAGTTCCGTCGGCAACGCGCTGAACTCTTGATAGCGCGTACCCGGCAACAACTGCAGCCGCTGGTGCAGGAGCGGGCTGCTTTCGACGGACAAGAAGCGGCGCTACACAGTTTGTTGGCCAGCCATCGCGCCAATGACTGTGTGCTCGATCACGGGCAACTGTTGGCGCTGTTGCGAAGGCAAGCGGTCATTCGGCGGCAGATCAATCTGTTGCGCCTCGAGCGTGACCGGGTCGATCAGCAGTGCCGGGAGATTGAGCAAGTGTTGCTGGAACAGCGCGAGCAACTGCGGCTCGCGCAGCGCAAGCACGACAAGTACGAAGGGACTGTTCAGCAGCTGTTACGCAGGCAACGGCTGGAGCAGGTGCGCCGGGATGAAAGAGAAGTCGAAGAAATGAACGGAGTTTCGCGATGAGCAATGCATCTGTAATTTCACCCTTGCCGGTTCAACCCTTGGACGCCGTCACCGAACAGCCGATGGATGAGTTGCACGACAGGCTGGTGCCAGTGCAGGAGGATGATCTGCCACAAGGTGTTCTGGAGCTGATGGCGCCGTTGATCCTGCGGCATCGGCCCCTGATGGACACGGGTCGCGCAATCACTTTGCAGGCGATGGTCACGCTCCCGGAAAAGCTCGCTGCTGAACTCGACGAAGTACGGCCGCTCACACCGGTGTCTCATCCACAAGCGCAGCCGCTGTTGAGTAAACCTGTGCAGCCTCGGTTGTTGTCACCCCTGGCTGACGTTGCGCCTGTTGTCGACAGAATTGTCGCGTCGGCACCGGTAAACCTGGCGACTCCGACCATTGTTGGATCAAGGCCAATCCAGCCCCTATCGACTCCGACCATTGTTGAGTCAGGGCCGATCCAACCCCCATCAAACATCGTCGAGCCGCTCCCGGTCGATCGTGCCGCCAGTCCAGGTGCACCGCCGATACCTGAGTTCGAAGGGCAAAGGCCCGAAGCCTTATCGAGCCTCCTGACCGCGCGCCATGTGCCGACAGTTGCATCACCCGCGGTCTCGGCGCCCGTGAAGCCGCCATCGCCGCATGCCCTCGACCCGATCATCGAAACCTTGTCGATTGCCGACCGTGGTTTGCTGCAGGTTCCGTTCAATAAAGGCACCGTCAGCGGGCAAGTGACGATCAGCCGCGTGGCCGATGAGCCCACCCGCAACCTGCAACTGAGCCCGAGCAATGCCCAGGTTTTCGAACAACTCAAGGTGTCGCTGGAACACGTCCGCGAACCCGCTTGGCGCCTGACCGATAGCGACGGCGAACAGCAGCGCCAGGGCTCGCGGCAGCCGCCGGACGACGAGCAGACCGAAGACGGGCAGGGCGCATGAGTGCACTGAGGTTGCGCCGGATCAACGCCCAGGCGCATGCCGCCGCGCAAGCGATACGACGCTGGCGGAGCGCGGATATCGACGCCGGTTCAAGCCATCCGCCAAGGCAATCGGGCTACCTGTGTTTTCGCGCATCTGGCAAGGACGGGGAATGGCAGGGTTTGATCGATGCCCACGACTGGTTGCATCGATCACTCCCGGGTTTGCGGGCGTTACTGACGGTCGAGTGTTCGCTGATGAACATCGCCGAGCTGTTCCGCGCGGTGCCGCAACCCTTGCTGCTGGAGGTAGACGACTTGCACTACCAGCAAATTTCCGACGTCGATGGGGTCCTTCCCGGGCAATTGCCGCCGCAAGAACTGCCTTGGCTCGACACGTCTCGTGGGCGCCTGTGGCTGACCCGATTGCCACCGGCACCGACCGCCAGCCAGCCCCTGGCCGCCGACTCATGGCTGAGCGATTTGCCGCTACACCTGGAGCTGATGCTGGGGTCGAGTCACCTCAGGCATGGGGTACGGCTGAAGGCGGGCGATGTCCTGCGAATCATTCAGCGTTCGCAACGATGCTGCCTGGGGCATCAATGCCTCGGCGTTTTCACCTTTACTGAACAGGGGATACACATGCAATCGACCGTGACCGACGTCGAAGGCTCGACGGATTCCGATGCCGATTTTGACCTCGACGCTCTGCCGGTGCGCCTGCAATTCGTGCTCGCGACCCAGGAAATCGACCTGGCCACGCTGTCGCGGATCGTCGGGGGACAACTGATCCCGCTGGCGGACGATGCAGCGCGTCACATCGAAGTACGCGCCAATGGCAAGCCGGTGGCCCGTGGCGAACTGGTGCAACTGGAAGAGCAGTTGGGTGTGGAGTTGCTCGAGGTCTATCGCGACGGCTCACCGGACGGAATGCCGCGATGAATGATGTCTCGCTGATCGCGTTACTGGCGTTCGCTTCACTGCTGCCGTTTCTGGTGGCGGCCGGCACCTGCTACATAAAGTTTTCCATTGTCTTTGTCATCGTGCGTAACGCCTTGGGCTTGCAGCAGGTGCCCTCGAACATGGCCCTCAATGCGATTGCCTTGATGCTGGCGATTTTCGTGATGACACCGGTGATGAAACAAGGCTATGGCTATTACAAGGAAGAGCAGGTGGCCTTTACCGACATCGAGTCAGTCGTGAATTTCGCCGAGAACGGCTTGGGCGGATACAAGGATTACCTGCGCAAATACACCGACCCGGAACTGGCGCTGTTCTTCGAGCGGGCGCAGGCGGTGCAGAGTGAGTCCGACAGCGGTCTGCCCGCCGATGAAGAACTCACGCCGTCGCTGTTTTCCCTGCTGCCGGCCTACGCTTTGAGTGAAATCAAAAGCGCCTTCAAGATCGGCTTCTACCTGTATTTGCCGTTCGTCATCGTCGATCTGGTGATCTCAAGCATCCTGCTGGCGCTGGGCATGATGATGATGAGCCCGGTGATCATTTCGGTACCGATCAAGTTGGTGTTGTTTGTTGCACTGGACGGCTGGGCGCTGCTGTCCACCGGGCTGGTCAAGCAATACCTGACCTTGCTGGCATAGGCGCGGGCTCATGAACGACCTGGTCTATGCCGGCAATAAAACCCTGTACCTGATCCTGTTGATGGTGGCCTGGCCGATCATTGTCGCCACGGTGGTCGGCCTGGTGGTCGGTTTGATCCAGACCGTGACCCAATTACAGGAGCAGACACTGCCGTTCGGTTTCAAGCTGTTGGCTGTCGCCGCGTGCCTGTTCCTGCTTTCGGGCTGGTATGGCGAAACCTTGCTCGATTTCAGTCGGGAAGTCATCCGTCTGGCATTGGCTTAGCGCGATGTCGGTGATGCTGTTTTTCGACCTTTACACTGGGTTCGCCGCCGCCATCCTGGGGTTTGCACGCCTCGCGCCGATTTTTTTCATGATGCCGTTTCTCAACAGTGGCGTGCTCACGGGCGTGCCACGCCAGACTGTCATTGTGTTGGTGGCGTTGGGTTTCTGGACTTATGTCGGCGTGCCGCTGCCTGACCTCGACGGGTTGGCGTTCTTTGGACTGGTGTTGCGTGAAGCCGGTATTGGCGTGCTGCTGGGATGCCTGCTGTGCTGGCCGTTCTGGGTATTGCACGCCATGGGTAACCTGATCGACAACCAGCGCGGGGCAATGCTCAGCAGCACCGTGGACCCGGCGAACGGCGTCGATACGTCGGAGCTGGCGAATTTCCTCCAGTTGTTCGCCGCGGTGGTTTATCTCGAAGGCGGCGGCATGTTGCTGATGCTCGAAACCGTTGGCCACAGCTACCGTATTTGCGCGCCGGCCAGTGGTTGCGAAATGTACCTGCCATCAGTCCTGAGCCTGCTCGATGCTCTAGTGAGCAAGACACTGGTGATCAGCGCGCCGGTGGTGGCCACGCTGTTGATCAGCGAAGCGCTGCTTGGCCTGCTCTCGCGGTACGCGCCGCAAATGAATGCATTCTCGGTGTCGCTGACGGTCAAGAGCCTGGTGGCGTTGGTGGTACTGATGCTGTATTTCGGCGTGCACCTGCCGGATGAAGTGCTGCGCATGGGCATGAAATCCCATGGGCTGGAGCGCTATCTGGGCAACGACGGGGAGGCCGCCGATGTCGTCCAGCGCCTCGAAAACTGAGAAACCCACCGCCAAGCGACTGCGCGATGCGTCACGCAAAGGGCAGACGTTCAAGGCCAAGGATCTGGTGGTCACCTGCCTGACCCTCTGCGGCATCACTTACATGGTGTTCAACAGCTCATTGTTCGAGGTCATGGAGGTCTATCGACGCATCATTGCCAGTGACTTTGACATGGACATGCAAGCGTACTCGGCGATGCTGGTGCTGGTCGGGCTCAAGGCGTTGCTGCCTTTGCTGCTGGTGTGCGTGTTGAGCAGCGCATTGCCTGCGCTGTTGCAAAGCGGCTTTGCGCTGGCCAGCGAGGCCTTGAAGCTCAATCTCGGTGCGCTGAACCCGATCAATGGCTTCAAAAAACTGTTCAGCCTGCGCACCGTCAAGGACACGGTCAAGGCGTTGCTGTACCTGGGCAGCTTTGCCATGGCGCTATGGATCGTCTGGGTCACGCAGCGGCAACTGTTGTTTGCCCAACTGTTCACCCAGGCACCGGAGCTGTTCGCGATCTGGGGGCATTTGTTGCTGGTGCTGGTGTTGGCGTTCCTGGGATGCGTGCTGCTGATCGTCGTGCTGGATGCGTTGAGTGAGTACTTTTTGTTCATGAAAGATCAAATGATGGACAAGGACGCAGTCAAGCGCGAACACAAGGAGCAGGATGGCAATCCGGAAATCAAGGGCCGTCGTCGCGACCTGCACAGGGAACTCCTGTCCGAGCAGGTCAAATCCGATGTGCGCAGCTCGCGGATGATCATCGCCAACCCGACGCACATTGCCATCGGTGTGTACTTCCGCCCGGAAATTACTGTGCTGCCGTTCATCTCCCTGATGGAAACCAACCAACGCGCCCTGGCCGTTCGCGCCTATGCCAGGGAAGTCGGGGTGCCGGTGATCAATGACATCGCATTGGCCCGGCGGATATTCAAAACCCACCAGCGCTACAGCTTCCTTCAAGTACAGGAAATTGAGGAAGTCCTGCGTCTGTTGATCTGGCTCGAACAGGTCGAGCAGGCCTGATTTCCCCTTTTTTCTTTTTCCTCCAAACGTTGGCATGAGCGCAATTTGGCAGCGTGTTCACCAGTGCTTTGGCTCAATGCAGTCGTCAGCAGCGCTGACGTTATTCAGGAGTGTGGCTGATGAGTCGCGACAAACAACAAGATGAACAACTGGCCCTCGAAGTCGTGGATGCAGTGCTCGGTGGCGTGGCGTTGAAAGACGTACAAGGCATCAGTGACGAGCACATGGGCAGTCTCTATGCCTTCGCGTTCCAGTTTTACGAGCAGGGGCGGCTGGACGATGCCGAAAAGTTCTTCCACTTCCTGTGCATCTACGACTTGAACAACAGCCATTACTGGATGGGGTTGGCCGCCGTACACCAACTCAAGCAGAACCACCAGAAAGCGATCGACCTGTATGCGATCGCCTTCGCCCAAGGCAAGAACGATTACCGGCCCATGTTGTACACCGGCCAGTGCCACCTGGCGCTGGGCAAGATCGGCAAGGCCAGGTTGTGTTTCGAATATGTGCTTGAACAAGCCACGGAAGACGATCTGCACAAGCAGGCTCAGGTGTATCTCGACACCTTGAGTCACATTGAGCAGCACTGCGAGAAAAGTGTTTTTTAATCTGGTGTGGAGAGATGAATGTGAATGTAGACTATTCTTTGACTTCTCAACAATTTGTGCCTTGTACTGATATAGTCGGTAATGCTAAAGCGTTTTCAGAGCTTTATTTAAAGAGTGATTTTAAAAATATCCCCTCTGAAATTCATATGGTTTGGGTAGGTTCTCAACCTGGCAGACAGCAACAGGAGTATCTACGGCAGTGGGCGGAAAAAAATCCTGGGAGTACTGTTAACCTATGGGTCGACTCTTTGCAGTTTGATGCTTTTTCGACTCACAAGGCTATAAGGGGAAAAATCGGGGGGTTGTTTTCTGATCCCCGGCAGTATCAGGCAGAAAAGCTGTTTCGTGGACTGTTCAGTCAACTCAATAGCACATTGGGTAAGCCGGTGACATTTCAAAATGAATCGGCGAAAAGACAAGCGCTTAAAGATATAAATATTGAACTGTCTGCCAAGTGCAATGAGCCGTTCAGGCAGAAGCTACTGTCAAATAAAAATGAAGTCACCGCTATCAATGCAAGTGAGGTGTTGGAGTCGTTTCGCAGACTTACACAAGATAATGATGAAAAGTTTCTGCTTGCAGATCGCCTGGTTCTTGATCAAACAATAAGGTCTTGGGACTGCTTGGCTGGAACTAAGTCGCGTGACATTTCTTCGCTAAATAAATTACAAGATTTGTTTTCTGACGCTAAAAATATTCGTATTCGTGATTTGAGCAATCCCAGTGATATTCAGTTACAGAACAGAAGTGCCTACAATCATGAGGTTGTTGGTCGTAATGGTGCTTACCCAGCCGCTTCAGATATCGCACGCTATGAAATTTTGTACAACTATGGTGGGGTTTATGTTGATATCGATCTAGAGTGTTTGCAATCACTTGCCGGCTCTTTGGAATCTCATCCCGGCCTCATGTTGGTTGGATTAAGGGTAAATAAGAAAGATGCAGATGGTAATGTCATGCCTTATTTTTCCAATGCATTACTGGCTAGTCATGCTAAAAGTGAAATGCTGGCGGAATTTATTCAAAAAATTGGTGAAAAATATCAATGCCTAAAGGGTAACGAATTTGATGGTGGCCGTTACTTTAGCCGACCTAACAGAAGCACTATTGATCTGACCGGCCCGAATGCATTACGTCATCATGTCGATACTTTTGTGCATCAGGCGCAAGAACAGGCGGACTTGGTGCGTAATGATGCTTTTTCATTGGCGGAAGCTATTTGGGGAAAAGCAGATCCCGAAAATAAAGTATTTTGGGAGGCGGTGGAGTCGCATATGACGTTGCCTGAGGGTTATGTGAATTTCGAGACGGAAGAGCAACAATTTAGTGCAACTTATGCCATGGCAAACTCCAATGGATAGAAGGTAATGCCTTTGCGCTATAAATATGTTAGTCAGATTTTTATATTCTGAATTGAGTTGTTAAGTGCGATTTGGGTTTAAGGTGAAAGGAATTATCTTTCCAGTTAAGACCAAGACCTGAGATCTGTGCTGGGCGTCGAGCGCTGGCATGAGCGCAATTTGGCAGCGTGCTCACCAGCGCTTTGGCTCAATGCAGTCGTCAGCAGCGCTGACGTTATTCAGGAGTGTGGCTGATGAGTCGCGACAAACAACAAGATGAACAACTGGCCCTCGAAGTCGTGGATGCAGTGCTCGGTGGCGTGGCGTTGAAAGACGTACAAGGCATCAGTGACGAGCACATGGGCAGTCTCTATGCCTTCGCGTTCCAGTTTTACGAGCAGGGGCGGCTGGACGATGCCGAAAAGTTCTTCCACTTCCTGTGCATCTACGACTTGAACAACAGCCATTACTGGATGGGGTTGGCCGCCGTACACCAACTCAAGCAGAACCACCAGAAAGCGATCGACCTGTATGCGATCGCCTTCGCCCAAGGCAAGAACGATTACCGGCCCATGTTGTACACCGGCCAGTGCCACCTGGCGCTGGGCAAAATCGGCAAGGCCAGGTTGTGTTTCGAATATGTGCTTGAACAAGCCACGGAAGACGATCTGCACAAGCAGGCTCAGGTGTATCTCGACACCTTGAGTCACATTGAAAAGGATTGTTCGGAGACAGAACATGAGTGAAATCAGAAGCACCTTCAACCCGATATTTTCGGGCTCGACAGGTCGAGACGAGGCCTTTGAGAAATATGGCAAGGCGGCCAGCCAGGCCGCCAGGACGGCTGACTTTCAAAAGGCCGGCCAAGAGGCATTGGCGCGCCTGACGTCGGTGAGCTACGAAAGTCAATCCGGCCCATCCGTCGCCAGTGCTGGCAGGCCCGTGCTGCATGCGCCACCACCGCGCGCGGACGGCAACAAACAGGAAACCAATGGTGACCTGTTCACCCTGTTGATGGCGATGATCAGCGAGATGCTCGGCGAGGTCGACGTCAACAAACTGAAAAATCGCCTGGCGATGCTGCAAAGCATGGCCGGTGCCAGGCAGCAGGGGCATGAAAAACTGGCGGCTGATTACGCCGCAGCCGTCGAGGCGCTGGAGGTTGCCGAGGGCGAGATCGGGAGCAGCCAGGAGCACCTCGATCAGTTGCAGGAACGGGTTCGGCATGTCCAGGGATTGCTGGATGAGAGTGAAGCACGGCTGGCGGGGCTGGATCCGGAGTCACCAGAGTATGCGAGTGAGCTGGCGCTACGCGACAAACTCAAAGGTGAGCTGGCGGGCCATACCCAGACACTGCAAAAGGCGACCGACGCCCACCTGAAACTGATCGAGCTCGCCAACGCCTGCGCCAAAACGCTGGCCGCGGTGGCCGTGAAAGTACAGGAAGCCGGGCTCGGTGGACCCTCGGTGAAGGAGTCCAACGAAAAGGCGCTGAGCAGCAGCGCACTGGCATTGCTGAACCGCTTGAAGATCATTGAATTGCTGGGTGATGCCGCGCAGAACAAGGAAGAGATCAATCAAGAGCTGTTCCTGGAGCTGCAAGCCAAGCTTCAGGAGCACATGAAGCTCGAGTCGGAAAAGTATCTGGAAGAAGTCCGCAAGGCCGAGGCGTTGCAGAAAACCATGGGTTGCATTGGCAAAATCGTCGGTGCGATCTTGACCGTCGCGACCATCGTCGCCGGCGTGTTGACCGCCAACCCGGTGCTGATCGCGGTGGGTGTGATTGGTGCGGCGATCATGATTTCCGACGCCGCGGTTGAGGCGGCGACCGGTATGTCGTTCATGGCCGAAGCCATGAAGCCACTGACCACTGTGATGCAGGAAGCGATCAAGCTGTTCACCGAGCTCTATACAAAATTGCTGGTGGCATTTGGTGTCGACCCTGAGACCGCCAAAGACATCGCGCAAATCGTCGGCATGATCCAGGGGATCGCGGCAACGCTGGCTGCCGTTGCGTTGGTGGCCGTGGTCGGGGCACAGGTGATCGGGCCCATGATCGGCGCCATCGCGTCGAAACTGGCCTCGGCAATCAGTGGTGTCGCGCCTGCCGCGATGCAGGTGTTCAAGCAGGCGGCCTCATCGGCTGGTAACTCACTGACCCAGATGCTGACCCAGTTGCGCGGCTTCATCACCAATGGCGCCGATGCCGTGTCCCTGGCTCGTTACGGAGCCAATCTGCAGATTGCGCAGGCCGTCACTGAGTTCGGCAATGTGGCCGTGCAGGGCGGTTTGCAGATCGCCAGCGGCGATCACCAGGCCCAGGCCGCCGTGCACCTGGCTGACGTGCGGGTACGTATGGCAATCAGCGAAGAGATCACCGCCTACCTCACCCGCCTGGTGGAAGACTACGGCCAGGCGATGCAGGTCCGTACCCGACAAATCGAACAGGTGTTTGCCGACATGCAACGCAGTCATTCCGTCAGCCTGCAAATGTCCCGGCACGTTTGAGCCCATTGATAAAAGGAATATGCCGTGACCACGATTTATCCCACGACCAGAACCATACCTACGCTGTTGAACCCGCTCAACGATGCAGGGCTGAGCGAGTTGATCGCTCAGGATCAATTTTCCAAGGATCTTAAAGGCAAGCGTCTTTCTGGATCGGCAATCGATCTGCTCGCCGCAAAGCAAGTACTCCAGAGCAAAAACTCCCCAGCCCCTGCGGCTGCGCAACTCGAAAGTGCAATCGACGCCTACCAGCCCAGTGAAGCGGACTGGCAGGATTTCACCTCGGCGTTGATGATGCTCCCCGATGAAGTACGCGAGGATCTGATGTTCGATCCAGGCGCTTGGGAAAAACATGCCAACGTATTGATCGCTGCGATTATTGCGCTGAACGTCGCCAGGGTCGTCAACGCACAATTGCGCGGGCATTTTGGCGTCATGGCGGCGGAGGCGGCGAAGTCCCAGGGCGCAGCCATTGTGGAGTCCGGCAATGCGGCCTTCTACAGTGCCGTTACTGCTGCCGTAGTGTCCGGAGCAATCGCCGGTTTCGCCATGTTCAAGGCGTTCCAGGGGCTGGGGCTTAAACATACGGATATCAATCTGCATAAACGCAACGCCCTGGATGCCAGCAATATCAAGAGCGACCTCGAGCAGCATCGTTCCCGTAATGAATGGGACCCGCAAACCAACTACAAGATAAAAACCTTCGATGACTTCGGCCGCACGACTTCAGTCGATATCAAACCCAAGGGTTCCACACTGTCGCCTCAGGAGCAGGCGTGGTTTGACGGGGAAATCCTCAAGGCGCAGAAGGTTGGGCAAACCTCCGACTGGCTGAGCCAGATGGGCAGCAAGGGCATTGAGAAAAAACTGGAAATCGGCCGCTCGCTCAGCGCCATGTCGATGAACCTGAGTCAGGTCGTGTCCAACCTGGTTCGTATGGCCGAACACACAGCGCGGGAGAAAGAAGTCCTGCAGCAAAGTGCACAAAATACCCAGAAGAGTTTGAGTGACGAAGTCGGCCAGAAAGACTCGGCTGATGCTGCACTCCTGCAAAAAATCATGGACATCGTGATGCAGCTTTTCCAATCGCGTGCTGATGTTATGAAAATGGCCTAAGTGAGGAAAACAATATGAGAATTGCAGAGTCCTCACATCCAGGAAACAGTTTGCCCGCTGACTCCAATGCCATCGTTGATGCGCCGCTACCTGCCGAAATGCCTGTCGAGGTCCATGCCGGATTTTCCCTTACACAGTTGCTCGAAGTTTCGGTAAAGGCGCTGAATCGTAACCTGGAAAACATGCTCAAGTGCCCGGCGGGAGTTCCAAGGGAGCTTCAAGGGTCGCCTGCCGAGATCTTGGCGCAATATTTCTCGTCTGCTGAGTTTGCCGAGCAAGTCCACGCCAAACGTATTCGATCGCTGATGTGGACACACCAGATGCGGCAGAGTGGAACGGTGTTCAATCATTGCCTCGAAACGCTGCCAATGGAACAGCGTCAGCAACTCTACGATGAGAAAGATCGTATTCACGATGAGCTGAGACAAATGTCGGTGCCGGATGAGATCGCTGACGAGTTCGATCTGAGAATTAATTCTTCAAATGAGTTTTTTGACAAGCTGCTCGAGCTGATTGACCTGATCAAGAACGGTTACCTGGCCGGTTATGAACACATCATCGCGGCCTATTCGAACTTCTTTTCCGACTTCAATACCGAAATTCTCGCGAGAATGGGCGAGTACATCAACGGCGCGAACGACGGTAAAGAGGTCAGACTGGATGCAATAGGATTGAGAGTTCTGTTGGATTCCCTGCTCGCGAAGTACTCGCCACCCAACCCTGCCGCCGTACTGTTTCCAGAACCCGGCAAGGGTGGCGCCAGCAGGGAAGAGGCCGAGAGTTGGCGCAAAGCATTGGGCCTGCCCGAAAGTTGTCTCCATCAAAATGCCGATGGCACTTATTGTGTAATCATCGATACCGGGCCGCTGGCGTCGATGAAAAAAGAACTGCCAAATGGAGTGGTTATGTGGGACACCGCAAAATTCCAGGCCTGGCAAACCGGCTTCAATGCCCAGGAAGAGCGCATGAAAAACACGTTGCAGTCCTTTACCCAGAAGTATTCAAACGCCAACTCTTATCATGATAACTTCAATAAAACCTTGTCTTCACATCTGAATCAGTACGCAGATATGTTGAAGGCCATGTTGAATTTTTGAAGCGAAGCTGCCGCTTATCAGTAAAAGTAAAAAAATGTTCTTGATGCGGGCATGCGCCGGGCTTGTTCAGCCTGGCGTTGTGCCCGATTTTTTGTTGGAGGGAGCAATGTCGGGTTCCATGAGTGATGATCTTGAACATCAGATTATAAAGTTGCTGTCAGGCTATTTGCGGGTTGATCGACGGACGATCAACCCGGATTCACGACTGGTGGAAGATTTGTGTGTTGATTCCGTGGGTGTTGTAGAGATTGTCATGTCCATCAATGACGAGTTTGGTATCGATCTGCCAGATGCTGATGTGGCGGAGTGGCGAACGGTCGGTGACATTTGTTGTTTGGTAAGAAAATGCATAATTTTTAAATAAAGCCTACTGCTTATGTCGTGTTTTCCTACGTCATAGAATTACTAGTCCTACGGAATCCTCCTTCTCAACTTCCTATAGTCACGCGGCTTGTCATCTCGAGCCTGATTACCCACAGGCTTGATTGCGCTTGAGTAACTTTCTATAGAGAAATTTCAGAATATGGACAGTGCAACTGATCAATCGCCGGTCAAGTCATTCGTTTTTGACCACTGGTTATTGCAAGGCGATGGAACGCTGATGCGGGATGGAGAGGGGGTTCACGTCCCGCCCAAAGAGTTGAACGTACTGCGCCTGCTGCTGAAGTCGGCGGGGGCGGTCGTCAGCAAGGATTATTTGCTGGACCAGGTATGGCCCGAGATGGATGCAGCCGAAGAATCGTTGACCCGCTGCATTTATGCATTGCGCAAGCTGCTCAGGGAAAACAAGGATTTCATTGCGACCGTGTACGGCCAGGGTTATCGATTTACCTGTGCGGTTGTCGAACTCGACACCCCGGGTCAGGCGAGGGCCGTGGCGCCTTCGCTGGCTGTCCTGCCGTTTCGCAATCTGGAGGAGACGGCAGCGCTGGATTTGCAGGATGTGATGATCCGTCAGTTGACGTTGGCGTTCGGCGAGGTGTTGCACGTCATCCCCTCGGGATTGATGGCGACCTATGCACAACCGGTCGATATGCGGTCGCTGATCGGGCAGTTGTCTGCGGACTACTGCTTGAGCGGGCGCTGCAGCGGCCCGAGCGATCAGCAGCAATGGTCGGTCGAGTTGATCCGTGGCCGCGATCACGTTCTGCTGCATGGGCAGACACTGGATGCCCGTGATCCCGGAGCATCGCTTGGGGCATTGACGTGCCTGGTTGCGCAGCGCATTCCAGGTTTGAGCCTGGTCGGTGATGCCTGCGCGTCATACCCGGCCGCGGTGGCGTACCTACGTGGTTTGTGCAGCGTGCAGCAGCACACCCCGCAGAGTCTGCGCGATGCGCTGGTACAGTTTCGCCAGTGCCTGAAACTCGATACCGGGCACACGCTGTCCTGGTATGGCCTGGCGGATGCGTGGCTGGGGCAGGCAATGATCGGATCCTGTGATCAGGGCCGGGCAATCGATGAGGCACAATCGGCGATTTCCAATGCCCTGGCATTGGACCCTGGCAACATCCCTGCATTGGCTCGCCTGGCTTTGCTCACCAGTCTGCGCGGCAGCGAACAGGCAGCCCAGGTGCTTTTCCGACGCTGTCTGCTGAATGCCGATCAGGCTGACGTTCATTACTTGCATGCCTGGCATCACTGGTTCTGGCGGCGCAACGAGCAGGCTGCGCAAAACATCGACAATGCTCTGCGCCATGATCCTGATTGCGTAAGGGCGCAGGTCTTGCGTATGCGCATTGCGCTTGCCGCAAGTCCCGAGTCGGCCTTGCAGATGGCTCGTCGAGCCCTGCAACAAGGCGCCTCGGGCAATTCGTTGCTGGTGATTCTGTATGCCGTGGTATTGGCTTATTTTGACCAGCACGCGGCAGCCTGGGGTGAGCTCGAACAGGCCGGGCTCTGCGAAAGCGCAATCGGTGAACAGGGCCTGGCTGCCTGGAATGTGCTGTTCGGCGTCAATCCATTCAATGCCCGCGACCTGTATGCGAACTGGTTGGCTCTGGCCAGGCTGCGATCCGTTGATGACATGTCGCCAACCCGTTGGTCCGGTTTGACAAGTAGTCCAGTGGTCGCGCCGCTCTGGAGTTCTTTGCAACGAGAACCTGATGTGGGCTACCAGGCATCGTCGCAGGATCATCCTGACCACGAGCAACCGACGCTGGTCAGCGAGCGGCATCTGGCATGACGCCGCGCAGAATCAAGTGGCTAACGGTGCTGGTGTGCCTTGGCGCGAGCCAGGCGCAAGCCTGGTGCTGGAGCCAGGCGGGGACCCGACATGCGATCGAAGCCGAACTGCTTCGAGCGATTGCCGATGTCGAATCAGGACAGAATCCGAACGCGATTAACTACAACAAGGACGGTTCGCGAGATATCGGGTTAATGCAGATCAATAGCTATCATCTGCCCCGTTTGAGCGCTCAGGGCATCACTGAGCAGCGCCTGCTGGATGATCCTTGTCTGTCAGTTGAAGTCGGTGCGTCGGTGCTTGCCGAATTTATCTCGCGTTACGGCTACAACTGGACGGCAGTGGGTGCCTATAACGCCGGCAATTCTCCTCAACGGCAAGCCGCGCGCCTGCGCTATGCGCGCAAGGTCTGGCAGCGTTATCAGGAGTTTTCCCAGGCTCGACAATGAGGGTGCGATGAGCGTTGGCGCAAGATTCTGATCCTGCGCAGGGCGTGATCGGCAGAATTCGATCATGAAGCCTGCAGCCAGCCTTTCTACCATGCCCGTTCATTTCATAGCCCTGGAGCTTGAACGGTGACAGTTCTGTCAGCCCCCGACCCACAACCTTGCGTTCTACGGATACTCAATGGCGCGCTGCAAGGTTGCGAATTCCCCCTCGGCGAAAGCACAACCCTGTTCGTGGTAGGGACAGTGGATCTGCTGGGAGAGGGGGGACTGACTGCCAGCGTCCCGGCCGATGCCATCTTCGTTCCCCTGGAATCGGGGGGATGTAATTTTGAGGTGTTGGCCGATCAAGTCACGCCGCAAGGCCTGCCGCTGCGGGTGCTCGATGAGTCCACGGAAGTACGCCACTGTGCTTTCCACACCCGGGTGCAGATCGGCGCCCTGCAAATCGCCTTGCGGCCTGGAGACCAATCCTGGGCACCTGAACTTCTCGGGCTGCAACCTGACACTACCGCTGACGCCGCCGCTGTCGTGTGGTGGCGCGCCCCTTGGTCTGCATGGGGCGCCAGCGGTCTGGCGCTGGCTGCCCTGGTCACCGCGGTCGGCATCTGGTCGGTGCCTGGACCCACACCTGAAACCGATGTTCGCGCGTTGATCAGCGGAGCCAGTCACGAAGCCAAGGTGTTGAGCGGTCGTGACAATGCGATCTATGTGTTCGTGGCTTCCGAACGCGATGCGGGCTGGAGTCGGCAAGTGCTGGTGCGCCACAACACGCTGAGCGGCAAAGTGCTGGTGATGGACCAGGAGCGTCGTCGGTTGGAGCATTTGCTGGTTGACCATGATCCACAACTGGCCTGGCACTCCATTGATCTGAAGGATCCATCGGTACCGCGACTGTTGCTGAGCACACAACGCAATCTGCTCACCCCTCAAAAACAGGCAGAACTGCTCGATGCACTGCTCTCGGCCGCGCCTTATGCCCGGGACATAACGGTGCAAACGCAGGATGACAACCTGCTCGTCGATCTGGCGCAAGAAGGTTTGCAGCGCCTGTCACTGGCCTTCAGCCGCATTGAGCACGAGGACAGTGTCACCTTTGCCGTTGCAGGCAATTTGCAGGACTCCGAACTGGCGAACGCCCGCCGCTACATCGACAGCTTTTACCGGCAGTGGGGTGATCGCTACGTGCACTTCACCGTCGAGCTCAAGGACGACTTGTTCAAGGACAAGTCGTTCCAGACCGGCCCGCAGGGCTACATCAAGATGACCTCGTCATCCTGGCATTTTCCTACACAACACTAAAAGGTGACTCATGGCCGACATTGCTATCCCCATCGACTTTGCCGATGACTTTCTCGGGCGTCAGGCCGAAGCGTTTGAAAACGGTGCCGCCTCCCTCAAGACCGCGCTCGACAAAGCGCTGGATGACTTGAAGCTGGATGCATCGGACCCTGGTCTGCTGGCGGCTTATCAGGCCGCGTTTTCGTCCTACACGGTATTTCGAAACGCTCAGACCAACACGATCAAGGGCTTCAAGGATATCGACATGGCGATCATCCAGGCAGCTCGCTGACTCTTCCTTTTTGACCGGCCATTGGTACGTGCCAATGGCCATTTTCACGAGTGCATGGCATGGCTATTCAAAACATTTCTCTGTCTGACATCGATCGGACAGTCTTTACGGAATTGCGCGGCCCCCACGAAGGCCCGGTCGTATCCCTTGAGTCCCGATTGATCGAAGCGTTTGCCGGCTCCGCGGTCAATAGCGAGCAGGACGTTTCAGCGATCAATCAGATGCTGCAGCGCCCGGATATCACCAATCCCGAGGTACTGACCCATTTGCAGGAGCTGACCGGGCAATACAACGTGGATATCAACTTGCTTAACGTATTGGTCCGCAAAGCGGTAGGCACTGCCGAAACCCTGCTGCGTGCCTCATGAAGCCAGGCGTTTTGCTGATGCTGTTGTGCCTGGTACTAGCGGGGTGTCGCCAACCCAATCTGCTCGAAGGGCTGGATCAGCAGCAGGCCAATGAAGTGCTTTCGGTGCTGCAGCGCAACAACATTGCGGCGGTGAAAGTCGATGCTGGCAAAACCGGCTATGCGGTGAAAATCAATCAGGTCGATTTTTCCGCGGCGGTCGATTTGCTCAACCTCTATTCCCTGCCTTCGCGGCCGCGCCTGCAAGTGGCGGAGATGTTTCCCGCCGACTCGCTGGTGGCCTCGCCCCGCGCTGAAAAAGCCCGGCTTTATTCGGCGCTGGAGCAGCGAATCGAACAGTCGCTGGGTGTGCTCGAAGGCGTGGTGTCGGCGCGAGTGCATGTCAGTTACGACCTGGAGGCCGGCGAAGGCGGGCGCAAGACGCCACCTGTCCACCTCTCGGCAGTGGCGATCCATGAGCTCGACGTCGACCCGCAATTGCTGATCACCGATATCAAGCGTTTTCTCAAGAACAGTTTTGCGGCGGTCGAGTACGAGAACATCTCGGTGGTACTGTCCAGGCGCTCGCCGACCCAGCATATCGCGCCGTCCGTGGCCGCCACGCAAGGGCCTTCGCCCTGGATCTGGTGGTTGTCCGCGGTGACCGGATTGCTATTGGCCGGTGGCGCAGCCTGGGCCTACCGCCAATCAAGCGCAGGGCAGCGTAATGTCGCGCGCTGAAGGTTTATCGGAGATTCTCGCCGAGCCCCTGAGTTATCTGCATCCGCAGCGCCTGCCTTTGCCGGAGGAATTTGCCGGGCCTGAGGCACGAGGTCTGCTCAACCGAATACTGCTCGAAGGTCTGGAAAAACGCCGGGCATCGCCTGCGACGCCGTTGACGGCCGTGGCGCAGCAATGGGTTCGCCATTGGCGCCAGTTGCCCTACATCGCCAGGCTGATGGGCGCTTATCGCTTGATGCCCGATCTGGCGCGAGGCGCGACGTTGCTTTGCCTGCCATTGCCTCTGCGTCGGTTCGCCGGTTACAGCCTGGGTGTTCGATGCGCCCTGCCGGTCGGGCGCTCGCCTGTTTCGATAGAACAGGTCGAAGCCGCCGGCCTCAACGCGTTATGGAGTTGGTACGAGCAGGTGCCGCCAGTCTTGCTCGAACGCCTGACCCTGCAATTTTCCGAACCGGTTGTTCGCCTGCACCGGCAATGGCCGGTCACGCAACCCGATACAGCTCTTTTCTTTTTGGCGGTGCAACATGCTCGACTCTATCCGAACCCTGACTGACCTTCCCGAGGCGAGCGATGCACTTGTGTCTCGCGAAGACATCGCCGCCGCGCGTCGGCGTCGAGCTTTGCAGCAACAGGCTCAGCGCTGGGCCCGTGATTGTGTAGAGCAGGCTCGGCGTGACGCCGAAGCGGTGCATGCCCATGCCTTTCAGGAAGGCTATGCCGCGGGCATCTTGCTTGCGACCGAGCATCTGGCCAAGGGCTTGCTTGAATCCCAGGCGTTGGGGCAGCAATTGCGCAGCGACCTTGCTCAGGCCGCTCGCGACTTGCTCGCGGACGCGTTGCAGCGTCCCGAATGGCTGGACGAAATGTTCGAGCGTTGGCTGACGGCACAACCGACCGGCTCGGGCGCGGTGTTGCAAGTGCTGCTGCCGATGCATTGCCGGGCGCAGGGCAATGAACTGCGCGAGCGCTTGAGCAGGCTCTGGTCCGGCGAACTGGTCCTCGACTATCACCCGCAAGAGCGCTACGTGGCGCGGCTTGCGGATCAACTGCTGGAATTCGATCTGGAAACGACGCGGCAACGACTGGAACCGCGCTTGCTGGCGTGTGTCGCGAATCTGCCGGAGTCGGTTCGCGCTCTGGACCGGGCTGCCATGCAGGCGCTCACGGATCTGTATTCAACCTTTGCCGAACGCTCGGCCGGTTGCACTGAAACTGCCCCGACCGAGGTTCGCCTTGAAGATTGAAAGCGGTTCGAGCCTGCACACGGTTGAGAGCGGGGCGCACGCAACGGTCGAGTCGCTTGAGTCACGCGTGCTTGCGGCCAGCCAGCAGGTGCCTGACAACCAGCGCCCGGACCCCGAATTCGAGCGTTTGTATGAGTTGCTGTCAGCCATGGAGGGGCAGGGAGAAAAGGCCATCCATGGGTTTCTCCGTTCGCTTCGAAGTGCAGATGGCGAATCCCCCGCGTACCCCTCTGCGAAGGCGTTGATGGCGATCACGCTGCAGGTGCTGTTCCGATTGAAGGACGACGGGCTGGAAAAGTCGCAGCTTTATAAGGAAATCACAGGTGCCAATGGCCTCGCGTTCAGCATGGACGTCTTCGTCAAGGGCGTGCTGCGTGATGTGTTTCAACCGATGGGGGATGAGGCTTGGGAGAAGAGTGAGTGGTGAGGTCAGGGTGCGTCCCGCCGGAAATGACGGAACGCACCGAATGGGTTAAATGGTTGTATTGTCCACTGGACTATTGCCCTGATGAGAGTAGAAAAAACCTGGTAAGCCGGCGATGGCGACGGCGGCTACCACAGCATTGACCGCGTGATTTACCGCTGAAGCGGACAAACCTAGACTGCCAAAGTAAGTCCCGGCAGAAATCGCCGCAGCCATGATCGCTCCGCCGAACGAGGTTCGCATTGCTGAGGTAGTCAGAAATTGATCGGCTACTTGTGAGAAGGAGGGGACACGCGGGGCGAAAGTCATTCGAAAGCCATCAGGCGCTCCTTCGCCCTGGAACCCGTGCATTATTTCGCCACCTGCCACGTCGCTTATGATTTCAACACCCGCATTGTAGACACCCCGCAAAATATCGTGCCCTAGAACTGGAACAAGGGATTCAAGGATCTCTGCTGCCCGGGTCTCCGGGGTTGTGTTTAATGTGTCACTCGCGTGTTGCATCCAGTTCATCAGTTGCGCTGCGAACCCGTCATCGGCAGAAGATGGCCCGCTACCGGCCGACATGGCATATCCGGCGCCTGAGTTGGGCGCTGTCTGATCCATGGCTGTACCGAGAAGAAACTGTAAGGCTCCGTACAGGCCTGCATTGGCTGCCGTGCCCGGCGGATTGATTTGCGCGTTGTCGTTCAAAGGAACAAACACCTGTGTGAGGTCGCGGGCCAAGGTGAAGAAAGCCATCTGCGGGCCGAATGAGGCGAGGGCGGGAAGCGCCTGCGGCGTGACCAGTGCAACTGTGAATGCGGCCAACGATAACGACAAAGTGACCAGTCGTGACAGTCGCGTTTGCGTGTTTGCCGTGCCGTTGCATTCATCCCGAAGCGCGCCAAGGATGTTCAGCGCCGGACCGATCATCAGAGAAACTCCGCCTATGACGTTGCGTGTCAGCGGGGAGGCGGCGTTGGACTGCAGGCATTTTTCCAGGGCAAATCCGATCAGTTGGCGGATCGTTGTCAGGGTACCCACGATGAGCCCGGTTCGAAGGCCGCTAATCGTCAGGTTGCTGGCCAGGCGTCCGAGATCTCCTTCGAATTCGTTGCGACCCAGTTTGCCCAGCAATTCGCCAAGGGAGTCAACGATGGTTTGGGCGCGTTGTAGAGCGATGCTGGTCCCCTGCTGATGCATTGAGCCTTCGAACGGTGACGAATCATCGATATGCAGGGCGATGTGGCCTTTTGCCCGATTGACACCATCGGGGTCACCATCCATCAGCGATACGACGTTGTGCACAAACTCTTGAGCCTGGGCAGGGGTGTTCTCTAGTTCTTCTGCAATAACGACTTTGAGTTCTTGGGTGAGGTTCTCCATTGCGATTACTACGTCATTCATTTGCAATGGAACTGTGCGCTCGTAAGGGGCGTTTGAATGTTCGGTGATCCCCTTGGCGATGTCCTGTGAGCAACCTTCCATGTCTATGCTCGTGTGATCCCGACGAATGGTTTGAGAGGGGGATACGGTCGCGTTTGCAGCAGATTGGGTTGGAAATGAGGTTGTTGATCCGACTGATGATATAGGCATGTTTCGCTCTGTATGACGGAGGGGCTTGCTTGCGATCATTCAGCCTCTTGCGCTGCTGGGACTATCAAATAACGCTTCGCGCGCGGTACCTGCGACGGTTAGCCGCAAAAATGCGTTCTAATTAACCGGGTTTCTCGCCCGCAACGTACTGGCCCGGCTATAATCGCCGGCTCAATTCGCCGTCAATCGAGTCAAACCCGCCCATGTACACCCTGGCCCGTCAGCTGTTGTTCAAACTCTCCCCGGAAACCTCCCACGATCTGTCCCTGGACCTGATCGGCGCGGGTGGGCGTCTTGGGCTCAACGGCTTGCTGTGCAAGGCCCCGGCGAAGGTGCCGGTGAATGTCATGGGCCTGGACTTCCCGAATCCGGTGGGGCTGGCCGCCGGGCTGGACAAGAACGGTGCGGCCATCGATGGTTTCGCCCAACTGGGTTTCGGTTTTGTCGAAATCGGCACCATCACCCCGCGTCCGCAGCCGGGCAACCCGAAGCCACGTTTGTTCCGTTTGCCGGAAGCCGAGGCGATCATCAATCGCATGGGCTTCAACAACCTCGGCGTCGATCACCTGCTGGCCCGCGTGGCGGCGGCCAAGTACAAGGGCGTGCTGGGCATCAACATCGGCAAGAACTTCGATACACCGGTCGAACGCGCCGTGGATGACTACCTGATCTGCCTGGACAAGGTCTACGCCCACGCCAGCTATGTGACGGTCAACGTCAGTTCGCCGAACACGCCGGGCCTGCGCAGCCTGCAATTCGGTGATTCGCTCAAGCAGTTGCTGGCCGATCTGGCCGAGCGCCGCGCGGAACTGGCCTTGCGTCATGGCAAGCATGTACCGCTGGCGATCAAGATCGCGCCGGACATGAGCGACGAAGAAACCGCACAGGTCGCGCAAGCGCTGATCGAAACCGGCATGGATGCGGTCATCGCCACCAACACCACCCTGAGCCGCGTAGGCGTCGAAGGCATGGAGCATGGCGACGAGGCCGGTGGCCTGTCCGGCGCACCGGTTCGCGACAAGAGCACCCATACCGTGACAGTACTGGCATCGGAGCTGGGTGGTCGCCTGCCGATCATCGCTGCCGGCGGCATTACCGAAGGCAAGCACGCGGCGGAGAAAATCACCGCAGGCGCGAGCCTGGTGCAGATCTATTCGGGCTTCATCTACAAGGGCCCGGCGCTGATTCGTGAGTCGGTAGACGCCATCGCAGCGCTGCGCTGAAGACTGTTGTGGGGGGGCTTTTGTGGGGGGCTTTTGTGGTGAGGGGGCTTGCCCCCGTCCGGCTGCGAAGCAGTCGTAAATCGTTGCACACTGTTTTACCTGACACACCGAGCTGTTTGGTTTTGGGGCCGCTTCGCAGCCCAACGGGGGCAAGCCCCCTCGCCACAAAGGTTTGCCGCTGAAATTGAGCAGGCATAAAAAAGGGCTCCTTGAAGGAGCCCCTGGGCCGGAGCCCGCGGTCCGGATGGGACACGCATGGTTAATTCAGTACAAAGTCAAATTGTCGTGTCGGAGTGTTGTGCCCTGTAATTAGCCGACGGCGTGAAGTTCGTTGAGTCTGTGGATTCCCGCAGTGCCGGTCATACCGTCCCAGTTGTCGCCGCGTCCTTCTCGCCAGCCGTTGATCCAGGCTTGACGTACCGACGGTAGAGTAAATGGGCAAAGCTCACGGGATTTGCCACCAACGCCATATTGATATCCGCGCAAAAATGCTCTTTCCAACGGATCACGCTTAAGTCTTCTCATAGGGTGTAGCCCTCACTTGTTGACTGTATTTATCGCGTCGACCTCTATCGAGGTCTGGCAGAAAAACTCTGCCGTTGGGGCTCGTTGCCGGCGTGACGAGCCAAGGTGTTGGCGTCATTGCGGCGCCAACCTGTATTGAGTTCTAACCAATGCGTCACATCGAGGGAATGATCGTTTTGTCATAAGCACGTAACTATTCATGTGCTAAGGCCATAAGTAACAGCGTGTTTTTAGCGTATTTATTGGCCAAACCCCGGTATGATCAGCCCTGCGCTGGATGATGGGCTTAATCCTTTACTGAGAATGGCTCCCGTTGCCGGGAAGCACTATTCGACGAAGGGTCGACTTATGACATTTTGTTGCATCAACTTTTTTATCTGTCCTTGCATCTAAGCTCATTTAACCCGGGCAGCAGGGGTGGAGCGGCACACTTTCGTGCCACGCGGGCGCTCTTCGAGAAAAGCGCCTGATTGAAAACCGGACCGGCAATGCGTTGCCCGGTCACTCAGCTAAAGGTTCTGGAATTCCCATGTCCGATCGTTTCGAACTCTTCCTCACTTGCCCAAAAGGCCTTGAAGGCCTGCTCATCGAGGAAGCCATCGGGCTTGGCCTTGAGGAAGCACGGGAACACACCTCTGCCGTGCGCGGCATGGCCACCATGGAAACCGCTTATCGCCTGTGCCTGTGGTCGCGCTTGGCCAACCGCGTGCTGCTGGTGCTCAAGCGTTTCCAGATGAAGGACGCCGAAGACCTGTACCACGGCGTGCTGGACATCGAGTGGCAAGACCACATGCTCAATGACGGCACCCTGGCCGTCGAATTCAGCGGCCATGGCTCGGGCATCGACAACACCCATTTCGGCGCGCTGAAGGTCAAGGACGCCATCGTCGACAAACTGCGCACCCCGCAAGGCGACCGTCCGTCCATCGACAAGCTCAACCCGGACCTGCGCATTCACCTGCGCCTGGACCGTGGCGAAGCCATTCTGTCCCTCGACCTCTCCGGCCACAGCCTGCACCAGCGCGGCTATCGCCTGCAGCAAGGTGCGGCACCGCTGAAGGAAAACCTCGCGGCCGCCATCCTGATCCGTTCCGGCTGGCCACGTATCGCGGCCGAAGGCGGTGCACTGGCCGACCCGATGTGCGGTGTCGGGACCTTCCTGGTCGAAGCGGCAATGATCGCCGCCGACATCGCGCCGAACCTGCGTCGCGAGCAGTGGGGCTTCACCGCCTGGCTCGGTCACGTGCCGGCGCTGTGGAAAAAACTCCACGAAGAAGCCTCTGAGCGCGCGGCGGCCGGCCTGGCCAAGCCACCGTTGTGGATTCGCGGCTACGAAGCCGATCCACGGCTGATTCAACCGGGCCGCAACAACGTCGAGCGTGCCGGCCTGAGCGAGTGGATCAAGATCTACCAGGGCGAAGTCGCGACGTTCGAACCGCGCCCGGACCAGAACCAGAAAGGCCTGGTGATCTGCAACCCTCCGTACGGCGAGCGTCTGGGTGACGAGGCGAGCCTGCTCTACCTCTACCAGAACCTCGGCGAACGCCTGCGTCAGGCCTGCCTGAACTGGGAAGCGGCGGTGTTCACCGGCGCGCCGGACCTGGGCAAGCGCATGGGCATCCGCAGCCACAAACAGTATTCGTTCTGGAACGGCGCCTTGCCGTGCAAGCTGTTGCTGATCAAGGTGCTGCCGGACCAGTTCGTCACTGGCGAGCGCCGTACCCCGGAGCAACGCCAGGTCGAGCGTGAACAAGCCGCCTACGATCAGACGCCGGACGAGCCGCAGGAACGCAAGTTCAACAAGAACGGCAACCCGATCAAGCCGACGCCGGCACCCGCTCCGGTGGTCGAGCAACCGCGCCTGAGCGAAGGCGGGCAGATGTTCGCCAACCGCCTGCAAAAGAACCTCAAGGCCCTGGGCAAGTGGGTCAAGCGTGAAGGCATCGACTGCTACCGCGTCTATGATGCCGACATGCCGGAATACTCCATGGCCATCGACCTGTATCACGACTGGGTCCACGTCCAGGAGTACGCCGCGCCGAAATCCATCGACCCGGAAAAAGCCTCGGCGCGCATGTTCGATGCCCTGGCGGCGATTCCGCAGGCGTTGAACATCGACAAGAGCCGCGTGGTGGTCAAGCGCCGCGAGCGTCAGAGCGGCACCAAGCAGTACGAGCGCCAGGCGGCGCAGGGCAAGTTCGTCGAGGTCAACGAAGGCGGGATCAAGCTGCTGGTGAACCTCACCGACTACCTCGACACCGGCCTGTTCCTCGACCATCGGCCAATGCGCATGCGTATCCAGAAAGAGGCGGCCGGCAAGCGCTTCCTCAATCTGTACTGCTACACCGCGACGGCCAGTGTGCATGCGGCCAAGGGCGGTGCGCGCAGCACTACCAGTGTCGACCTGTCGAAAACCTATCTGGACTGGGCGCGTCGCAACCTGTCGCTGAACGGTTTTTCCGACAAGAACCGCCTGGAGCAGGGCGATGTGATGGCGTGGCTGGAAGCCAGTCGTGACGAGTACGACCTGATCTTCATCGACCCGCCGACGTTCTCCAACTCCAAGCGTATGGAAGGCGTGTTCGACGTGCAGCGCGATCAGGTGCAACTGATCGACCTGGCCATGGCGCGTCTGGCGCCAGGTGGTGTGTTGTACTTCTCCAACAACTTCCGCAAGTTCGAACTGGAGGCCAATCTCGGCGAGCGCTATGCGGTCGAAGAGATCACCGCCCAGACCATCGATCCGGATTTTGCCCGTAACGCCAAGATTCATCGTGCCTGGAAAATCACGGCCCGTTGATACGTGGATACCTGTAGGAGCGAGCTTGCTCGCGATGGTCGATAACGATAACGCGAGCTTTCTGAATGCACGCGGCGTTCTTGAGACCATCGCGAGCAAGCTCGCTCCTACAGTGCTGGTCAAATTAGTGGCTAATAGCTATAACTCAACTCATGGCCAAAGGGGTTCCCCGCACCTGGCGTTTTGAGTTTGCGTTCTATGTCGTTGCACGCCGTGCGCCCCAAGATCCTGGGTTTTATCAGCGAAGATGTCTCGGCCTGGCTGGTCGCGTTGCTGGTATTGCTTGTCGGTGGGGTGCTCACGGGCTTGCTGGCGTGGTCGACGCTGAATCTGTTTCACCATCAATTGCGGCAACGCTTTCAACTGCTGGCCAGTGAGCGTTACAGCCGTATCGAAGAGCGTTTTGAAGATCAGGTGCAGCGCCTCGATGGCTTGCGCCGTTTTTTCGCCAACTCCGATTCGGTGTCCCGGGCGGAGTTCGACGGCTATACCCAACCTTTGCTGCTGCGTACCCAGGCGTACTCCTATGCCCAGCGGGTCACTCGTGACGAGCGGGCGGCGTTCGAGCGTCGAGCGAGTGACGAAGGCTTGAGCACTTTCACCCTGAGAGAGCTCAATGCCGCCGGCCAATTGCAACTGGCCGGCGAGCGAGATGAGTACGTAGCGGTGCTGTATAGCCAGACGCAAAGCAAACTCGGTTCTCCCCTCGGTTACGACTTGCTGGCCCAACCGCTGCGGCGTGCCACGCTCGAACGGGCTGATCGGCATGGCGGCATGGCGGTATCACAACCAATGCACCTGGTGAGTATCGAGCCGGCCTATGCGCGAGGCGTGTTGCTGGTCGCGCCGGTCACCAAGCGCAACAGTCAGGACCACGCAGCCGCGAAGCCCTACGGTTATGTCATGGCGGTGATCAGCATGCGCCAGTTGCTGGCGGACGGACTGCCGGAAGCGAGCCATGACTATCTCTCGGTGCGCATCCTCGATTTGTCGACCGACGACCAGCACGAGGTGCTGTTCGAGTCGCCCAACCCGCCGGCCATCAGCGAATTGTCCGCCACGCGCCTGTTGCGCATGGCCGACCATGACTATCAGGTCGATATCCAGCCCAGCGATGCGTTCGTGCAGGCCAACCATTCCTCGGTAACCAGCCTGGTGGTGTTGGGTGGATTGCTCAGCGTGATGCTCAGTGCCTTGCTGTATGTGTTGGTCAGTCAGCGGCAGCGGGCGTTGAGGCTGGTCGAGCAACGCACCCAGGAGCTGCGCGATCGAGAGCAGGAACTGCGTGGCACCCATGGTCAGTTGCGAGGCGTGCTCAATGCCGCCACCCAGGTCGCGATCATCGCCACCGACCTGCGCGGCGTCATCAGCACCTTCAATGCCGGTGCCGAGCAGATGCTCGGCTATATCAGTGCCGAAGTGGTCGGCCATATGACCCTGGAGAACCTGCACCTGCCCCGGGAATTGGTCGCTCGCTCGGCGGAGTTGAGCGCACGTTATGGCAAACCGGTGCCGACCTGCCAGGCGATGCTGGTCGAAGGCGGCGTGGAGGGCGGCCACGAGGCGCGGGAGTGGACGCTGGTGCGCGGCGATGGCAGCCATTTGATGGTCAACATGCTCGCCACACCGGTGCTCGACGAGCAAGGCCTGTGGGTCGGGCACCTGGCGGTGTGCATCGACATCACCGAACGCAAACGGGTCCACGAAGCGCTCGCAGCGCGGGACCTGCTGTTGAAGAAACTCAGCGCCCACGTGCCCGGTGGCATCTACCAGTTCAAGATGGAGTTCGACGGGCGTTTCAGCGTGATCTACGCCAGCGACGGCATTCGCGAGATCTATGAGCTGGAGCCCGATGTGCTGCTGCTCAATGCCGAGTCGATCTTCACCCGCATTCACCCTCAGGACACCACCCGTGTCCGCGCCTCGATCCGCGCCTCGGCCGACACCCTCAGCCCCTGGCGCGAGGAGTACCGCGTGCAGCTGCCGCAACGTGGTTTGCGTTGGGTTCGCGGCGAAGCCACTCCGGAGGAACTGCCCGGTGGCGGTGTGCTGTGGCACGGCTACATCTCGGACATTACCGATATGAAACGGGTGGAAGAAGAGTTGCGCGCGTTGTCGGTCACCGATTCGCTGACCGGCATCCACAACCGGCGTTATTTCCAGGAACGCCTGACCACCGAAATGGCCCGGGTGGAGCGTGGCGGTGGGGATCTGTCGGTGATCATGCTCGATATCGACCACTTCAAGCGGATCAATGACCTGCATGGTCATGCCATCGGTGATCGGGTGTTGCAGGCGGTCTGCGAACGGATCGGCCACCGGCTGCGTCGCACCGATGTGTTCTGCCGCCTGGGCGGTGAAGAGTTCATGGTGCTGTGCCCGGATATCAGTGGCGAACATGCCTATGTGTTGGCCCAGCAATTGTGGCAAGGCCTGCGCAGTTCACCCATCGAAGGTGTCGGTACGGTCACCGCCAGTTTCGGGATTGCCAGTTGGCGGATCGGAGAGGGCGCCGATGCCTTGCTGTTGCGCGCGGATTCGGGGGTGTATGCGGCGAAACAGGCGGGAAGGGACCGGGTCGAAGAGGAAATGATCTAACCCGGGTTGTACGCTGACCCTGTGGGAGCGGGCTTGCTCGCGAAAGCGGTTTGTCAGTCACATCATTGTTGGATGTGCTGCCGTCTTCGCGAGCAAGCCCGCTCCCACAGTAGATCTCCGTGGTTCTCAGGGGCCGGTTACAACACCGAAGCCGTCTGCGGCACTTTCGGTTGGCGGTACAGGTCCAGCAGCACCTGATCAAGCACCGAAGAAGCGCCGAACGGGGCCTTGTCGTTGAGGATTGCCACCACTGCCCAGGTATTACCGTTAACGTCGCGACTGAAACCGGCAATCGCCCGCACGGTGTTCAGGGTGCCGGTCTTGACGTGGGCTTCACCGCGCATGGCAGTGGTCTTCAGGCGTTTGCGCATGGTGCCGTCGGTGCCGGCAATCGGCATCGAGCTGATGTATTCGGCAGAATACGGGCTGTGCCAGGCCGCTTCGAGCATCGAGGCCATTTCCCGGGCGCTGACGCGCTCGGCACGGGACAGGCCGGAGCCGTTCTCCATCACCAGGTGCGGCGCGGTGATGCCCTTTTTAGCCAGCCACTGGCGCACGACACGCTGGGCGGCCTTGGCGTCGTCACCATCGGCATCGGTACGGAAGCGTTGGCCGAGGCTCAGGAACAACTGCTGGGCCATGGTGTTGTTACTGTACTTGTTGATGTCGCGGATGATTTCCGCCAGGTCCGGCGAGAACGCCCGGGCCAGGACCTTGGCGTCTTTCGGTGTAGGCGCCAGCACATCCTTGCCCTGGATGCTGCCACCCAGTTCCTTCCAGATCGCGCGGACGGCGCCGGCGGTGTAGGTCGCGTGGTCGAGCAGCGACAGGTAAGTCTGCGAGCTACAGCCTTCACCCAGTTGACCGCCGACGGTAACGGTCACAGTGCCATCGGCCTGAGCCACCGGGTTGTAGCGCACGCCACCGGTGCATTGCTTGGAGTTGAGGGCCTTGACCTGATTGTCGATGCGGATGCTCGCAATCGGCGGCTCCACCGAGACCAGTACCTTGCCTGAGTCATTGCGCGCGACGAAGCGC
Organism: Pseudomonas sp. P5_109; assembly: GCF_034009455.1. Classification (NCBI taxonomy): domain Bacteria; kingdom Pseudomonadati; phylum Pseudomonadota; class Gammaproteobacteria; order Pseudomonadales; family Pseudomonadaceae; genus Pseudomonas; species Pseudomonas sp. P5_109. Next base: position 2,074,232 of record NZ_CP125380.1, read on the forward strand.
AGCGCCTTGAGGTTGACCAGCAGCGAGTCGGGTTTGACCAGGAACGGCTTGTTCTCGTCATTGCCGTCGTCATTGAACTCCGGCAGTTGCGGTTGCACGAAGAAGGTTTTATCCAGCACCAGGTCGCCGGTGACCTGGGTGACGCCGTTGGCACGCAAGTCGCGCATCAACAGCCAGAGTTTTTCCATGTTCAGCTTCGGATCGCCGCCACCCTTGAGGTAGAGGTTGCCGTTGAGGATGCCGCCACTCAAGGTGCCGTCGGTGTAGAACTCGGTTTTCCACTGGTGGTTCGGGCCGAGCATTTCCAGGGCCGCGTAGGTGGTGACCAGTTTCATGGTCGACGCCGGGTTGACCGAGACGTCGGCGTTGAACACCGTCGGGGTGCCGGGACCGGTGAGCGGGATCATCACCAGCGACAGGGCGTTGTCCTGCAACTTGCTGGCTTTCAGGGCTTTTTCAACGTTGGGCGACAACGCGGTATTGATGGGGGCGGCGCAAACGGGAAGGGCCAGGGGGAGAAGAAAACCGGCCAACAGCAATGGACGCAAAGATTTGATCATCTGAAATAAAACCCTACAGCCGAGGGGAAAAAAGATGAGGGCATGGAGATAAATTCCCTCAATGGTCATGAAAGTGTCGGCATTATGCCCCAAGGTGTCACGAGTTGTGCCGTGCGCGGGCTGTCTGAACGGCTATTTTTTTACCGACGGTAGGCGTGGTGGCCCAGAGAGTCAGGCAATCGGCGGCTTAAACTGCTAAAGTGCCGCCCGTTATTACTTAAGAGGATTGTTCCAATGGCGACTAACCGTTCCCAGCGTCTGCGCAAAAAACTGTGCGTCGATGAATTTCAAGAGCTGGGTTTCGAACTGAACCTGGATTTCAAAGAAGATTTGGCTGATGAAGCCATTGATGCTTTCCTCGACGCGTTCCTCAAAGAAGCCATGGAAGCCAACGGCCTGGGTTATGTTGGCGGCGACGACTACGGTCTGGTTTGCCTGCAGAAGCGTGGCTCGGTCAGCGCTGAACAGCGCGCTGCCGTTGAAGCCTGGCTCAAAGGCCGCACCGAGCTGACCAGCGTTGAAGTCAGCCCGCTGCTGGACGTCTGGTACCCGGAAAAGCCGATCAATCCGGTAGCTTGATGTTCTAAAAAACGGCGACCCAAGGGTCGCCGTTTTTTTATGCTTTTTTTGTAGGAGCGAGCTTGCTCGCGATGAACCTGAGAGCACCGCGGGGTGTCATGTTCCCAGCGTTATCGTTGACGACCATCGCGAGCAGGCTCGCTCCCACAGTTCAGGATCACCAGCGTCACCACCCCCGCGACAATCCCCCAGAACGCCGAACCGATGGAAAACAGCGTCAGCCCCGATGCCGTGACCATGAAGGTGATCAGCGCCGCTTCACGTTCCTTCACTTCGCTCATGGCGATGCTCAAGCCGTTGATGATCGAGCCGAACAGCGCCAGCGCCGCGATCGACAGCACCAGTTCCTTGGGCAGCGCGGCAAACAATGCCGCGAGCGTCGCGCCGAACACCCCGGCGATCCCGTAGAAAATCCCGCACCAGACCGCCGCGGTGTAGCGTTTGTTGCGATCCTCATGGGCGTGCGGCCCGGTGCAGATTGCCGCGCTGATCGCCGCCAGGTTGATCCCGTGGGAGCCGAACGGTGCCAGCAGCAAACTGGCGATGCCGGTGGTGGTGATCAGCGGAGAGGCGGGCACCGTGTAACCGTCGGCGCGCAGTACGGCGATGCCAGGCATGTTCTGTGAGGTCATGGCGACGACAAACAGCGGGATGCCGATGCTGATGGTTGCGGCCAGGGAGAAGTGCGGCGTGGTCCACACCGGTGTAGCCACCTCCAGGTGAAAACCGCTGAAGTCCAGCAGCCCCATGAAGCCTGACAAAGCGGTGCCAATCAGTAATGCCGCCAACACCGCATAACGCGGCGACAGGCGCTTGACCAGCAGATAAGTGACGAACATTGCCAGTACCAGGGCGGTGCGGTGTTGCGCGGCGACGAAAATCTCGCTGCCGATCTTGAACAGGATCCCCGCCAGCAGGGCGGCGGCCAGGGAGGCAGGGATCTTTTTCACCAGCCGTTCGAAGCTGCCGGTCAGCCCGCAAATCGTCACCAGCACTGCGCAGGTAATGTAGGCGCCAATGGCTTCGCCGTAGCTCACGCCGCCCAGGCTGGTGATCAGCAGCGCGGCGCCGGGGGTCGACCAGGCAATGGTGATCGGCGTGCGATAACGCAGGGACAGGCCAATGGAGCACACCGCCATGCCGATGGAGATCGCCCAGATCCACGAAGAAATCTGCCCGCTGCTCAGGCCCGCCGCTTGCCCGGCCTGGAACATCAACACCAGGGAACTGGTGTAGCCGGTCATCATGGCAATGAACCCGGCGACGATGGCCGAGGGCGAGGTGTCGGCCAACGGGCGGAGCAGCGTGTGCGTGGCGTCGTTCATGACGGTGGTGTTCCTTTTACGGATGAAGATGTCCGCAGCAACACAACCTTCTGTAGGAGCTGGCTTGCCAGCGATGGCGCCCTTGAGCCTGGCGCAAGCCTCAAGACCGAATCGCCGGCAAGCCGGCTCCTACAGTGATGCAAACGCTGCGGATTCTGCGTTAAAGCCTAAACTCAAACGTAATGGGTCGTTGCGATACAGCCGAGGCAACATTCAGCCGTACAGTCGTGTTGCCACCCTCCATTGTGTACAATCGCAGTGTTTTTTACGCGATACTTGCCAGCGACCCACTGTGCCGTATTACAGTCACGGTCAATTCGCCGCAGTTCTTCCGACTCGAGTGCCCATGAACGAACAGTTGCAACCCCTAAAGAAACAACCGCGAGCTGGTAAAGCCGGCCGCAGCGGTACCCAGGACGATATTGTCTACGCGCATATCTTCGAGGCCATCCTCGAGCAGCGTCTGGCGCCCGGCACCAAGTTGAGCGAAGAAGCGCTGGGGGAGATTTTCGGGGTCAGCCGTACCATCATTCGCCGCGCCTTGTCGCGCCTGGCCCATGAAGGCGTGGTGTTGCTGCGTCCGAATCGCGGCGCCGTGGTCGCCAGCCCGAGCGTCGAAGAAGCCCGTCAGGTGTTCATGGCCCGCCGTCTGGTGGAGCGCGCGATCACTGAACTGGCCGTTCAGCACGCGACCGCCGAGCAGATTGCCGAATTGCGCCAGATGGTCAACGACGAGCGCGACAGCTTTTCCCGTGGCGACCGTGGTGCCGGCATCCGCCTGTCGGGCGAATTCCACCTGAAACTGGCCGAAGCGGCGAAAAACGCGCCGTTGATCAGCTTCCAGCGCAGCCTGGTGTCCCAGACATCGCTGATCATCGCCCAGTACGAAAGCGGCAACCGTTCCCATTGCTCCTACGACGAGCACACCCAGTTGATCGACGCCATCGAGAAGCGCGACGCTGAGCTGGCGGTCAACCTGATGATGCATCACATGGATCACATCGACAGCAAGCTCAACCTTGATGAGGAAAGTGCGTCGGATGATCTGCATGCGGTGTTCTCGCATTTGTTGCAGACCAAGAAGCCTGGGCGTTCCACCGCGAAGCTGTAGGAGCGAGCTTGCTCGCGATGGTCGTTAACGATTACGCGGGAAGCCTGATACCCAGTGGTGCCCTTGGGTTCATCGCGAGCAAGCTCGCTCCTACAGGGCATAAAAAATCCCCCGGAATCTAACGATTGCGGGGGATTTTTTATGCCCGGAAAAATCTTAGCGCTGATGCACCAGATTCCCCGCCGCATAAGTCTGCAGCACAGTCCGGTCATCCCCCAGCGTCATCAACACAAACAACGTCTCGGCAATGTTGTTGGCCTGCTGCAAGCGATAGCTCAGCAGCGGCGTGGCGTTGTAGTCCAGCACCAGGAAGTCGGCGTCGGTGCCCGGTAGCAGGGTGCCGATCTTGTCTTCCAGACGCAGCGCGCGGGCGCCGCCGAGGGTGGCCAGGTACAGCGACTTGAACGGGCTCAGGCGCGCACCTTGCAGCTGCATGACCTTGTAGGCTTCGTTGAGGGTTTGCAGCAGCGAGAAACTGGTGCCGCCGCCCACGTCGGTGCCGATGCCGACGTTGAGCTTGTGCTTCTCGGCCATCGGCAGGTTGAACAGGCCGCTGCCGAGGAAGAAGTTCGAGGTCGGGCAGAACGAGATGGCCGAACCGGTTTCCGCCAGCCGCGCGCACTCGTCATCACACAGATGCACGCCGTGGGCGAACACCGAGCGCTCGCCGAGCAACTGGTAGTGATCGTAGACGTCCAGGTAACCCTTGCGCTCCGGGAACAGTTCCTTGACCCACTCGATTTCCTTGAGGTTTTCGCTGATGTGGGTCTGCATGTACAGATCCGGGTATTCGGTCAGCAACTGGCCGGCCAGGGTCAGCTGTTCCGGGGTGCTGGTCGGTGCGAAGCGTGGGGTGACCGCGTAGTGCAGGCGACCCTTGCCGTGCCAGCGTTCGATCAGCGCCTTGCTGTCGACGTAGCTGGATTCAGCGGTGTCGGTCAGATAGTCCGGGGCATTGCGGTCCATCATCACCTTGCCGGCGATCATGCGCAGGTCGAGCTGCTCGGCCGCTTCGAAGAACGAGTTCACCGATTGCGGGTGTACGCTGCCGAATACCAGCGCCGTGGTGGTGCCGTTGCGCAGCAGTTCCTTGATGAAAATATCCGCGACCTGGTCGGCGTGGGCCTTGTCGGCGAACTGGCTTTCGCACGGAAAGGTGTAGGTGTTGAGCCAGTCCAGCAATTGCTCGCCGTAGGCGCCGACCATGCCGGTTTGCGGCAGGTGGATGTGGGTGTCGATGAAGCCAGGGGTGATCAGCGCGTCCTGGTAGTGGGTGATTTCGATATCGGCCGGCAGGGTCGGCAGCAGTTCGCTGGCGTGGCCGAGGGCGCTGATCTGGCCGTTATCCACAACCAGCAAGCCGTCTTCGAAATACTCGTAGGAGGCTTCGATACCAACGATGGCAGGGTCGGCGATGCTGTGCAGGATGGCGGCGCGGTAGGCTTTGCGAGTCAAAGGCATGTGAGTTCTCAATGTCTGGCTTGTCAGTTCGAGGCGGCTTGCTTCGAAGCGTGGCTGCGGCGTGAAGCGGGCAGCAGTTTGGCAATCGGTTCGGCGCTGGACGTTTGCTGGCCGAAATTGGCGTTGTAGGTGGCGATGATTTCGCCGGCGATGGAGATGGCGATTTCCACAGGCAACTTGCCTTTGACTTCGCCGATGCCCATCGGGCAGCGCATGCGTTGCACGACGCTGCTGTCGAAACCACGGTCGCGCAGGCGGTGTTCGAACTTCACGCGTTTGGTCTTCGAACCGATCAGGCCGAAGTAGGCGAAGTCGTTGCGCTTGAGGATCGCAGCGGTGAGTTCGAGGTCGAGCTGGTGGTTGTGGGTCATCACGATGCAATAGCTGCCGGCAGGCAGATCATCGATTTCATCCACAGGTTCTTCGGAAACGATTTTGCGCACGCCGTGGGGAATCTGCTCGGGGAATTCATCTTCCCGCGAATCGATCCAGCGCACCCGGCAAGGCAGGCTGGCCAGCAGCGGCACCAAGGCGCGGCCTACGTGGCCGGCACCGAACACGGCGATCTGCGCCTGCACCTGGCCCATCGGTTCGAACAGCAAAACGGTTGCACCACCGCAGCATTGGCCGAGGCTGGCGCCGAGGCTGAAACGCTCAAGATGGGTGTCCTGCTTGCCGCTAACCAGCATCTCGCGGGCGATCTGCATGGCCTTGTATTCCAGGTGCCCGCCACCGATGGTGTCGAAGGCCTGGTTCGCGCTGATGACCATCTTCGAGCCAGCGTTGCGCGGCGTCGAGCCGAGCTCTTCGATGATGGTGACCAGTACGCAGGGTTCACCGCGGTTTTGCAGGTCGGCGAGGGCGTCGATCCAGTTGTACATGTTCACCTCGACATCGTCGTTGTCTGTTCGGTCGTCTTCGCCAGCAAGCCGGCTCCTACAGGTTTCGTGTCGGTCGCAAAATCGCGACGCACCGCCTGTCTGTAGGAGCCGGCTTGCTGGCGATCCAGTCACCTCGGTCCTAGAGCGGAGCCAACTCGACTTCAGCTTCGGCCGCTTTCGCCGCCTTCAACTGGCGCATCTGCTCACAGCCCCACAACACGCGCTCCGGGGTCGCCGGTGCGTCGATTTTCGGTTGATGTTTGTAATCGCCCAGGCTCGCCACGGCGTCCTTGATCGCACACCACGAGGCGATGCCGAGCATGAACGGCGGCTCGCCCACGGCCTTGGAGTGGAACACTGTGTCTTCCGGGTTCTTGCGGTTTTCCACCAGCTTCACCCGCAGGTCCAGCGGCATGTCCGCCACGGCCGGGATCTTGTAGCTGGCCGGGCCGTTGGTCATCAGCTTGCCCTTGTTGTTCCACACCAGCTCTTCCATGGTCAGCCAACCCATGCCCTGGATGAAACCACCCTCGACCTGACCGATGTCGATGGCCGGGTTCAGCGAGGCGCCGACGTCGTGGAGGATGTCGGTGCGCAGCATCTTGTATTCGCCGGTCAGGGTGTCGACCAGCACTTCGCAGCACGCCGCGCCAAAGGCGAAGTAGTAGAACGGACGACCACGAGCCTGGCTGCGGTCGTAGTAGATTTTCGGAGTCTTGTAGAACCCGGTGCTCGACAGCGACACCTGGGCGAAGTACGCCTGCTGGATCAGCGCTTCGAAGGTCAGGATGTGATCGCGGACCCGCACGTGGCCGTTGTGGAATTCCACATCTTCTTCGCTGACCTTGTACTGGCGGGCAGCGAACTCCACCAGGCGTTGCTTGATGGTTTCGGCGGCGTTCTGCGCGGCTTTACCGTTCAGGTCGGCACCGCTGGAAGCGGCGGTCGGCGAGGTGTTCGGTACCTTGTCGGTGTTGGTCGCGGTGATCTGCACGCGGTCCATTTCCACCTGGAACACTTCAGCCACGACCTGCGCGACCTTGGTGTTCAGGCCCTGGCCCATTTCGGTGCCGCCGTGGTTCAGGTGGATGCTGCCGTCGGTGTAGACGTGCACCAGGGCACCCGCCTGGTTGAGGAAGCTGGCAGTGAAGGAAATACCGAATTTCACCGGGGTCAGCGCCAGGCCTTTTTTCAGGATCGGGCTGTTGGCGTTGTAGCGACGAATCGCTTCGCGACGCTCGGCGTACTGGCTGCTTTCTTCAAGCTCCGCGGTCATCTCTTCGAGCATGTTGTGCTCGACGGTCTGGTAGTAGTGGGTGACGTTGCGCTCGGTCTTGCCGTAGTAGTTGGCCTTGCGCACCGCCAAAGGATCCAGGGCCAGGTGGCGAGAGATGGCGTCCATCACTTCTTCGATGGCGACCATGCCCTGCGGGCCGCCGAAACCACGGTAGGCGGTGTTCGACGCGGTGTTGGTCTTGCAGCGGTGACCGTTGATGGTCGCGTCACCCAGGTAGTACGAGTTGTCCGAGTGGAACATCGCCCGGTCGACGATCGACGCCGACAGGTCAGGCGAGCAACCGCAGTTGCCGGCCAGTTCCAGGTTGATGCCGTGCAGGCGGCCGGTGCTGTCGAAGCCCACGTCGTACTCGACGTAGAATGGGTGACGCTTGCCGGTCATCAGCATGTCTTCGACGCGCGGCAGGCGCATCTTGGTCGGCTGGCCGGTGAGGTGCGCGATCACCGCGCACAGGCACGCCGGGCTGGCCGCCTGGGTTTCCTTGCCGCCGAAACCACCGCCCATGCGGCGCATGTCGACGACGATCTTGTTCATCGACACGTCCAGTACTTCGGCTACCAGCTTCTGCACTTCGGTAGGGTTCTGGGTCGAGCAGTAGACGATCATGCCGCCATCTTCGGTCGGCATCACCGAAGAGATCTGGGTTTCCAGGTAGAAGTGTTCCTGGCCGCCGATGTGCAGCGTGCCCTGTATGCGGTGCTCGGCGGTGGCCAGCGCCGAGACTGAATCGCCACGCTTATGGGTATGGCTGTCGAGTACGAAGTGGCGTTTGCGCAGCGCTTCGACCACGTCCAGCACAGGTTCCAGGTCTTCGTATTCGATGATCGCGGCCATCGCGGCCTTGCGTGCGGTTTCCAGGTCTTTCGCGGCGACGGCGACCACCGGTTGACCGACGAATTGCACAGTATCGATGGCCAGCAGCGGATCGCCGGGCATCAGTGGGCCGATGTCTTTCAGGCCCGGCACGTCTTCGTGGGTGATGGCGATGCGCACGCCTTCGAAGGCGTAGCACGGCGCGGTGTCGATGCTGATGATGCGGGCGTGGGCACGGTCCGACATGCGTGCATAGACGTGCAACTGGTTCGGAAACTCCAGGCGATCGTCGATGTACTGCGCTTCACCGGCCACATGCTTGGCGGCGCTGTCGTGCTTGACGCTGCGGCCGACACCGGTGGTCAGGTCCTTGGCGAACAGTTCAGCCAATTCGGCTTGGGTCTTCTCTACGGCATGATGATTAGACATAAGCGGTCACCCGAGTCTCGATGTGCGGTGTTTGCAGTTCGATGAAGTATTTGCGCAGCAGGTTCTGCGCGCTGAGCAGGCGATATTCCTTGCTGGCGCGGAAATCCGAGAGCGGCGTGAAGTCTTCGCCCAGGGCAGCGCAGGCGCGCTCAACGCTGGCGTTGTTGAATGGCGAGCCGAGCAGCGCGGCTTCGCAGGCAGCGGCACGTTTCGGGATGGCCGCCATGCCACCGAAGGCGACGCGGGCTTCAGCCACTACGCCGTTTTCCAGGCGAATGTTGAAGGCGGCACAGACAGCAGAGATGTCATCGTCCAGGCGCTTGGACACCTTGTAGGCGCGGAACAGTTTTTCGACGCAGGCGCGCGGCACGATGATCTTCTCGATGAACTCGCTTTCCTGGCGCGCAGTGACGCGGTAATCGATGAAGTAATCTTCCAGGGCCATGGTGCGGCGGGTTTCGCCTTTGCACAGGACGATTTGCGCGCCCAGTGCGATCAGCAGCGGCGGCGAGTCACCGATCGGCGAGGCGTTGCCGATGTTGCCGCCGAGGGTGCCCTGGTTGCGGATCTGCAAGGAGGCGAAGCGGTGCAGCAATTCACCGAAATCCGGATACTCGGCGTTCAAGGCCTCGTAGCAGTCGGAAAGGGAGGTGGCGGCGCCGATTTCCAGGCGATCGTCAAAACGGTCGATGCGTTTCATCTCGGCGACGTTGCCGACGTAGATCATCACCGGCAAGGTGCGGTGGAACTGCGTCACTTCCAACGCCAGGTCGGTACCGCCGGCCAGCAGGCGGGCCTGTGGATAAGCGTCGTAGAGGTCGGCCAGGTCGGCCACGGTCAGCGGCACCAGGCAGCGTTTGTCGCCGCTGTTGAGTTCGCCGATATCGGTCGGGGCAATGGCTTTCAGGCGCGCGATGGTCTCGGCTTCACGGGCATCGAACTGATCCGGTTGTTTGCCACAGCAGGACTGCTCGGCGGCTTCCAGGATCGGCCGGTAGCCAGTGCAGCGGCAGAGGTTGCCGGCGAGTGCTTCGTGGGCCTTGGCATGATCCGGTGCGTCGCTGTTCTTTTGCAGGGCAAACAGCGACATCACGAAACCGGGAGTGCAGAAGCCGCATTGCGAGCCGTGGCACTCGACCATGGCTTTCTGCACGCTGTGCAGTTCACCTTTGTGCTTGAGGTCTTCAACGCTGATCAATTGCTTGCCGTGCAGGGACGACACGAAGGTCAGGCACGAGTTGAGGCTGCGATAACGAATGTGTTCGCGACCGTCATCATCGGTCTGCAATTCGCCAACCACCACGGTGCAGGCGCCGCAGTCACCGCTGGCGCAGCCTTCTTTGGTGCCGGGCTTGCCCACATGGTCGCGCAGATAATTGAGCACGGTCAGGTTCGGGTCCAGGGCGTGCTCGCTACGGAGTTCCTGGTTTAGTAAAAACTGGATCACGGAAGGCCTCGCAGACTCATTATTGTTGTTAACCGATAGGACCGAATTTAGCAGGTCTGACTTTTCGGTCAATGATTTTCTGACTTAAAGGTCAGGAAAATGCATTTTGTCGATCAACTACCTGTTGGTTAATTATTGTCGCTGGTTCGTTAGCCTGCCTTTTTGCTTGAATTTGCTTGAATCGTGCCAAAAAACCTCAGGGCGGGCACTCCGCCCTGATGCGGCAATTGCGCTACACTGCGCCGCTTGTACAGATCGAAGAGTTTGAAGGACAACCATGACGTTCAAGGCGCCGGACAGCCTCGCCGAGCAAATCGCTCACCACCTCGCCGAACGCATCATTCGCGGCGAAATGAAGCCCGGGGAGCGCATCCAGGAACAGAAGGTCACGCTGGCCCTCAATGTCAGCCGTGGTTCGGTCCGCGAGGCTTTGCTGATCCTCGAGCGTCGGCACCTGATCGCGATCCTGCCGCGCCGTGGCGCTCATGTGACGGAACTCACCCCGCACAAGGTGCAGAGCCTGTGCACGCTGATGAGCGAAATGTACATCCTGCTCGCCAATGCCGTGGCCAATGGCTGGAAAGTCCAGGCCGATCTGGCGCCGTTCGTGCAGATTCAGCAGCGCCTGGCGGCCAGCTACGAGCGCCAGGACATCCATGCCTTCGTCGACGACAGTTTCAGCGTGATGCGCGCCACGTACTCGTTCGCCAACAACCCGTACTTGCAGGAAACCGTCGAGAATCTGCAGCCGGCCATGAGCCGTGCCTATTTCCTTGCCCTGGACCAGCGCAAGGCGTCGATGAGCGAGTACCTGGAGCTGTTCGAACGCCTGCTTGCCGCCGTGATCGCCCGTGACTTCGCGCAGATTCGCGTGGTGCTGACGGCTTACGCCCAGCGCAGTTGCGATCTGGTGATCTCCGCTCTGACGGACGCCTGATCTTGCGGCTCAAGTGCATCAAGCTGGCGGGGTTCAAGTCCTTCGTCGACCCGACCACGGTGAACTTCCCCAGTAACATGGCGGCGGTGGTCGGGCCCAATGGTTGCGGCAAATCGAACATCATCGACGCCGTGCGCTGGGTGATGGGCGAGAGTTCGGCGAAGAACCTGCGTGGCGAGTCGATGACCGACGTCATCTTCAACGGCTCGACCAGCCGCAAGCCAGTGAGCCAGGCGAGTATCGAGCTGGTGTTCGATAACTCCGACGGCACACTGCTTGGTGAATATGCTGCTTATGCGGAAATCTCCATTCGCCGCAAAGTGACCCGCGACAGCCAGACCACCTATTACCTCAACGGCACCAAATGCCGGCGTCGCGACATCACCGATATCTTCCTCGGCACCGGTCTCGGCCCGCGCAGCTACTCGATCATCGAACAGGGGATGATCTCCAAGCTGATCGAGTCCAAGCCCGAAGACCTGCGTAACTTCATCGAAGAAGCCGCGGGCATCTCCAAGTACAAGGAGCGCCGGCGCGAGACGGAAAACCGTATCCGCCGCACCCACGAAAACCTTGAGCGCCTGACCGACCTGCGTGAAGAGCTTGAGCGTCAGCTGGAACGCTTGCACCGCCAGGCCGAGGCCGCCAAGAAGTATCAGGAATTCAAGGGCGAGGAGCGTCAGCTCAAGGCCCAGCTGTCGGCCCTGCGCTGGCAGGCGCTGAACGATCAGGTCGGCCAGCGTGAAGCGATCATCGGCAACCAGGAGGTTTCTTTCGAAGCCCTGGTGGCTGAACAACGCAACGCCGACGCGAGCATCGAGCGCCTGCGTGACGGGCATCACGACCTGTCGGAGCGCTTCAACCTGGTGCAAGGACGCTTCTACTCGGTCGGCGGCGACATCGCCCGGGTCGAGCAGAGCATCCAGCACGGCCAGCAGCGCTTGCGCCAGTTGCAGGACGATTTGAAGGAGGCCGAGCGCGCTCGCCTGGAAACCGAATCCCACCTGGGTCACGACCGCACGCTGCTGCTGACCCTGGGCGAAGAGCTGGACATGCTCACCCCGGAGCAGGAAGTCACCAGCGCCGCCGCCGAAGAGGCCGCTGCCGCCCTGGAAGAATCCGAAACCACCATGCACGGCTGGCAGGAGCAGTGGGATACGTTCAACCTCACCGCCGCCGAGCCGCGCCGTCAGGCCGAAGTGCAGCAGTCGCGGATCCAGCAGCTGGAAACCAGCCTGGAGCGCCTGGCCGATCGCCAGAAGCGTCTTGGCGAAGAACGCGCCTTGCTCTCGGCGGACCCGGAAGACGCGGCGATCATGGAGCTCAGCGAGCAGCTCGCGGAATCCGAGGCGACCCTTGAGGACTTGCAGACCAGCGAAGAAGCCCAGGTCGAAAAGCTTGAGCAACTGCGCCAGCAACTGCAGCAAACGTTGACGGCGCAACAGCAGGCCCAGGGTGATTTACAGCGCCTCAACGGTCGCCTGGCATCGCTCGAAGCCTTGCAGCAAGCCGCGCTCGATCCGGGCACCGGCACCGCCGAATGGCTGCGCGAACAGAATCTTGCGAATCGCCCGCGCCTGGCCGAAGGCCTGAAGGTTGAGGCCGGTTGGGAGCTGGCGGTGGAAACCGTGCTCGGCGCCGACCTGCAAGCGGTGCTGGTGGACGATTTCAACGATTTCGATTTGTCCGGGTTTACCCAGGGCGACTTGCGCTTGCTCAGCCCGGCCAGCGATGGTGTGCGAATGCCGGGCAGCTTGCTGGACAAGGTCGAGGCGCAGATCGATCTGTCGCCATGGCTGGGGCAGGTCAAACCGGTCGACAGCCTCGAACAGGCCCTGGCCTTGCGCAGTCAATTGGCTGCCGGGCAGAGCCTGATCAGCCGTGATGGTTACTGGGTCGGCCGGCACTTCTTGCGTGTGCGTCGGGCCAGCGAAGCCGAAAGCGGTGTGCTCGCCCGTGGTCAGGAAATCCAGCAACTGGGCCTTGAGCGCGAAGAGCGCGAAGCCGCTGTCGAAACCCTGGAAACCCAATTACAGAACCTGCGGGCGCAGCAGCGTCAGCAGGAAAACGGCCGTGAGCATCTGCGCCGTTTGCTGCAAGACGAAGCGCGTCAGCAGGGTGAACTGAAAGCCCAGTTGTCCGCCGGTAAAGCCAAGGCCGAGCAATTGACCCTGCGCCGCACCCGTCTCGACGAAGAGCTCACCGAGCTGGACGAACAGCGAGCCCTGGAGCACGAAAACATCGGCGAAGCGCGCCTGCAATTGCAGGAAGCCCTCGACAGCATGGCGCTGGACACCGAGCAGCGTGAGTTGCTGTTGGCCCAGCGCGACAGTTTGCGTGAACGCCTGGACCGGGTGCGTCAGGAAGCCCGGCAACACAAGGATCACGCCCACCAGTTGGCGGTGCGTCTGGGCTCGCTCAAGGCGCAGCACGATTCCACGCGCCAGGCGCTGGAGCGTCTGGAAATGCAGTCCGAACGCCTGACCGAAAAACGCGAGCAATTGAGCCTCAATCTGGAGGAGGGCGAAGCGCCACTGGAAGAGCTGCGTTTGAAACTCGAAGAGTTGCTCGACAAGCGTATGACTGTCGACGAGGAGCTCAAGACCGCGCAGATCGCCCTCGAAGATGCCGATCGCGAATTGCGCGACGCCGAGAAGCGCCGCAGCCAGGCCGAACAGCAATCGCAGTTGATTCGCGGCCAGCTCGAAACCCAGCGCATGGAATGGCAAGCCCTGACCGTGCGCCGCAAGACTTTGCAGGACCAGTTGCTGGAAGACGGCTACGATCTCCATGGCGTACTCGCGACGTTGACCGCCGAGGCCAACGAGAAGGACGCCGAGGAAGAACTCGAGCGCATCGCCGCGCGAATTCAGCGCCTGGGCGCGATCAACCTCGCAGCCATCGATGAGTACCAGCAACAATCGGAGCGTAAACGTTATCTGGATGCGCAGAACGACGACCTGGTCGAAGCGCTCGAAACCCTCGAGAACGTGATTCGCAAGATCGACAAGGAAACCCGTAACCGCTTCAAGGATACCTTTGATCAGATCAATGGCGGTTTACAGGCGCTTTTCCCAAAAGTTTTCGGTGGAGGCCGCGCGTATTTGGAACTGACGGGCGAAGATCTACTCGATACAGGGGTAACGATCATGGCGCAGCCGCCAGGAAAGAAGAACAGCACCATCCATTTGCTCTCTGGTGGCGAAAAAGCCCTGACCGCATTGGCCCTGGTTTTTGCGATCTTCAAGTTGAATCCGGCGCCGTTCTGCATGCTCGATGAAGTTGACGCGCCATTGGATGACGCTAACGTTGGACGCTACGCGCGGTTGGTAAAAGAGATGTCGCAGACAGTGCAGTTCATCTATATCACCCACAACAAGATCGCCATGGAAATGGCTGATCAACTGATGGGTGTGACGATGCACGAACCCGGTTGTTCACGTCTGGTGGCAGTGGATGTGGAGGAGGCAATGGCGATGGTGGATGCCTGAGTCGTGATCGTGGGAAGGGGTGTTTACGGGTTGTAGGACTCTTTTGCTGACTTCGACTTGCTGGCCAATCGACATATTCGCGCTAGCCAACGTGGTAGACGGTGTAAAGTTGCCTTTGGTCGTGCTAGTTTAATGTCAATTTTTCGTATACGTGGGCAAAACGCCTGTCAGAACATAGAGTTGGCGCCACGTTTTAAAGCGGTTTGCAGGTTGTAAACCCCTTATTTTTCAGCATTTTTTATAGAGGCACGGGATTACATGGAAATCGGTCTGCGCGAGTGGCTGATCGTCATCGGCATTATTGTCATTGCCGGTATTCTTTTTGATGGCTGGCGCCGTATGCGCGGCGGCAAGGGAAAACTGAAGTTCCGTCTTGACCGAAGTCTGTCCAACCTGCCGGACGAGGACAGCAGCGCCGAGCTGCTGGGCCCGCCGCGAGTGCTGGACAACCATAAAGAGCCGCAACTGGACGAGCAGGATCTGCCGTCGGTGAGCATGCCGGCCCGTGAGCCTCGCGAGTCGGGCTCCAAGCGCGGCAAGCGTGGCCACAGCGAGCCTTCCCAGGGCGACATGAATCTCAGCCTGGATCTGGATGGTGGCCCGAGCTTCAGCAGCCGCGACGACGACTTCCCGGATGACACCAAGTCCTCGCCATCGCTGGGCGACAAAGAGCAGCCGCAAGCTGAAGAAGTGCTGGTGATCAGCGTGATCTGCCGCGACGCGGCCGGCTTCAAGGGCCCGGCGCTGTTGCAGAACATTCTGGAAAGCGGCCTGCGTTTCGGCGAGATGGATATTTTCCACCGTCACGAAAGCATGGCGGGCAACGGTGAAGTGCTGTTCTCCATGGCCAACGCCGTCAAGCCCGGCGTTTTCGACCTGGACGACATCGATCACTTCAGCACCCCGGCGGTGAGCTTCTTCCTGGGTCTGCCAGGCCCTCGCCATCCGAAGCAAGCGTTCGACGTGATGGTGGCGGCAGCGCGCAAACTGTCCCAGGAGCTCAACGGCGAACTGAAGGACGACCAGCGCAGCGTACTCACCGCACAAACGATTGAGCATTACCGTCAGCGCATCGTCGAATTCGAACGCCGCGCCCTGACTCAGAAGCGTTGATTTTTGAAATGTGTGGACATGACTGCCACACACTGTAGGAGCCGGCTTGCTGGCGATGCGGACTTGAAATCGCCATCGCCGGCAAGCCGGCCTCCTACAATGAATCTGCGCCGCATCTACAAATTGAGCAGCCTAGGCTGCTCTTTTGCTTTATGAGAGAACATCCATGACCGCCGCCAAGAACCGCATTTTAGAGCTGCGCGCTGAGCTGGATCAGCACAACTATCGCTACCACGTGCTCGACGAGCCGAGCATTCCGGACGCCGAATACGACCGCTTGTTCAACGAGCTCAAGGCGCTGGAGGCGGCCAATCCCGAACTGATCACCAGCGACTCGCCGACTCAGCGAGTGGGCAGCGCGGCGCTGTCGGCGTTTACCCAGGTGCGTCACGAAGTGCCGATGCTCAGCCTCGGCAACGCCTTCGAAGAAACCGACATGCGCGAGTTCGACCGCCGGGTGACCGAAGGCCTGGATTTGCCGGCGGGCGACCTGTTCGGTGGCGGCGCGACAGTCGAGTACAGCTGTGAGCCCAAGCTCGATGGCCTGGCCGTCAGCCTGCTGTATCAGGATGGCGTGCTGGTGCGCGGCGCCACCCGTGGCGACGGTACGACTGGCGAAGACATCAGCGTCAACGTGCGCACCGTGCGCAACATCCCGCTCAAGCTGCACGGCAGCGGTTGGCCGGCGACCCTGGAAGTGCGTGGCGAAGTGTTCATGTCCAAGGCCGGTTTCGAGCGGCTCAACGCCACGCAACTGGAAGTCGGCGGCAAGACCTTCGCCAACCCGCGCAACGCCGCGGCAGGCAGTTTGCGCCAGCTGGATTCGAAGATCACCGCCAACCGTCCTCTGGAATTCTGCTGCTACGGCATCGGCCAGGTGTCGGCGGAGATTGCCGATACGCACATCGGCAACTTGCAGCAACTCAAGGCCTGGGGCATGCCGATCAGCCACGAGCTGAAACTGGCGCAGGGTATCGCCGAGTGCCTGGATTACTACCGCGACATCGGTGAGCGCCGCAACGCGCTGCCGTATGAAATCGACGGCGTGGTGTTCAAGGTCAACAGTATTGCCTCCCAGCGTGAGCTGGGCTTTCGCGCCCGCGAGCCGCGCTGGGCCATCGCCCACAAGTTTCCGGCGATGGAAGAGCTCACCGAACTGCTCGATGTGGAATTCCAGGTCGGCCGCACCGGTGCGGTGACGCCGGTGGCGCGCCTGAAGCCGGTCAAGGTTGCAGGTGTCACGGTGGCCAACGCCACGCTGCACAACATGGACGAAGTCGCGCGCCTGGGCCTGATGATCGGCGATACCGTGATCATTCGCCGTGCCGGTGACGTGATTCCGCAGGTGGTGCAGGTGGTCATGGAGCGTCGTCCGGAAAACGCCCGGCCGGTGCAGATTCCCGAGCAGTGCCCGGTGTGCGGGTCCCATGTCGAGCGCACGCAACTGATCAAGCGCAGCAAGGGCCGCGAGACGGTCAGCGAAGGCGCGGTGTACCGCTGCGTCGGCCGCCTGGCCTGTGGCGCGCAGCTCAAGCAGGCAATCATCCACTTCGTTTCCCGTCGCGCCATGGACATCGAAGGCCTGGGCGAGAAGAGCGTCGAGCAACTGGTCGACGAAGGCCTGGTGAGCTCGCCGGCCGATCTGTACGCCCTGACGTTCGAGCAGATCGTCGACCTTGAAGGCTTTGCCGAACTGTCGAGCAAGAACCTGCTCGGCGCCATTGAAGACAGCAAAAAACCGGGACTGGCGCGGTTCATCTACGCCCTCGGGATTCCCGATGTCGGCGAGGAGACGGCCAAGGTGCTGGCGCGCTCCCTGGGTTCGCTGGAGCGTGTGCAGCAGGCCTTGCCGCAGGTGCTGACGTACTTGCCGGATGTCGGGCTGGAGGTCGCGCACGAGATCCACAGCTTCTTCGAGGATGCGCATAACCAGCAGGTGATCGCTGATTTGCTCAGGCATGGTTTGCAGATTCAGGATCAGGGCGAGTTGGGCGCGGAGTTTTCGGCGAGCACCACGCTGGGTGGTTTTCTCGACAAGCTGCATATCCCCTTGGTCGGGCCGGGCGGGGCGCAAAAACTGGCGGACAAATTCGGCTCGCTGCGGGCAGTGATCGGTGCTGACTGGCTGGACATGCGTCAGGCGCTGCCGGAGAAGCAGGCCAATTCCGTGCGCGAGTTCTTTGCGATCGAGGCCAATCGCCAATTGGCCGAAGCGGCCGAGAAGCAACTGGCCGATTTCGGCATGCACTGGCAGAGCGAGAAGAAGGTCGTCGAAGGCTTGCCGCTGGCCGGGCAGACCTGGGTGCTGACCGGCTCGCTGGAACTGATGAGCCGAGATGTGGCCAAGGACAAGCTCGAAAGCCTGGGTGCCAAGGTGGCGGGCTCCGTGTCGGCCAAGACCCATTGCGTAGTTGCAGGGCCGGGTGCCGGTTCGAAGTTGACCAAGGCCAATGAGCTGGGGTTGAAAGTGCTGGATGAGGAGGCGTTTGTCGAGTTCCTGCGCAAGCACGATATTTCGGTGTGAAGCCATTCGCGAGCAAGCCCGCTCCCACATTTAACCGAGTTCTTCCTGTAGGAATCCGATCGAATGTGGGAGCGGGCTTGCTCGCGAAGGCGATTTAAGCAGCACAGAAAGCGGGAACGATCAGCTCTCGGGAATGATCTAGTCTTGGCAAGCCCCAGGGAGAGATCGCCATGTACCGCTTCTTCGAACAGCTCAGCTCGCGCATCGCCGCGCCGTTCATGGATGAGAATTCGCGCAACAGCAAGGTCTGGTCCTGTCGTTGCGGGCAGTCGCTGTTCTTTCGCAACAGCCAGTGCCTGGCCTGTTCGGCGGCGTTGGGTTATCAGCCGCAGCAGAGTCGCTTGTCCTCGCTGCAACCGGGTGTGCAAACGGGCACCTGGTTGCTGGATGACGATCCCGGGGCCGGCCTGTTTCGACGCTGCGCCAACCTCGACTCCCCGGCGGCCTGCAATTGGTTACTGCCTGCCAACGACCATGACGTCTTGTGCATTGCCTGCAGCCTCAATCGCACCATTCCTGATCTGTCGATAGCCGACAACCATGAGCGCTGGCGCAAGGTGGAAACCGCCAAGCGGCGTCTGGTCGCGCAACTGGTCAGCCTGGGGTTGCAAGTGATTCCAAAAAGCGTCGATGAAGATAAGGGCCTTGCGTTTGATTTCATCGGCGTCGACCTCGAAGGCAAGCCGCCCACCACGGGCCACGCCAATGGCCTGATCACCCTCGATATCAAGGAAGCCGACGACGCGCACCGCGAACAGGTGCGGGTGCAAATGCACGAACCCTATCGCACGTTGCTCGGGCATTTTCGTCATGAGGTCGGGCATTACTACTGGGACCGATTGATCGCCAACAGCCAATGGCTGGAACCCTTTCGCCAATTGTTCGGCGATGAACGCGCCAGCTATGCCGAAGCCCTCGAGCGGCATTATCAGCAGGGCGCACCGCTCGACTGGCAGCAGCATTACGTCAGCGCCTACGCGACCATGCACCCGTGGGAAGACTGGGCGGAAACCTGGGCGCATTACCTGCACATGATGGACGCCGTGGATACCGCGCTGGGTTTTGGCATGAGTGCGCGGGAAATGGATTTCGACTATCAGCCGTTTCCGTTGGATACCCTCTACGATCCACAGCATCCCGGTGGCGCGACGTTTCTGTCGTTCGTCAATGCGTGGATCGAACTGGCCGGCATGCTCAATGAGCTGTCACGCAGCATGGGGCAGCCCGATTTCTATCCGTTCGTCCTGCCGCCAGCCGTCATTGCCAGGCTGCACTTTATTCACCTGGTGATCCAGCAGGAGGGCGGCAGGGCGGACGAGGTGCTCCAGGCGCAATAGCAAGTGCTTGAACCCCCTCATGTTTTTAATCCGAAACCAACGGTTGTAACTTCGTCTCAGATAGGTACAATGGCGCGGCTCGCCGACTGGTGAGCGTCGTTATGGTGACCCTATCGGTCCCCCCGCAACGATTACCCGTGAACCTGGTCAGAGCCGGAAGGCAGCAGCCACAGCGGGAACATTGTGTGCCGGGGTGTGGCTGGTAGGGTTACCACCTTAACGCCACGCGGGTGTTCTCTCGCGTTATCTTTCTGAAAACAGACTTTCGCTAGCTGCCAGGATTTTGTCCGGGGCGGTTTTTTGTCGTTTCCGAATTGTCGGCAGCCGCAGGTTCGCCACCGATATACAGCCGAACAATCGCATCGATCTCCCCGGACGTTTTCATCTGTGCCAGGGTGCGCAGAATGCGCTGTACCGGCACTTGCGGGTCGTTGCGCACGTAGCAGCCGACATCCTGTTCCTGAAGCACCGCCACGCTGCGCAGCTGTTGCGCCGGCAGCAGGCGTTGATTGAACCAGTCCAGGGTCCATTGATTGCTGACGGCGTAATGGTTGCGGCCGGCGAGGAGTTTTTCCAGCACCTGTTCCTGATTGCGTGCGTCGTCGCGATGCAACTGTTCGGTTTCGAACAGCGGTTGCAGGGTCGGGTAGCTATAGCCCAGCACGGTGCCGATGGACTGGTGCGACAAATCCGCCGGATTGATCGCAGCGGGGCGCGCATGCCGGCTGATCAGCAGGTCGGGCTGGGTAAAGAGCGGGATGCTCCAGAGGAAGTCGCCGGTCTGGTGGGGCAGCCACGATTGTGCGGCATAGCAGCGGACATCGACCTCGCCGTGTTCCATGGCGTTTTGCACCCGTGCGCGGGGCAGCACATGGAATTCGGCCGGAACGCCAACCTGGGTCGCAAGGCTGAGCATCACGTCATACAGGATGCCCTGGGTCGGTTTGCCCCGTTCCAGTTGCACCATGGGCATGGTCCAGCTGTCGGTTATCGCAAAGCGCAACGGCGCATCAGCGGCTACGCCATCCAGGCTTATCAACAGCAATGCCCCCAAGGCCAGCCGCATAAACACTCCGTTATTAGCCCCCGATGTGCAGCTTAGCCACAATACACGAGCGCACCGGATGCAATTTGTGCCTTGCTCCGCTAGCATTAGCCGCTTCTGCTTCCTTCGCTGCGACGGTTTTCGATGAGTTATCAGGTTCTTGCACGTAAATGGCGTCCGCGCTCGTTCCGCGAAATGGTCGGCCAGACCCATGTGCTCAAGGCTCTGATCAATGCCTTGGACAGCCAGCGGCTGCACCACGCCTACCTGTTCACCGGTACCCGTGGGGTCGGCAAGACCACCATCGCGCGGATCATTGCCAAATGCCTGAACTGTGAAACAGGTATCACTTCGACCCCCTGTGGCGAGTGCTCGGTGTGCCGTGAAATCGACGAAGGCCGCTTTGTCGACCTGATCGAGATCGACGCCGCGAGCCGCACCAAGGTCGAAGACACTCGCGAGCTGCTCGACAACGTGCAGTACGCCCCGAGCCGCGGGCGCTTCAAGGTCTACCTGATCGACGAAGTGCACATGCTCTCCAGCCATTCCTTCAACGCGCTGCTCAAAACCCTCGAGGAGCCGCCACCCTACGTCAAGTTCATCCTGGCCACCACCGATCCGCAGAAACTTCCTGCAACGATTCTGTCGCGGTGCCTGCAGTTCTCCCTGAAGAACATGACGCCGGAGCGCGTGGTCGAGCACTTGACCCACGTGCTGGGTGTCGAGAACGTGCCGTTCGAAGACGATGCACTGTGGTTGCTGGGGCGTGCCGCCGACGGGTCGATGCGTGACGCCATGAGCCTGACCGACCAGGCGATTGCCTTCGGTGAAGGCAAGGTCATGGCCGCCGACGTGCGGGCAATGCTCGGGACCCTCGATCACGGGCAGGTCTACGACGTCCTGCATGCGCTGATCGAAGGCGATGCCAAGGCGTTGCTCGAAGCCGTCCGCCACCTGGCCGAACAAGGCCCGGACTGGAACGGCGTGCTTTCGGAAATTCTCAATGTGCTGCACCGCGTTGCCATCGCCCAGGCTTTGCCGGAAGGTGTCGACAACGGTCACGGCGACCGTGATCGCGTGCTGGCGCTGGCCCAGGCCTTGCCGGCCGAAGACGTGCAGTTCTACTACCAGATGGGCCTGATCGGCCGCCGCGACCTGCCGCTGGCGCCGGATCCCCGGGGTGGTTTTGAAATGGTCTTGCTGCGGATGCTGGCGTTCCGGCCCGCAGACACCGCGGATGCCCCGAGGCAACCGCTAAAGCCAGTGGGGATCAGCCAGGCCACAGTTGATTCCGCAAACTCAGTGGCTGCCGCGCCAGTTGTTGCGCCGGTAGTCGCAGCGGCCGTTGCACCGATAGCGGCTGCGCCAGTAGCGGCTCCAGCGCCTGCACCGGAACCGGTTGCGCCGGTCGTTGTGCCAGAACCTGCGCCTTTGGTTGAAGCGGTCTTGGTCGAAGACGTTGTCGACCTGCCGTGGAACGACCCGGTCGAGCCCGCGCCCGTTCAGCATCCGGCGGTGGAGCCAGTGCTGGAAACCGCCAGCGAACAACCCGAGTTACCGCCGATGCCGTTGCCGACGCCGGACAGCGTGGTGCCGGACGCCCCGGAATGGGCCGCCGCGCCGATCCCGGAACCTTCGGTGGCCGAGGTCGATGCCGCGACGCCGGGCATGGACCTGGATGACGAGCCGCCGCTGGACGAGGATTACATCGAGCCGGACATGGATTCGGCCTACAGTTACCTCGACGAACTGGCCAGCGAGCACGCCGCCGACCCGGCGCCCGAGCCCGAGCCGGAACCTGCGGCAATGCCGGCCACCGGCCTGGCCCTGCAATGGCTGGAGATGTTCCCGAAATTGCCGATCTCCGGCATGACCGGCAGCATCGCCGCCAACTGCACGCTGATCGCGGTGGATGGCGACAATTGGCTGATGCACCTGGACCCGGCCCACAGTGCCTTGTTCAACGCCACTCAGCAGCGGCGGCTCAACGATGCGCTGAACCAGTATCACCAGCGCACGCTGACCCTGAGCATCGAGCTGATCAAGCCCGAGCAGGAAACCCCGGCACAGGCGGCTTCACGCCGCCGCGCCAACCGTCAGCGCGAGGCGGAGGAGTCGATCCACGGCGATCCGTTCATCCAGCAAATGATGCAACAGTTCGGTGCGGTGGTCCGTAACGATACTATTGAACCTGTCGACGCCCTGGTCACTCAGGGCTAATAACTGAAGGCGTTCGGCCACATGGGCCGAGCGCTGTTTTGATCCAAGTACTTTTGAGGTGATTACCATGATGAAAGGTGGCATGGCCGGCCTGATGAAGCAGGCGCAGCAGATGCAGGAAAAAATGGCCAAGATGCAGGAAGAACTGGCCAACGCCGAAGTCACCGGTAAAGCCGGTGGCGATATGGTCACCGTGGTGATGACCGGTCGTCATGACGTCAAGAGCGTGACCATCGACCCAAGCCTGGTCGAAGGCATGAGCGAAGACGACAAGGAAATGCTCGAAGCGGTCATCGCCTCCGCCGTCAACGATGCCGTGCGCAAGATCGAAGCCAACAGCCAGGACAAGATGGGTAGCATGACCGCCGGCATGCAACTGCCGCCGGGCATGAAACTGCCATTCTGATTCGCCTTCAGGCGGCAGATGAGCTACAAAAAAAGCCAGGCATAGCGCCTGGCATTTTTGTTTCTGGCAGGCAGGCATGTAGTGCCTGTGAAATAGTCTTCGCTGGCAAGCCAGCTCCTTCAGAGGGTTTTCGGGCGACATAGAACCCTGTAGGAGCTGGCTTGCCAGCGATAATGTCGCCTCGGTCCAACTGAATAAACATCGAACGCCATACCACCACAAAGGTCTGCTCCCTATATCACCGAACCCCATCGATCAAAGGAGACGCTGCCATGTCCGACCCCATGACCCTCAATCAACGCATTGTCCTGGCTTCTCGCCCGGTAGGCGCGCCAACGCCGGAAAACTTCCGCATGGAGCGGGTGGCGCTGCCGGATCTGGCCGACGGCCAGGTGCTGCTCAAGACCGTTTTCCTGTCGCTGGATCCCTACATGCGCGGGCGCATGAGTGATGCGCCGTCCTACGCCGCACCGGTGGAAATCGGTGAAGTCATGACCGGGGGCGCGGTCAGCCGAGTCGAGCGGTCGCTCAATCCGAAGTTCCAGGAAGGTGATCTGGTGGTCGGCGCCACCGGTTGGCAAAGCCACAGCATCAATGACGGGCGCAGCATCATCCCGGTGCCGTCGGGATTGCCCAGTGCGTCGATGGCCCTCGGAGTCCTGGGGATGCCGGGCATGACCGCGTACATGGGCCTGATGGACATCGGCCAGCCCAAGGCCGGCGAAACCCTGGTGGTGGCGGCCGCGTCCGGCGCAGTGGGTTCGGTAGTCGGCCAGGTGGCGAAGATCAAGGGGCTGCGCGTGGTCGGCGTGGCCGGCGGCGCGGACAAATGCCGTTATGTGGTAGAGGAGCTGGGCTTCGACACCTGTATCGACCACAAGAGCGCGGATTTTGCTGACGAGCTGGCGCAGGCCTGTCCCAAGGGCATCGACATTTATTATGAAAACGTCGGCGGCAAGGTGTTCGACACCGTGGTGCCGTTGCTCAATCCGAAGGCACGGATTCCACTCTGCGGCCTGATTGCCTCCTATAACGCCCATGAAGCGCCGAGTGGACCGGATCGCCTGCCCCTGTTGCAGCGCACCCTGTTGACCAAGCGGGTGCGCATCCAGGGCTTCATCGTGTTCGATGACTATGGTGATCGCCAGCCGGAATTCCTCAGTGCCATGGCGCCCTGGGTGCGCGATGGCAAGGTGAAGTTTCGCGAAGATGTGGTCGATGGCCTGGAACAGGCGCCTGATGCGTTCATCGGCCTGCTGGAGGGGCGTAACTTCGGCAAGTTGGTGGTGCGGGTTTCCCGTGACTGAGTAATTCACGCTGCAATTTGACGCTCAACCGAGGCGCGGGTATAAACCGCGTCTCGTTGTTTTGTCGGACTTTTCCACCATGAGCTTCAGCCCTTTGATTCGCCAACTGATCGACGCCCTGCGAATTTTGCCTGGCGTGGGTCAGAAAACCGCCCAGCGCATGGCGTTGCAGTTGCTCGAGCGTGACCGCAGCGGCGGCTCGAGACTGGCGCTGGCCCTGAGCCAGGCCATGGAAGGGGTCGGTCACTGCCGTTTGTGTCGTACGCTGACGGAAGATGATCTGTGCCCGCAATGCGCCGATACCCGCCGCGACGACACCTTGCTCTGCGTGGTGGAAGGCCCGATGGACGTTTATGCTGTGGAGCAGACCGGGTTCCGCGGGCGCTATTTCGTGCTCAAGGGGCATCTGTCGCCGCTCGATGGCCTGGGGCCGGAAGCCATCGGCATCCCGCAATTGATGGCGCGGATCGAAGAGGCCGGCACCTTCGCCGAAGTCATCCTGGCCACCAACCCGACCGTGGAAGGTGAAGCCACGGCGCACTACATCGCCCAATTGCTCAGCAGCAAAGGCCTGATCGCCTCGCGCATCGCCCACGGCGTGCCGCTGGGTGGTGAGCTGGAACTGGTGGATGGCGGGACACTGGCGCATTCGTTTGCCGGGCGTAAGCCGATCACTCTGTAATTTGTGTCGTCTGGGCCGACGTCTTCGCGAGCAAGCCCGCTCCCACATTTGGAATGCAATCCCCTGTGGGAGCGGGCTTGCTCGCGAAGGGCGCGCCTCGGTTTCGCTGATTCACACAATCCTGTTGAAAACCAAGCAAGCGCTCGGTTAACTTCGCTGACCCCTTCAGTGGAGCTCGCCGATGTCTGCCTTTCAGGAATACTTCGACCCCGACCACCAATTGGTCCGCGACAGCGTCAGGCGTTTCGTCGAGCGCGAGATTCTTCCTGATATCGAGTTGTGGGAAGAAGCCGAAAGTTTTCCTCGCGAGCTCTACCTCAAGGCCGGCGCGGCGGGGATTCTCGGCATCGGTTATCCACAGGCTTACGGAGGCAGTCACGAAGGGGATCTGTTCGCCAAGGTGGCCGCCAGTGAAGAGTTGATGCGCTGCGGGTCAGGCGGGCTGGTGGCCGGCCTGGGCTCGCTGGATATCGGCTTGCCGCCCATTCTCAAGTGGGCCCGTCCCGAAATACGGGATCGTGTCGTGCCGCAGGTGCTGTCGGGAGAGAAGATCAGCGCCCTGGCCGTCACCGAGCCCGGTGGCGGCTCCGACGTCGCCAACCTGCAAACACGAGCTGTGCGCGACGGCGACTTTTACCGGGTCAGCGGCAGCAAGACCTTTATTACCAGCGGCGTGCGCGCGGATTTCTATACCGTCGCTGTGCGTACCGGTGAGCCGGGGTTCTCCGGCATCAGCCTGTTACTGATCGAAAAGGGCACGCCGGGTTTCACCGTAGGACGGCAACTGAAGAAAATGGGCTGGTGGGCGTCAGACACGGCCGAACTGTTCTTCGATGATTGCCGGGTGCCCGCAGGCAATCTGATCGGCGCCGAGAACATGGGTTTTGCCTGCATCATGGGCAATTTCCAGAGTGAACGCCTGGCCCTGGCGTTGATGGCCAACATGACCGCACAACTTGCGCTGGAGGAGAGCCTCAAGTGGGCGCGCCAGCGCGAAGCCTTCGGCAAACCGATCGGCAAGTTTCAGGTGATCAAGCATCGCCTCGCCGAGATGGCGACAGCGCTGGAAGTGTCTCGGGAGTTCACTTACCGCCAGGCGGCGAAAATGGCGGCGGGGCAGAGCGTGATCAAGGAGATTTCCATGGCCAAGAATTTTGCGACGGATACCGCAGACCGGATCGTCAACGATGCGGTGCAGATACTCGGCGGGCTGGGTTACATGCGTGAAAGCCTGGTGGAGCGGCTGTACCGCGACAACCGGATTCTGTCGATTGGCGGTGGGACGCGGGAAGTGATGAACGAGATCATCAGCAAGCAGATGGGGCTTTGAGTTTGGCGGTGTAGCGACCGATGCCATTCGCGAGCAAGCCCGCTCCCACAGTTGACTGCATTCTGTCAGGAAGAATGCGATTCATTGTGGGAGCGGGCTTGCTCGCGAAAGCGTCAGTACAGGCGCCGCTTACTTGTCAGTCAGGGCAAACTGCGTCAGGCAAAACGTAGGAATGCCCATGTCTTCCAGGCGCTGCGAGCCGCCCAGTTCAGGCAGATCGATGATCGCCGCCGCTTCATGCACCCGGGCGCCCATGCGGCGGATCAGGTTGGCGGCGGCAATCAGGGTGCCGCCGGTCGCGATCAGGTCATCGAACATCACCACCGAATCCCCCTCGCACAGGCTGTCGGCGTGCACTTCCAGGAAGGCTTCGCCGTACTCGGTCGCATAGCCCTCGGCCAGCACGTCAGCCGGCAACTTGCCTTGCTTGCGGAACAGCACCAGCGGCTTGTTCAACTGATAGGCCAGTACCGAACCGATCAGGAAACCACGGGCGTCCATCGCGCCGATATGGGTGAAGTCAGCCTCGACGTAACGGTGGGCGAAGCTGTCCATCACCAGGCGCAGGGCTGTGGGCGACTGGAACAGCGGGGTGATGTCGCGAAAGATCACACCCGGTTTCGGGAAGTCGATGACAGGGCGGATGAGGGATTTGATGTCGAAGGAGTCGAAGACCATCGTCGTGGTGTCCTGGCAAGGCTGCAAACGACGCATTATACCGGCGGCTGAACCGTTTCGCTCAGCCGCAACGATTTGTATCAGCTTTCCAGCGAACCGCCGGCCAGGGCGCACAGCTGGATCGGGTCGATAATCCGGATTTCCTTGCCTTCCGCCGCGATCAGTTCGTTTTGCTGGAAGCGAGTGAACACGCGGGACACGGTTTCCACCGCCAGGCCCAGGTAGTTGCCGATCTCGTTGCGCGACATGCTCAGGCGGAACTGATTGGCGGAAAAACCCCGGGCGCGGAAACGTGCCGAAAGGTTGACCAGGAAGGTGGCGATGCGTTCGTCGGCGGTCTTCTTCGACAACAGCAGCATCATCTGCTGATCGTCACGGATTTCGCGGCTCATCACGCGCATCAACTGACGGCGCAACTGCGGCAGTTGCAGGGCCAGTTCGTCGAGGCGTTCAAAGGGGATTTCACACACCGAAGTGGTTTCCAGGGCTTGCGCCGACACCGGGTGCTTTTCGGTGTCCATGCCCGACAGGCCGACCAGTTCGCTCGGCAGGTGGAAACCGGTGAGCTGTTCTTCGCCGGTGTCGCTCAGGCTGAAGGTCTTGAGGGCGCCAGAACGCACTGCGTAGACAGAATCGAAGGTATCGCCCTGGCGAAACAGGAATTCGCCTTTTTTCAGCGGCCGGCCGCGCTTGACGATTTCGTCCAGCGCATCCATGTCTTCCAGATTCAGCGAAAGTGGCAGGCAAAGAGGGGCCAGGCTGCAATCCTTGCAATGGGCTTGATTATGAGCGCGCAGTTTTACTGGCTCGGACATTTCTTCAATCCTTGTGGGAAATCACACATAAGACGTAAGGGTAACCCACCCGAGGACATTGAGGCCAGCCTGTGGCGCTTTTGTCGCAGCGCTCTAGATCACCCGTGAAAACCGTTGCCGGCTGTGTTGTTCCAGGTACGCGTCGAAGACCATGCACACCGAGCGCGCCAACAGCCGCCCGGCGGGCAGGATAGTGATCCTGTCGCGATCGAGCTTGATCAGCCCGTCTTTGGCCATGTCTTGCAGTTGCGGCCAAAGATCGCCGAAGTAGCCCTGGAAATCGATGTTGAAGGCCTGTTCGATGTCAGCGAACTCGAGGCTGAAATTGCAGATCAATTGCTGGATGACCGCGCGCCGCAGACGGTCATCGGCATTGCACAGCAGGCCGCGGCTGGTGGCCAGTTGCATGGATGCAAGGACGTTTTGATACTCGCTCAGGTCGCTACTGTTCTGGCAGTACAGGTCGCCGATCTGGCTGATCGCCGAGACGCCGAGACCGATCAGATCGCAATGACCGTGGGTGGTGTAGCCCTGGAAATTGCGTTGCAGGGTCGACTCTTCCTGGGCAATCGCCAGTTCATCGTCGGGCAGGGCGAAGTGATCCATGCCGATGTAGCGGTAGCCGGCGCTGATCAGTTGCTCGATGGTGCGCTGCAGCATTTCCAGCTTCTGCGCGGGCGTCGGCAGCTCATTGCTGTTGATGCGCCGTTGCGGCATGAAGCGTTCCGGCAGGTGGGCGTAGTTGAACACCGATAACCGGTCCGGTTGCAGGCGGATGACTTCATCGACCGTGTGGGCGAAGTTCTCCGGCGTCTGTCTCGGCAGGCCGTAGATCAGGTCGATATTGATCGAGCGAAACTGCAAGGTGCGGGCGGCGTCGATTACCGCGCGGGTTTCTTCCAGGCTTTGCAGGCGATTGACCGCGCGTTGCACCGCCGGGTCGAGGTCTTGCAGACCGATGCTGACCCGATTGAAACCCAATTCGCGCAGCAGGCCCATGGTCGACCAGTCGGCCTCACGGGGGTCGATCTCGATACCGTAGTCGCCGGAGTCGTCGTCCAGCAAATTGAAGTGTTTGCGCAAATGCGCCATCAACTGGCGCAGTTCGTCGTGGCTGAGAAAGGTCGGCGTGCCACCACCGAAGTGCAATTGCTCGACTTTCTGCGCGGGGTCGAGGTGACAGGCGATCAACTGGATTTCCTGTTCCAGGCGCTGCAAGTACGGCTGTGCGCGGCCGCGATCCTTGGTGATGACCTTGTTGCAGGCGCAGTAATAGCAAATGTTCGCGCAGAACGGCACGTGCACATACAGCGACAACGGGCGTTGGGCCTTGCGGCTGTCGCGCAGGGCATGAAACAGGTCGAAAGTGCCGACCTGGCTGTTGAATTGCACGGCGGTCGGGTACGAGGTGTAGCGCGGTCCCGCCAGGTCATAACGGCGGATCAGATCGGTGTCCCAACGAATGGCGTCGAGCATCATGCGGGCATTCCCCCGGATTGGCTGGCAGTGTCAGCCACTTTATGCGAGGGCGGGGCGGGGCATCTTGATTTGCATCAACTGGGAGTTTGAAGCTTTTTTGTGGCGAGGGGGCTTGCCCCCGTCGGGCTGCGAAGCGGCCCCAAAATCAGAGAATGCGGTGAGTCAGTGTGAAAGGATTGGCCGGTTTGCGACGGCTTCGCCGCCGAACGGGAGCAAGCCCCCTTGCCGCAGGATCTAGTGCCCCATCAACCAATGCTGATGCGGCCCCGGCAGGGTCCAGATGCCGAACAGCATCACCAGCAATCCGCCCGCCATCCGCACGCTGCGTTTGCGCAACAGTGCGGTGATGCGCTCGGCGGCAAGGCCAGTCGCGAGCAGCACCGGCCAGGTGCCGAGCCCGAACGCGAGCATCAACAATGCGCTGTCCAGCGCATTGCCCTGACTGGCCGACCATAACAAGGTGCTGTAGACCAGGCCGCACGGCAGCCAGCCCCAAAGCGCGCCCAGCAGCAGCGCACGCGGAACGCTCGACACCGGCAGCAAGCGGTTGGCGACTGGCTGGATATGCCGCCACAGGCCTCGGCCGAGGCTTTCGATACGGGTCAGGCCGCTCCACCAGCCGGCCAGGTACAGGCCCATGGCAATCAGCAGCAATCCGGCGAGAATGCGCAGGAACATCGCTGCCGGGCTGCTGGCCACGGCCCAGCCGGCCAGGCCGATCAGCAGTCCGGCGCAGGCATAGCTCAGAATCCGGCCCAGGTTGTAAGCCAGCAGCAGGCGAAAGCGGCGGCTGCGTTGTTCCTTGGGAATCGCCAGGGTCAGCGCGCCCATCAAGCCGCCGCACATGCCCAGGCAATGGCCGCCGCCAAGCAAGCCGAGGATGACTGCCGACACCAGCAGTGGCGCCAGCTCAAACATGGGGCGGAGCCTTGTCTTGCGGTTTGGCCGGTTGGCCGCTGGCTTCATCGACGGCAGCGGTGTGGTTCGGGTCCTGGTCGTCGAACAGGATGCTGTGGGCCGGGCCATCGAGGTCGTCGTACTGCCCGCTGTCGACCGCCCAGAAAAAGATATAGACGGCGATGGCCACGATCAGCAGCGCAGCGGGAATCATCACGTAAAGAGCTGGCATCTGGACTCCATGCCCGCGCGGCTCAGGCCGGCAGCGGGCGGGTTTCTGGCGTGGTGCTGGCGGCGGGCGCGCTCGGCATGCGAGTCAGGCGCAGCGCGTTCAACACCACGGTCAACGAACTGATCGACATGCCCACCGCCGCCCAGACTGGAGTGATCCAGCCGAGGGCGGCGAAGGGCAGCATGAGGCCATTGTACAACCCTGCCCACAACAGGTTCTCGATAATGACCCGGCGGGTGCGCCGCGCCAGGCTGAAGGCTTGCACCAGCGCGTCGAGGCGGTTGGACAGTAACACGGCATCGGCACTGGTCTTCGCCAGGTCGGTGGCCGAACCCATGGCGACGCTGATATCGGCAGCCGCCAGCACCGGCACGTCATTGACCCCGTCACCCAGCATCAACACCTTGCGGCCTTCTTTATGCAACTGTTGCAGGACCTGCAGTTTATCGTCCGGACGCAAGCCGCCACGGGCTTCATCGATGCCCAGCTCCGCCGCCACGCTGGCGACCATCGGCGAGCTGTCGCCGGACAACAACAGCGTGCGCCAGCCACGTGCCTTGCACGCGTCCAGCAGCGCGGGCGCGTCGGCACGCAGACGATCATCGAGGACGAACCAGGCCAAGGGTCCCTGGCTGTCACCCAGCAGCAGCCATTGGCCGGCTTCTTCGGGCATCGACGGCACCACGGCGCCGCTGAGCTCGCAAACGAATCCTGGCTGGCCGATGCGCAGGCGACGCCCTTCGACCAGCCCCTCCAGGCCAAGGCCCGGGGTGCTGTGGACTTCTTCGGCAGCCATCGGCGCGCGTCCGAAAGCACGGGCGATCGGGTGTTCGGAGCGATTTTCCAGGGCGGCGGCGAGGCCCAGGCATTGATCGCTGTCGAGGGCGCCGAGAGGGCGGATCGAGCGCAGCGCCAGGCGTCCTTCGGTGAGGGTGCCGGTCTTGTCGAAAATCACCGTGTCGATCTGGTTGAGGCCTTCGAGCACATGGCCGCGAGTCAACAGCAGGCCAAGTTTGTGCAGCGTACCGGTGGCGGCGGTGAGGGCAGTCGGTGTGGCCAGTGACAACGCGCACGGGCAGGTCGCCACGAGCATCGCCAGCACAATCCAGAAGGCCCGCGATGAGTCCAGCTCCCACCACAGCAGGCCAATGGCGGCGGCAGCGATCAGCGACAACAGCAGGAACCATTGCGCGGCGCGGTCGGCGATTTCCGCCAGTCGCGGCTTTTCGGCCTGGGCACGATCGAGCAGGCGAACGATGGCCGAGAGGCGAGTGTTCTGGCCCAGGGCCTGAACCTCGACGGTCAGCGCGCCTTCGACGTTCAGGGTGCCGGCGGTGACTGCGTCGCCGAGGGAGCGGGGTTGCGGCAAGTATTCGCCGGTCAGCAGTGACTCGTCGACACTCGACTGACCGTCGAGAATTTTTCCGTCAGCCGGAAGAATGGCGCCGGGATGAACCAGCACCTGATCGCCGACACGCAGTTCGCTGAGCAAAATGCGTTCACTCTGGCCGTCAGGCATCAATCGCAGGCACGAGGCGGGCAACAGGTTTACCAGCTGCGCGGTGGCGGCAGCCGTGCGCTCGCGGGCGCGCCGTTCCAGATAACGCCCGGCGAGCAGAAACAGGGCAAACATGCCGACGGCATCGAAATACAGTTCGCCGACCCCGGTGATCGACGTCCAGATCCCGGCGATGTAGGCGCTGCCAATGGCCAGCGATACCGAAACGTCCATGGTCAGGTGGCGGGTGCGCAGATCGCGCATGGCACCTTTGAAAAACGGCGCGCAGCTGTAGAACACGATCGGGGTGGTGAGGAACAGCGCGACCCAGCGCAGGATGGTGTGCATTTCGGGGCTAAGGTCGATGTTGAATTCAGGCCAGGTGGCCATGGTTGCCATCATCGCCTGGAACCAGAGCAGCCCGGCCACGCCGAGCTGGCGCAGGGCCAGGCGGTTTTCGCTGGCCAGTTGTTCGCTGGCGCGGTCGGCCTGATAGGGGTGTGCGGCATAACCGATCTGGCGCAGTTCGCTGAGGACCTGACTCAGGGGGAGTTGCGCGTCGCTCCAGCGCACGTGCAGGCGATGGTTGGACAGGTTCAGGCGAGCTTCGGCTACCGCCGGCAAGGTGCGCAGGTGTTTTTCGATCAACCAGCCGCAAGCCGCGCAGCTGATGCCTTCCATCAAAAGGGTGGTTTCGGCGAGTTCGCCTTCATGGCGAACGAAGGATTGCTGCACATCGGCACGGTCGTACAGCGCCAGTTCGTCCACCAGTTGCACCGGTAGCGCTTCGGGGTTGGCCGAGGCTTCGCTGCGGTGCTGGTAATAGCTTTCCAGGCCGCCGGCGACGATGGCCTCGGCCACGGCCTGGCAACCCGGGCAGCAGAACTCGCGGGACTCCCCGAGCACGGCGGCGGTGAAGCGGCTGCCGGCCGGGACGGGCAGGGCGCAGTGGTAGCAGGGGAGTGGGGTGGTCATTTCTGTAGCCATGAAAGCCTTTGTGGCGAGGGAGCTTGCTCCCGTTCGGCTGCGAAGCAGTCGTAGTGCTGCGGACTCGCTGTGCCTGAAGAAGCGCAGTTGCAGGTTTTAGGGGCGCTTCGCACCCCAGCGGGAGCAAGCTCCCTCGCCACAGTCGATGGCATGTTTACTTTTTCAGGTCTTCCGCGCCTTGCAACGGTTCGTCACCCAGCAGCAGGTCCTTGTCATGGCTGACCAGTTCCTCTTCGAACATGCGCCAGATGTGCTCGTCCTGGGTGCCGAGCAACTCGACAAAACGCCGGCCTTCGATCTTGTCGCTCAATTGGCCGATGTAGCGGCCCTGTTCGGTGTCGCTGCGGGTCAGGGTGATCTTGCGGTCCTTCTCCGGCTGGGTCGGTGAGATCAGGTTCAGTTCCAGGGTCTGGGGCTGGCTGTCGCCGCTCAGGCGCAAGTCGACTTCGCCGGTCACGTCATCGAGATGAACGCTGGCGCGCATTTTCAGGTTCTGCGCCAACAGCTCACGGTCGAGGGAACGGTTGATGCCTTTGCCGGCTTCGTAGTAGTTGTCGTTGACCAGGTTGTCCGGGTTCTTCACCGCGATGGTCACCATGGACAAGGTCAGCGTCACCGAGCAAGCCAGGATCCCGATGATGATCCACGGCCAGAGGTGCTTGTACCAGGGACTTGCGGCATTTGCAGCGGGCATGTTCAGTTCTCTCAACGATTTTGTGGGCCGATGAACCGGCTCTTGGCTTCAATGTGGATGCTGTCGTCGTCTGCATCCTTGAGGATGAATTTCACCTCGTTGGTGCTCGACGGCAGTTTTTCCGGTGCGACGGACAGCTCGGCCGGCTGGCTGACGATCTCGCCGGCCGCGACCTTGATCTCTCGCCGACCCTGCAATTTGAGATCCGGCAGGCCGGAGGCTTCGAGCAGGTAGGTATGGTCGCGCTGGTCCTTGTTCATGATTTTCAGGCTGTAGACGTTTTCGATCCGGCCTTCGGCGTTCTCGCGGTACAGCACACGGTCCTTGCTGACATCGAAACCCACCAGCGAACGCATGAAGAACGCGGTCACCAGCAAGCTGATCATCGCCAGCAGCACCACCGCATAGCCGATCAGGCGCGGACGCAGTTTATGGGTTTTCTGCCCCGACAGGTTGTGCTCGGTGGTGTAGCTGATCAGCCCGCGCGGGTATTCCATCTTGTCCATGATGGCGTCGCAGGCATCGATGCAGGCGGCGCAACCGATGCATTCGATTTGCAGGCCGTCGCGGATGTCGATACCGGTCGGGCAGACCTGGACGCACATGGTGCAGTCGATGCAGTCACCCAGGCCCTGGGCCTTGTAGTCGACACCTTTCTTGCGCGGGCCACGGCCTTCACCACGGCGCGGGTCGTAGGAAACGATCAGGGTGTCCTTGTCGAACATCACGCTCTGGAAGCGTGCGTACGGGCACATGTAGATGCACACCTGTTCACGCAGCCAGCCGGCGTTGCCGTAAGTGGCGAGGGTGAAGAACCCGACCCAGAAATACGACCAGCCATCCGCCTGGCCGGTGAAGAAGTCGAAAACCAGTTCGCGGATCGGCGAGAAGTAGCCGACGAAGGTCATGCCGGTGACGAAGCCGATCAACAGCCACAGGCTGTGCTTGCTGAATTTTCGCAGGAACTTGTTGGCGCTCATCGGCGCCTTGTCGAGCTTGATACGTTGGTTGCGATCACCTTCGGTGACTTTTTCGCACCACATGAAGATCCAGGTCCAGACGCTTTGCGGGCAGGTATAGCCGCACCAGACCCGTCCGGCGTACACGGTGATGAAGAACAGGCCGAACGCGGCGATGATCAACATGCCGGACAGCAGAATGAAGTCCTGGGGCCAGAAGGTGGCGCCGAAAATGAAGAACTTGCGCTCAGGCACGTTCCACCACACGGCCTGATGGCCGCCCCAGTTCAGCCACACCGTGCCGAAATACAGCAGGAACAGCACGGCGCCGCCGGCCATCCGCAGGTTGCGAAACAGGCCGGTGAAGGCGCGGGTATAGATTTTTTCCCTGGAGGCGTAGAGGTCGACGCTGTTGTTCGCGTTCTTGGCGGGTGGAGTGACGTCGTGTACCGGAATCTGGTTGCTCATCATTGCATCCCACGGCAGTGGAAAAGTGCCTCGGTCAGTACATGCCGACCGCGGTCAAAAAGGGGTGTTGCAGTGGCGCAATGATACGCCTGTCGCTCTAGCCTGCGGGTGCGACCTTTGGTCGCGTTGGGTAAAAATCCCGGATGGTGTAGCGAATGTAACAAAACGTGATCTGAGTCAATTGACTTGTGAAGTATGGACGGTTTTCAGGTAGGGCGAGCGATATCGCTCAAGTGGACGCGCAGTGTGTGGTTGCGCTTAGTGTGAGCGGCGGATCGGCGATTGCCAGGGTGCGGGACGCGCGGGAAATATCTTTACTTGGTTGTATTCGTCTGAATCTTTGAAGTTTTGTTTCTTGTCGAATAATTTAAAAGTCCACTGCGGATGATTTTTTGTTCGCGTGTTATTAATTCTATGGATGGAATTCGACGCTATGTTTACTCATGCAAGTATCAAGTTTTTTGCCTGCCTGCTGTTGTTCTCGGCATCCAGTGTTGTGCAGGCGGTGGAAGGAATGCCGCTTCATATGGTTTTTGCCTCTGATCCGCAATATCCATGGACAGAGAAGTCCGATAGTGGCGAGCCCGAGTCCGCTGCAGACTTTGAAAAACGTTCCAGATGGCTGCTCGATAGCCAGTTTGCGAGCATTGCCGACTTCCGTATGAAACATGGCGCGCCGTCACAAGTGCCCTTGATGATCAATGGCGACATGACAGCGTTTGGTCATGGATGGCAGCGCTCCTACCTTGAGTCGACATTGAATAAATACTTTGCAGGTGATTACCTTTATGGTCTGGGTAATCACGACTATCAGAATAATGTTGATGATTGTTTTAGTAATAGCTGCGCTGCTGGCAGTATCGTGGAGTTCAAGGAGCACCACTTGGGTAAAGTCGACGAGATTGATCTGCGTATAACCGGAGAAGCGCTCTACAGGTTGTATTCGGGCAGTCTCGCTTACTCAAAAAATATAGGCGAGGTTCATATGGTTCAGTTGAATAATGAGCCGACTTACAGAACCCGCATATCTCATGTGTTGAATCCGACGACATTCGAAATCACCAGTTCGCTCGACTGGTTGGAGAAAGATCTCAAGGCTGCCCGGGCTCAGGGCTACGCGATCATCATCAACATGCATAAGCCGGACGGAATGATGGGGGATTGGGAGCAAGTCAAACGCTTCCGGGAAATGGTCGCCAGGTATGAGGTCACGGCCATCTTCGCGGGTCACTACCATCAGGACGGAGGCCAAGCCTCCAACCTGAACGGTGTGCCGATGTTTCTCAGCGGTGGCGCTTCTCAGGAGACTTACCTGGTTGCCAGTTTTTCCGAGGATCGCAAGCAACTGCATGTCAGCCTGGTGAAGAACAACGATTGGCAGGCGCGTCAGTTGATCCAGACGGTGCCCGTGAAATCGATTTTTGCCAGCCGCCCATGAAAAAGGTTCTTCACGCAATCCCGGGAAACACCGATAACGCAATACCTGTAGGAGCCGGCTTGCCGGCGATGGACTCAAGTGCGCCGCGTTTATCCGGTCACACGCGTTATCGTTAACGACCATCGCTGGCAAGCCAGCTCCTACAGAGGCCGAGTCCTGGTCGAAAATGAAATGATCTCCCAACCAGAGAAAGCCAACAAAAAGGCCGCGCCAGATTCACTGGCGCGGCCTTTGTTGTTACCGAAAGCGCAGGTCTTACTGAGCCTCGGCTTCCGCAGCTTTTTCGCCGTGAGACAGGCTGTAGACGTAAGCGGCCAGCAGGTGAACCTTGTCGTTACCCTGCATTTGCTCTTGCGCAGGCATCTGGCCCTGACGGCCGTAACGGATGGTCTGCTGCAGTTGAGCAAAGCTCGAACCGTAGATGAACGCGGCCGGGTGAGTCAGGTTAGGTGCGCCCATCGCTGGCGTACCTTTGCCTTCCGGACCGTGGCACGCCACGCAGTTGGTGGCGAACAGTTTCTGCCCGGCAACCGGGTCGGCCTTGGTGCCTTCCGGCAGCTTGCGGCCATCGAGGTTGGTCAGGACAAACGCGGCCACGTCGGCCACGCCTTGCTCGCCGATCACTTCAGCCCACGCCGGCATCACCGCGTGACGGCCGCCCATGATGGTGGTCTTGATGGTTTCCGGCTCGCCGCCCCAGCGCCAGTCGGCGTCGGTCAGGTTAGGGAAACCATAGGCGCCCTTGGCGTCGGAACCGTGGCAAACCGAGCAGTTGGAAGCGAACAGGCGACCACCCATTTTCAGGGCTTGCGGGTCCTTGGCCACTTCTTCGATGGGCATGGCAGCGAACTTGGCGAAGATCGGACCGAACTTGGCGTCCGACTTGGCCATTTCCTTTTCCCACTCGTGAACGCCGGTCCAGCCGGTCTGGCCGTTGGCGAACGGGGTCTGCTTCTCGTTGTCGAGGTAGCCGTAACCCGGCAGCAGGCCTTTCCAGTTACCCAGGCCCGGATACAGCGCCAGGTAGCCCAGTGCGAAGATGATGGTGCCCACGAACAGCATGAACCACCATTTCGGCAGCGGGTTGTCGTACTCCTCGATCCCGTCGAAGGAGTGCCCGACCGTCTCGTCCGTCTGTTCGCTGCGCTGGCCCTTGCGGGTCGACAGCAGCAGCCAGGTCAGGGCGAAGATCGTACCGAGACTGAGGACTGTGACGTACAGACTCCAGAATGTAGTCATTCTTTGTTACTCCTAGAAGCTTGCTCGACGTGCTTGATGGCTTCGGGATCATCCGCGAAAGGCAGCAAGGTCGCGTCTTCAAACTCCGACTTGCGCTTGGGGCTGAACACCCACAGTGCCAGTCCAATGAAGGCCACCATCACGACAACGGTGCCCAGGCCACGAATCATCCCGATATCCATCTAATTCACCGTTTGCTTTTGATGATGGTGCCCAGGCCTTGCAGATAGGCCACCAGCGCGTCCATTTCGGTTTTGCCCTTCACTGCGTCTTTTGCACCGGCGATGTCTTCGTCGGTGTAAGGGACGCCGAGCGTGCGCAAGACTTCCATTTTCTTCGCAGTGTCCTTGCCGTCGAGCTTGTTTTCCACGAGGAACGGGTAGGCCGGCATTTTCGACTCGGGCACTACGTTGCGCGGGTTGTACAAGTGCGCACGCTGCCAGTCATCGGAGTAACGACCGCCGACACGGGCCAGGTCCGGACCGGTACGCTTGGAACCCCACAGGAACGGGTGGTCCCAGACGCTTTCACCGGCGACCGAGTAGTGGCCGTAGCGTTCGGTTTCAGCACGGAACGGACGGATCATCTGCGAGTGGCAGCCGACACAACCGTTGGCGATATAAACGTCCCGGCCTTCCAGTTCAAGGGCGGTGCGGGGCTTCATGCCCTCGACCGGCTTGTTGGTGACGTCCTGGAAAAACAGCGGAACGATCTGGGTCAGGCCGCCGACACTGACGGCGATGACCATGAAGAAGGCCAGCAGGCCAATGTTCTTCTCGACTGCTTCATGCTTCATCAGTGAGCTCCAACTACGGCGATCTGTTCGGCGGCTTTGGCTTCAGCCGGGTTCGAGGCGCGTACGGTACGGAAGACGTTGTAGGCCATGAACAGCATGCCGGAGGCGAAGAACGCACCGCCCAGGGCGCGAACGATGAAGCCTGGGTGGCTGGCTTGCAGCGCTTCGACGAACGAGTAGGTGAGGGTGCCGTCATCGTTGATTGCACGCCACATCAGGCCCTGGGTGATGCCGTTGACCCACATCGAAGCGATGTAGAGCACGGTACCGATGGTTGCGAGCCAGAAGTGGGTGTTGATCAGGCCGGTGCTGTGCATCTGCGCACGACCGAACAGTTTCGGGATCATGTGGTAGATCGCGCCGATCGAGATCATTGCTACCCAGCCCAGAGCGCCGGCGTGTACGTGGCCGATGGTCCAGTCGGTGTAGTGCGACAGGGAGTTCACGGTCTTGATGGCCATCATCGGGCCTTCGAAGGTCGACATGCCGTAGAACGCCAGGGAGACCACCAGGAAGCGCAGGATCGGGTCGGTGCGCAACTTATGCCAGGCGCCCGACAGGGTCATCATGCCGTTGATCATGCCGCCCCAGCTCGGAGCCAGCAGGATGATCGACATCGCCATGCCCAGGGACTGAGCCCAGTCCGGCAGTGCGGTGTAGTGCAGGTGGTGCGGACCGGCCCAGATGTACAGGGTGATCAGTGCCCAGAAGTGCACGATCGACAGGCGATAGGAGTAGATCGGGCGCTCGGCCTGTTTCGGCACGAAGTAGTACATCATCCCCAGGAAACCGGTGGTCAGGAAGAAGCCCACGGCGTTGTGGCCGTACCACCACTGGATCATCGCGTCCGTCGCACCCGAGTAGGCCGAATAGGACTTGAACAGGCTGACCGGCAGCGACATGTGGTTGACGATGTGCAGCATCGCGGTCACGACGATGAACGCGCCGTAGAACCAGTTACCCACATAGATGTGCTTGGTCTTGCGCTTGACGATGGTGCCGAAGAACACCAGACCGTAGGTGACCCAGACAATGGCCAGCAGAATAGCCAGGGGCCATTCCAGTTCCGCGTATTCCTTGGTGGTGGTGTAACCCAGCGGCAAGGTAACGATGGCGCCGATGATCACCGCTTGCCATCCCCAGAAGTGGAAGGCGGCGAGGCTGTCGGAAATCAGTCGCGTTTGGCAGGTTCGCTGCACGACGTAATAAGAAGTGGCAAACAGTGCACATCCACCGAAGGCGAAAATCACCAGGTTGGTGTGCAGCGGGCGCAGGCGTCCAAAGCTCGTCCATGGCAGACCGAAGTTCAACTCCGGCCAGACCAGTTGCGAGGCGATGAAGACACCGAGCCCCATGCCAAGGATCCCCCAGACCACCGTCATGATGGCGAACTGGCGGACTACCTTATAGTTATAAGCAGTCGGACTGATTGCTGTGCTCATTCTAAGGTTCCACGGTTTGGGTGTTTTATTAGGATTAAAAATCGGCCGCAAGTATGGAGAAAGCAAGGGGTCATTGCAACGCGCCATGACCTGGGTCAATGCTTTCAAATGCTGATTCTGCGGCCTTTCCATGCACCGCGTAAGGACAAATTTGCCCGTGGGCAAAATGTCCTGGCGGACTGATCAGGCGAGGGGGTCAGGTCGGATGTAACGGGGTGTGTTCAAACGCAACCTTTGGCTGACCGAAGGCAACTGGCGCGACAGCCGGTATCTACCAGCCTTTGCGGCCTGTCATCGGGCAGATTTGTCGAACACATCGTTCAGGGTCGACCTGGAACCGGCACCGGCCAGTCCGCATCGGGGGAAGCTTAGACCCGAATTCGGTGATCCGAAAGAAAGTCTATGCGAGGGTGCGACAATGGGTCGCAAAGGGGCAGGGAACTGCCGCATCCGGGAGAATGCGGCAGCAGAGCGGTCGGGATTTACTTGCGGTTGTCTTCAGCCTGCAGGCGCTCGGTATTCAAACCGTGGGACAGGCTGTACACATACGCGGCCAGCAATTGCACCTTGTCGTTGCCGAGCAGTTCGTTTTGCGCCGGCATATGGCCCTGGCGACCATGGCGAATCGTTTGTTCAAGCTGCGTCAGGCTGGTGCCGTAAATGAACCCGGCCGGGTGCGTGAGGTTCGGCGCGCCCATGGCTTCGGTGCCCTGGCCATTAGCTCCGTGACAGGCGACGCAAGTAGTGCTGAACGCTTGCTGTCCGGCCGGAAGGTCGGCTTTGCTGTCGGCAGGCAGCGGCAGGCCGGCCAGATCATGGCGCACATAAGCGGCGACGTTCTTCACACCGGCTTCGCCCAGGACTTCGCCCCAGGCTGGCATCATCGCCATCCGGCCGCCCATGATGGTGGCCTTGATCGTTTCGGCCGCGCCGCCCCAGCGCCAGTCGCTGTCGCTCAGGTTGGGGAAGCCGAATGCACCCTTGGCGTCCGAGCCGTGGCACACCGAGCAGTTGGAGGCAAACAGGCGGCCGCCCATTTTCAGTGCCTGCGGGTCCTTGGCCACTTCTTCTACTGGCATCGCTGCGAATTTGGCGAAGATCGGTCCGAACTTCGCGTCAGCCTTGGCCATCTCCTTTTCCCATTCGTGCACGCCGGTCCAGCCGTTCTCGTAGCCGGGCAGGATGCCTTTCCAGTTGCCCAGGCCCGGGTAAAGAATCAGGTAGCCGACGGCAAACACCAGCGTGCCGGCGAACAGCATGAACCACCATTGCGGCAGCGGGTTGTCGTACTCCTCGATGCCGTCGAAGCTGTGGCCCATGGTCTGGTCGACGCTGCCTTTGGTTTCGCCCTTGCGGGTGCCGATCAGCAGCCAGGTCAGGCCGATCAGGCTGCCGATGGTCAGTACGCAGATCCACGTACTCCAGAAGGTGGTCATGGCCGGGTACTCCTTGTTGCTGATTCTTCGGTGGTGTCGGGTTGTGGCTCGTCGGCGAAGGGCAGCAGGCGCGCTTCGGCGAATTCCGGGCTGCGCTTGCTGTTGAATACCCACAGGGTCAAGCCGACGAAGGCCACGAACACCACGACGGTGCCGAGACCGCGGATCATTCCAGTGCTCAATTCAAACATTGCTCACCTCTTGCTCTTGATGGCAGTGCCGAGCACTTGCAGGTAGGCGACCAGCGCGTCCATCTCGCTCTTGCCCTTGAGCGAAGCGACGGCACCGGCGATGTCTTCGTCGGTGTACGGCACGCCCAGGGTGCGCATGGCCTTGATCTTGGTTTCGGTATGACTGCTGTCGAGCTGATTGGCCACCAGCCACGGGTAGGCCGGCATCTTCGACTCCGGCACGACGTTGCGCGGGTTGTACAAGTGCGCGCGGTGCCAGTCATCCGAGTAGCGCGCGCCGACCCGCGCCAGGTCCGGCCCGGTGCGCTTCGAGCCCCACAGGAACGGGTGATCCCAGACGCTTTCGCCGGCCACAGAGTAGTGACCGTAACGTTCGGTTTCGGCGCGGAACGGGCGGATCATCTGCGAGTGACACCCGACACAGCCTTCGCGGATATAGATGTCGCGACCTTCCAGTTGCAGTGCGGTGTAGGGCTTCATGCCTTCCACCGGTTTGTTGGTCACGTCCTGGAAGAACAGCGGGACGATCTGGGTCAGGCCTCCGATGCTCACGGCCAGGATCATCAGCAGCAGCAACAGGCCGACGTTTTTCTCGATAGTTTCGTGTTTCATGGCGGACTCCTCAGGCCATCTGCGCGGCAGCGGCGACGTCGGCAGGCTGCGAGGCCCGCACGGTGCGCCAGGTGTTGTAGGCCATCAGGAACATGCCGCTGAGGAAGATCGCACCACCCACCAGCCGCACGACGAAGCCAGGGTGGCTGGCCACCAGGGTCTCGACGAAGGAGTAGGTCAGCGTGCCGTCTTCGTTCACCGCACGCCACATCAGGCCCTGGGCGATACCGTTGACCCACATCGAGGCGATGTACAGAACGGTGCCGATGGTGGCGAGCCAGAAGTGCGCGTTGATCAGGCCGATGCTGTGCATCTGCTCGCGTCCGAAGACTTTCGGAATCATGTGGTACAGCGCGCCGATGGAGATCATCGCCACCCAGCCCAAGGCGCCTGCGTGTACGTGGCCGATGGTCCAGTCGGTGTAGTGGGAGAGGGCGTTGACTGTCTTGATCGCCATCATCGGTCCTTCGAAGGTCGACATGCCGTAGAACGCCAGGGACACCACGAGGAAGCGCAGGATCGGGTCGCTGCGCAACTTA
This sequence comes from Pseudomonas sp. P5_109, assembly GCF_034009455.1. Lineage (NCBI taxonomy): Bacteria > Pseudomonadati > Pseudomonadota > Gammaproteobacteria > Pseudomonadales > Pseudomonadaceae > Pseudomonas > Pseudomonas sp. P5_109. The sequence goes on from NZ_CP125380.1 coordinate 2,116,927, forward strand.
TGCCAGGCGCCCGACAGGGTCATCATGCCGTTGATCATCCCGCCCCAGCTTGGCGCCAGCAGGATCAACGACATCACCATGCCCAGCGACTGCGCCCAGTCCGGCAGCGCGGTGTAGTGCAAGTGGTGCGGGCCGGCCCAGATGTACAAAGTGATCAGCGCCCAGAAGTGCACGATCGACAGGCGATAGGAGTAGACCGGACGCTCGGCCTGTTTCGGCACGAAGTAATACATCATGCCGAGGAAACCGGCGGTGAGGAAAAAGCCCACGGCGTTGTGCCCGTACCACCATTGCACCATGGCGTCGGTGGCACCGGAGTACAGCGAGTAGGACTTGGTGAAGCTGACCGGCAATTCCAGGTTGTTGACGATGTGCAGGATCGCCACGGTGATGATGAACGCACCGAAGAACCAGTTACCGACATAGATGTGCTTGGTCTTGCGCTGCATGATCGTGCCGAAGAACACGATGGCGTAGGCAACCCAGACGATGGTGATCAGGATATCGATCGGCCATTCCAGCTCGGCGTATTCCTTGGAACTGGTGTAGCCCAGCGGCAGGCTGATGGCCGCCAGCAGGATCACCAGTTGCCAGCCCCAGAAACAGAACGCGGCGATTTTTGGCGCAAACAATTGTGTCTGGCAGGTGCGTTGCACCGAGTAGAAAGAACTGGCGAACAGGGCGCAGCCGCCAAAGGCGAAGATCACCGCGTTGGTGTGCAACGGGCGCAAGCGACCGAAGCTGGTCCACGGCAAATTGAAGTTGAGTTCGGGCCAGACCAACTGGGCCGCGAGAAAAACCCCGAGCCCCATGCCGACGATGCCCCACACCACCGTCATAATGGCGAATTGGCGGACCACCTTGTAGTTGTAGGCGGTACTGATAGAAGTGTTCATGGTTCCCCATCCACGGTTCAGCCGAAGTGAGTGCGGCAGCGCATCCTTCGCCTGGAGTTATAGGCAGACTAAAAGCGAGGCAAGCATGGACAAACAGCACAAGGCCGGTATTGACGGGGATCAATGGGCGCAGTGCGTGCGGGATCATGGATGGTTGTGGAATGCCGCCAGCGGCAAGGCTGCGGCGACGCTGATCCTCGCCCATGGCGCCGGCGCACCGATGGACAGCGACTGGATGAGCGGCATGGCTGCACGCCTCGCCGCGCAAGGCGTCAACGTGTTGCGTTTCGAATTTCCCTACATGGCACAGCGGCGCATCGATGGTGGCAAGCGCCCGCCGAACCCGGCACCGAAACTGCTGGAATGCTGGCGTGAGGTGTATGCCCAGGTGCGACGTCATGTCACTGGGCCGCTGGCCATCGGCGGCAAGTCCATGGGTGGGCGCATGGCCAGTCTGCTGGCTGATGAGTTGGGCGCGGATGCGCTGGTGTGCCTGGGTTATCCGTTCTATGCAGTGGGCAAGCCGGAGAAGCCACGGGTCGAACATCTGGCTTCTTTGAAAACCCGCACGTTGATTGTGCAGGGCGAGCGCGATGCGCTGGGTAATCGTGAGGCGGTCGAGGGTTATGTGCTGTCACCGAGTATCGAGGTGTTCTGGCTGGCGGCGGGGGATCATGATTTGAAACCGTTGAAGGCTTCGGGGTTTAGCCATGAGCAGCATTTGGCGGCTGCGGCTGGGAAGGTAACCGCATTTCTGCAATGAGATTTGCAGTGCCAGTCAGGCCCTCTTCGCGAGCAAGCCCGCTCCCACATTTGGAATGCATTTCAATTGTGGGAGCGGGCTTGCTCGCGAAGAGGCCAGGACGGGCAACATCATTTCCGACGAGACAATAAAAACCCGGAAGCTTTCGCTGTCCGGGTTTTTGTCATTCCAGCCTCTATCAGCGGTTGAACCGCTCCACCAACGAATACTGGGTATTGGCAGTCTTGGTCAGCTCTTCACTGAGCAACGCCGAGTTCTGCGCCTGTTCCGAAGTCTGGTCCGCCAACTGGGAAATGTTGCTGATGTTGCGGCTGATTTCTTCAGCCACGGCACTTTGCTCTTCGGTCGCGGCAGCGATCTGGGTGGTCATGTCGGTGATGTTGGCCACCGCTTCGCTGATCCCCACCAGAGCCTGGTCCGCTTCCAGTACCCGCGCTACACCTTCTTCGGCCTGACGATGCCCGGCTTCCATGGTCTGCACGGCGGTGCCGGCGGTTTGCTGGAGCTTGGCGATCAGCGCATGGATCTGCCCGGTGGACTCGCTGGTGCGTTGCGCCAGCTGACGGACTTCGTCGGCCACCACCGCAAAACCACGACCCATCTCGCCGGCCCGGGCCGCTTCGATGGCGGCGTTCAACGCCAGCAGGTTGGTCTGGTCGGCGATGCCTTTGATCACGTCGACCACACCACCGATTTCGTTGCTGTCCTTGGCCAGTTGGGTCACGGTCACGCCGGTTTCACCGACCACCACCGACAGGCGCTGGATGGCTTCGCGGGTTTCCCCGGCGATGTCGCGACCACGACCGGTCAGGCGATTGGCTTCCTGGGTGGCGTCGGCGGTGCGTTGTACGTGGCTGGCGACTTCCTGGGTAGTCGCGGCCATCTGGTTGACCGCAGTGGCCACTTGCTCGGTCTCGACCCGTTGACGTTCCAGGCCGCTGGAGCTGTTGTGCGCCAGGGCATCGGATTGCCGGGCCTGATCGGTCAGGTGTTCGGCCGTGTCCTGCAGACGCGTCAGGCAGGTTTTCAGGCGCGCTTCCTGACTGAGGATCGACATCTCCAGGCGCGCCTGGTCGCCGCGACTGTCGGTGTACATCTGTGCGATCAACGGGTCGGACGTGGTCTGCTCGGCCAGGCGCAGCAAGCGCTTGAGGCCACGCTGTTGCCACCGCAGGCCCATAAGGCCCAGTGGCACCGAAAGACCGGCCGCCAGGGCAAAACCCCAATGGGAGTTCAGCGATGCACCGATCATGAAGCTCAACTGGCTGACCAGAATGAACGGCAACCAGTCCTGCAGGATCGGCAACCATTTATCCGAAGAGGGAATGGCCGACTTGCCCTGGTTGATGCGTTGGTAGAGCGCTTCGGCGCGGCGGATCTGTTCGGCGGTGGGCTTGACCCGCACCGACTCGTAACCGGTCACCTGTTTGCCTTCGAAGATCGGTGTCACATAGGCGTTCACCCAGTAATGATCACCGGTCTTGCAGCGATTCTTGACAATGCCCATCCATGGCAAGCCTTGTTTCAGCGTGGCCCACATGTGTGCGAACACCGCGGCCGGGACGTCGGGGTGACGGACCAGGTTGTGCGGTGCACGGATCAACTCCTCTCGGGAAAACCCGCTGATCTCGACGAAGGCGTCGTTGCAGTAGGTGATCATGCCCTTGGCATCGGTGGTGGAAATCAACCGTTGCTGAGCCGGGAAGGTCCGCTCGCGTTGTGTAATTGGCTGGTTGTTACGCATGGCTTTTTTAATCCGCAAGGCTTTCAAGTGCTGTATCGGCAAGATCGGCGGATTGTTGAGATTATTTTTCGATAATCAGCGATGCGTCGCAAAATGACCCTTGCGTCAGCCGACGAGCATCGGATAGGTGAACAGGCCGAAGTGCAGCAGGTTCAGGCCGAAGTGGCAGGCAACGGCAGCAGCCAGTCCGCCGAAACGGTAGGCCAGGCCATAGCCGATCCCGGCCAGGCTGGCCAGCAAGACCCATTGCCATCCTGCCCCGACATGCGCCAGGCCGAAGATCAACGAAGCCAGGAGCAGGGCCAGGTTTTCGCCATGGCGCAGGTTTTTCAGGCAACGGCTCAGGCCACCCTGGATGTAGCCGCGGAACAGCGCTTCCTCGACCAGGGTCACCAGCAGCAGATTGTTCAGTAGCCACAACCAGGCTTGATCCGGCCATTTCGGCGCCCAGGCGATGACGCCCAGCAACAGCGCGCCGCCCAACGCCAGCACGGTGCTCAGGGGCAGTGCCAGTGCGGTGGCATACAGCGATAGCCGAAGTGAACGGCGGCCGGCAATCCACGGGCAAACCAGCAACAACCAGAAGCCGATCAGCGGTTTGTCCAGGTTCAGGTGCATGGCGAATGACACGGCATCATCGGTAAAACGCTGGGGATCGATAACGCGACCGTTATAGAAGCCGGGTAGCCAATGCGTCGCCAAGGCCAAGGCCAGGACGATGAACAGGCCATGGCCAAGGTAGCGGGCAAAAGGGATGTAGTGTTGGCGGACGGCGACACCTGCGACCAGCAACAGGAACACCGGGATTGCCGAGAGCCAGCCAAGGTGGCCGTAGGTCAGCGCCAGGCCGTAGCCGAAGGAAAGCAGGGCCAGAAACGTCCATGGCAGGGCAAGCATGTGAAGTCCTTAGAGATGAATAGCTTTTGTGGCGAGGGAGCTTGCTCCCGCTGGGCTGCGAAGCGGCCCCAGCAACATCAACCCGGTGTGCCAGATGAAGTGCATCTGCAGGGCTGGCGACTGCTTGGCAGTCGAGCGGGAGCAAGCTCCCTCGCCACGGATTGGGGTGTCCCGAGGGCTGCGATTATAAGCGTGACCCAAACAAAAACACCGCCCGAAGGCGGTGTCTTTTTCAGCGCTAGATCAAGAGGCAATCATCTGCCGCAACACGTAATGCAGAATCCCTCCCGCCTTGAAGTACTCCACCTCATTGAGCGTATCGATCCGGCACAACACCTCGATTTTCTCGCGGCTGCCGTCTTCGCGGGTGATCACCAGCGTCAGGTTCATCCGTGGAGATAATTCGACGCCGGTCAAGCCGAGGATGTCCAGGGTTTCGCTGCCGCCCAGGTTCAGGCTCTTGCGGTTCTGATCCAGCTTGAATTGCAACGGCAGCACGCCCATGCCCACCAGGTTGGAGCGGTGGATGCGTTCGAAGCTTTCGGCGATGACCGCTTTGACCCCCAGCAGATTGGTGCCTTTGGCCGCCCAGTCGCGGCTCGATCCGGTGCCGTATTCCTGGCCGGCGATCACCACCAGCGGCGTGCCCGAAGCCTGATAGCGCATGGCGGCGTCGTAGATCGGCATTTTCTCCCCGGTGGGAATGTAGCGGGTGTTGCCGCCTTCTTCGCCGCCGAGCATTTCGTTGCGTATGCGGATATTGGCGAAGGTGCCGCGCATCATCACTTCATGGTTGCCCCGTCGCGAACCGTAGGAGTTGAAGTCCCGCGGCTCCACGCCTTTGTCTCGCAGGTATTGCCCGGCCGGGCTGTCGGCCTTGATGTTACCGGCCGGGGAGATGTGGTCGGTGGTCACCGAGTCGCCGAGCAACGCGAGAATGTTCGCTGCGCAGACATCCTTGACCACGGGCGGCGGGCCGCCGATGCCGTCGAAGAACGGTGGGTGCTGGATGTAGGTCGAATCGTCCTGCCAGACATAGGTCGCCGCCTGCGGGACCTTGATCGCCTGCCATTGTTCGTCACCGGCAAACACTTCGGCGTATTCCTTGTGGAACATGGCGGTGTTGACCTGATTGACCGCCTCGGCAATTTCCTTGCTGCTTGGCCAGATGTCGCGCAGGTATACCGGTTTGCCATCCTTGTCCTCGCCCAACGGCTCGCGACTGAGATCAGTGCGCACCGTGCCGGCCAGCGCGTAGGCCACCACCAGCGGCGGGGAGGCCAGCCAATTGGTTTTCACCAGGGGATGCACCCGGCCTTCGAAGTTGCGATTGCCCGAGAGCACCGAAGCCACGGTGAGGTCGGCTTGCTGGACGGCTTTCTCGATGGGCTCCGGCAGCGGTCCGGAGTTGCCGATGCAGGTGGTGCAGCCGTAGCCGACCAGGGCAAACCCCAATTCGTCGAGGTATTGGGTCAGGCCGGCCGCCTTATAGTAGTCGGTGACCACTTTCGAGCCGGGGGCCAGCGAGCTCTTCACCCAGGGTTTGCGTTTCAGGCCTTTTTCCACGGCCTTCTTCGCCACCAGCCCGGCCGCCATCATCACGCTGGGGTTGGAGGTGTTGGTGCAGGAGGTGATCGCGGCGATGACCACAGCGCCGTTTTTCAGGCGATAGGTCTGGCCTTCGTATTCGTAATCCGCTTCGCCGGCCATATCGGCATTGCCGACGGCGACACCGCCACCGCCTTCACTTTCCAGGCGACCTTCTTCCTTGCTGGTGGGTTTGAACTGCAGGTCGATGAAGTCACTGAACGCTTGCGCGACGTTTGGCAGCGAAACCCGGTCCTGTGGACGTTTTGGTCCGGCGAGGCTGGCTTCGACGCTGCCCATGTCCAGCGCCAGGCTGTCGGTGAACACCGGTTCCTGGCCGGGCAGGCGCCACAGGCCCTGGGCCTTGCTGTAGGCCTCGACCAGTTGCACCGTTTCGAGGGGCCGGCCTGAGAGGCGCAAGTATTCCAGGGTGACGTCGTCCACCGGGAAGAAACCGCAGGTGGCGCCGTATTCCGGGGCCATGTTGGCGATGGTCGCGCGGTCGGCCAGCGGCAGGTCGGCGAGGCCGTCGCCGTAAAATTCGACGAACTTGCCCACCACGCCTTTCTTGCGCAGCATCTGGGTCACGGTCAGCACCAGGTCGGTGGCGGTGATGCCTTCCCTGAGCTTGCCGGTGAGTTTGAAACCGATCACTTCCGGAATCAGCATCGACACCGGTTGCCCGAGCATCGCCGCTTCCGCCTCGATACCGCCGACGCCCCAACCGAGCACGCCGAGGCCGTTGATCATGGTGGTGTGGGAGTCGGTGCCGACCAGGGTGTCGGGGAAGGCATAGGTGCGGCCGTCCTCGTCCTTGGTCCAGACCGTGCGGCCGAGGTATTCCAGATTCACCTGGTGGCAGATCCCGGTGCCCGGCGGCACCACGCTGAAGTTGTCGAAGGCACTCTGGCCCCAGCGCAGGAACGCATAACGCTCGCCATTGCGCTGCATCTCAATGTCGACGTTCTGCTCGAAGGCGCTGCTGCTGGCGAACTTGTCGACCATCACCGAGTGGTCGATCACCAGGTCCACCGGCGACAGCGGGTTGATCCGCTGCGGATCGCCGCCGGCCTTGGCCATCGCTGCGCGCATGGCAGCCAGGTCGACCACCGCCGGTACGCCGGTGAAGTCCTGCATCAGCACCCGTGCGGGGCGGTACTGGATTTCGCGGTCGGAGCGACGCTCCTTGAGCCACGCGGCAATTGCCTTGAGGTCGGCGCCGGTGACGGTTTTTTCATCTTCCCAGCGCAGCAGGTTTTCCAGCAGGACTTTCAACGACATCGGCAACTTGTCCAGCTCACCCAGGCTCCTGGCGGCATCGGGCAGGCTGAAGTAGTGGTAGGTCTTGTTACCGACTTGCAGGGTCTTGAGCGTTTTCAGGCTATCGAGGGACGGCATTACGATCACTCCTTTGAGTCCGCACGGCTACGGACTGAGGGGACGGGCAGAGCATTAAACCTAGCCCTGTTTTCGGTAGCTGGCTAATAACTGGACTCTATGGACAGACCCCAGGTTCCGAACTCGGCTATCATGCGCGGGTTTTCGTGACAGGCTTTGCTTCAACGCAAGCCTGGGCATCGCGCAGTGGCCGAAATTCCTCGCCATTGCCCAGGAGTAAGAATGAACACCCTATTCATGCATTGCCGGCCGGGCTTCGAAGGCGAAGTCTGTTCCGAGATTTCCGACCTCGCCGCGCGCTTGAACGTGGCCGGATATGCCAAGGCCAAGGCGGCAACTGCCTGCGCCGAATTCGTCTGCACCGAAGAAGACGGCGCCGAGCGCCTGATGCGCGGGCAGCGTTTCGCCGAGCTGATCTTCCCGCGCCAGTGGGCCCGGGGGATTTTCATCGATCTGCCGGAAACCGACCGCATCAGCGTGATCCTCGATCATATGGCGGACTTTCCGCTGTGCGGCAGCCTGTGGCTGGAAATGGTCGACACCAACGACGGCAAGGAACTGTCGAACTTCTGCAAGAAATTCGAAGTGCACCTGCGCAAGGCGCTGATGGCCGCCGGCAAGCTGGTGGAAGATGCGCACAAGCCGCGTCTGTTGCTGACCTTCAAGAGCGGTCGCGAAGTGTTCATGGGCCTGGCCGAGTCGAACAACTCGGCGATGTGGCCGATGGGCATTCCGCGTTTGAAATTCCCCCGCGAGGCGCCGAGCCGCTCGACCCTCAAGCTGGAAGAGGCCTGGCACCACTTCATCCCGCGTGACCAGTGGGACGAGCGTTTGCACGGCGACATGACTGGCGTTGACCTGGGAGCCGCTCCTGGTGGCTGGACCTGGCAACTGGTCAATCGCGGCATGCTGGTGACCGCCATCGACAACGGCCCGATGGCCGAAAGCCTGATGGACACGGGGCTGGTGCAGCACTTGATGGCTGACGGTTTCACCTTCAAGCCCAAGCAACCGGTGGACTGGATGGTTTGCGACATCGTCGAAAAGCCGGCACGCAACGCCGCGATGCTGGAAGAGTGGATCGGCGACGGCCATTGCCGCGAGGCGGTGGTCAACCTCAAGCTGCCGATGAAGCAGCGCTATGCCGAGGTGAAGCGTTTGCTCGAGCGCATTGCCGATGGCTTCAAGGCGCGGGGCATCAAGGTCGAGATCGGCTGCAAGCAGCTGTACCACGACCGCGAGGAAGTGACCTGCCATTTGCGTCGGTTGGACGTGAAGAAGCCGAAATCCCGCTGATACACGCGGCCCAATGTGGGAGCGGGCTTGCTCGCGAAGGCGTCCTGTCAGTCGACATCAACGTTGCTGACACACCGCTTTCGCGAGCAAGCCCGCTCCCATAGGTCAGTGCCAATCCCGCAACGGCGGCGATATGCCACAGGTGACCGAACACCCGGCAATGCGCGACAATGCCGGCCAGTTTCAGGAGTTAATCATGAGTGAAATGCTTGATACGCCGGTAGACGGCACCCTCGACGCCACCGGCCTCAACTGCCCGGAGCCGGTGATGATGCTGCACCAGCACATTCGTGACCTGGTGCCCGGCGGCCTGCTCAAGGTGATCGCCACCGACCCGTCGACCCGTCGTGACATTCCCAAATTCTGCGTGTTTCTTGACCACGAACTGGTGGCGCAGCACGAAGAGGCGGGCACCTACCTCTACTGGATTCGCAAGAAGTCCGGCTGATCCCACCCCGGGATACACCGCAATACCTGTAGGAGCCGGCTTGCCGGCGATGGACTCAAGTGCGCCGCGTTTATCCGGTTTACACGCGTTATCGTTAACGAGCATCGCTGGCAAGCCAGCTCCTACAAGAAACCGCGTCCTGGTCGAAAACGAAGTGACCTGCAAACCGTAAACGCCCAAAAAAAAGACCTGCAAAAGCAGGTCTTTTTTTTGTGCAGTCAACCCGCCGGGCGGCTGTTACGAATCCGCCGGCGCGCACTGAGCGTCAGGCGGATCGACAGCATCAGCGCCGCACAGCTCAAACCGGCAATCAGCCCTTCCCACAGCCCGCTCGGGCCACTGGCCGGACCGAACCAGTCGGTCAGTCCCAGCAAGTAACCGACTGGCAGGCCGATGCCCCAATAGGCGAACAAGGTCAGGATCATCGTCACCCGGGTGTCCTGGTAGCCACGCAACGCGCCTGCGCAGATCACCTGGATGGCATCGGAAAACTGATACAGCGCGGCATACACAATCAGCATCGACGCAATCTGGATCACGGCCTGGTCAGGCGTGTAGATCGAGGCGATTTGTTCGCGCAGCAGCAGGATCAGGCTCGCCGAGAACGCGGCGAACACCAGTGCCGCGCCGAGTCCGACTTTCGCCGCGAAGCGCGCCTGCCAGGGATTGCCGGCCCCCAGTGCCTGACCGACCCGCACCGTTACCGCCATGCCCAGCGAGTAAGGAATCATGAACAGCAGCGAGCTGATATTCAGGGCGATTTGATGCCCGGCCACCACGGTAGAGCCGAGACTGCCGATCAGCAGGGCAATGACCGCGAAGATGCTGGACTCGGCGAAGACGGCGATACCGATCGGCAGGCCAATGCTGACCAGACGCTTGATCACGGCCCATTTCGGCCGGTCGAAGCGCACCAGTACACGGGTGCGGGCATAGAAGGGGGCCCAGAACGTCCAGCCGGCCATGCTCAGCGCCATGAACCACATCACGATGCCGCTGGCCCAGCCGCAACCGACGCCGCCCAGGGCCGGTGCGCCGAAATGGCCGTAGATCAACGTGTAGTTCAGCGGGATGTTCAGCAGCAGGCCACACAAGCCAATGACCATGCTCGGACGGGTTCGACCCATGCCATCGCTATAGCAGCGCAGTACGTAATAAAAAGCCATGCCCGGAAAACCGAAGGCGATCCCGTGCAGGTAACCCATGCTCGGCTCGATCAATTGCGGATCGACTTTCATCCAGTGCAGGATCGGCTCGGCGCTGAGCAGCAGGCCACTGCCGATCAACCCGACACACAGTGCCAGCCACAGCGCCTGGCGTACCAGCGGGCCGATTTCGTCAAACTGCCCGGCGCCAAAGCGTTGCGCGACCTTGGGTGTGGTTGCCAGCAGGACGCCAGACATCAACAGGTAGACCGGAATCCAGATCGAGTTGCCCAGGGCGACCGAGGCCAGGTCCCTTGGACTGACGCGCCCGGCCATCACCGCATCGACGAAGCCCATGGCCGTGGTGGCCAGTTGCGCGATCATGATGGGCAGGGCCAGGCCGAGCAGGCCCTTGAGTTCCAGGCGTACGGGTGTTGTCCGCGCAGGAGCAGTGGCGACGGTATTCTCGATTACAGGATTCAATGGCGAAACGTCCAAAAGGTGTTGAAGCACAGGCGCGCATTCTACGCGTTGACGCGCCAGTCAGGAAAAGACCCGTGTTGTGGATTTGTAATCATCCACCCGATTGTGTGCCGATCATTATTGTGGCGAGGGGGCTTGCCCCCGTTGGGCCGCGCAGCGGCCCCAAATCGTCCACCGCATTCTTCCAGGCGCACCGTGCAGACTGAGTTTGCGACTGCTTCGCAGCCGAACGGGGGCAAGCCCCCTCGCCACAAGGGACGCGCAATGCTTACTGGCTCACAACGGCCATCTACGCCTACACTGCCGATCCGCCAAAGGAGCCTGCCATGCTGATTGTTGCCGACGAAAATATCCCCCTGCTCGATGCGTTCTTTGAAGGCTTCGGTGAAATCCGCCGGGTGCCGGGACGCGCCATCGACCGTGCCATGGTCGAGCAGGCCGATGTGCTGTTGGTGCGTTCGGTGACCAACGTCAATCGCGCGCTGCTCGAAGGCAGCAAGGTGCGCTTTGTCGGAACCTGCACCATCGGCACCGATCATCTGGACCTGGATTACTTTCAGCAGGTCGGCATCACCTGGTCCAGCGCACCGGGCTGCAATGCCCGCGGCGTGGTCGACTATGTGCTCGGCAGCCTGTTGACCCTGGCCGAAATCGAAGGTGTCGACCTGACCCGGCGTACCTACGGCGTGGTCGGCGCCGGCGAGGTGGGCGGACGGCTGATCAAGGTCCTGCAAGGGCTGGGCTGGAAGGTGCTGGTGTGCGATCCACCACGACAAGCCGCTGAAGGCGGGGACTACGTCAGCCTTGAACAGATCGTCGAGCAATGCGACGTCATCAGCCTGCACACGCCGTTGACCAAGCAGGGTCAACAATCGACCTGGCATTTGTTCGATGAAAAACGTCTGAATCAGCTCAAGCCCGGTGCCTGGCTGATCAATGCCAGTCGCGGGCCGGTGGTCAACAACGCGGCGCTGCGCGATGTGCTGCTGGAGCGCGAAGACCTGCAAGCGGTGCTCGATGTCTGGGAAGGCGAGCCTGAAGTCGACGTAGCGCTGGCCGAGCTGTGCGTGCTGGCAACGCCGCACATTGCCGGTTACAGCCTCGACGGCAAGCAGCGCGGGACCGCGCAGATTTATCAGGCGTATTGCGATTTCCTCGGGCAACCGGCCCGCGTCAGCCTGAGCGATTTGCTGCCGGCACCGTGGCTGTCGCACGTGACCCTCAATGCGCAAAGCGACCCGGCCTGGGCGTTGGCGATGCTGTGTCGTGGCGTGTATGACCCGCGTCGTGACGATGCGGATTTCCGTCGCAGCCTGGTCGGCAGTGTCAGCGAGCAGCGTGCGGCATTCGATGTGCTGCGCAAGCAATATCCGTCGCGCCGGGAGATCGACGGGCTGCAGGTGCGGATCGAGGGGGATGCGCCTGAGTTGCAGAGGATTGTGGCGGCGTTGGGGGCGACGGCCATCTGATAGACCCTGGTGGCCCCTTCGCGAGCAAGCCCGCTCCCACAGGGGATTTGTGGTGCATGAAGATCCAGTGTGGGAGCGGGCTTGCTCGCGAAGGGCGCGCCACGGTTCCGAATTGGAAAAACAGGCATAAAAAACCCGGCCAACAATGGGCCGGGTCAAGAAGACGGTGGCTATATCACTCTTGTTCGGCAGGCTTGACCAATCGCTTTTCCAGTTCGCTGCAAGCTTTCTGGATCATCTCTTCAGTGATCGGTACCTCGCGACCCTGCTCGTCAATAATCGAGCAACCCAGAGACTGGTCTGGTTGCGTGCGGATCACTTGAATCTTGTCATCGCTGCTGTGTTGCAAGGACATGGCCTGTCTCCTCATCAGGTTGTGTGCTTACTGTAGAACCGCCAGGTGACCGGGCTATGACAACTCCCTGCGATCTTTCCGGGGGACACATCCAGTCCAGCAGAAATGCCTTCGCGTGGCTACCCGAACTTTAGACCAATAGCGTCTAGCCTCTAGTGTTGGTGGACATAATTAACCTGACTCATTGTGATTTGCAGCGAGCCACCCCATTGAGCGGTATAGGCTGACCCTAATGACTGCTTTGTCCTGGAAAATTGCGATGCTCTCTGCCCGTCACCGCCGTGCTGTTCGCCTGGCCATTCGTTTCATCGCTCCGTATCGCTGGCAGGCCTTTGGCGCCTTGCTGGCGCTGATCGTCACCGCGGGCATCACCTTGTCGATGGGGCAGGGCATCCGCCTGCTGGTGGACAAGGGGTTCATGACCCAGTCACCGCACCTGCTCAATCAGTCCATCGCGCTGTTCATGTTGCTGGTGGTGGGGCTGGCGATCGGTACGTTTGCACGGTTTTACCTGGTGTCGTGGATCGGCGAGCGCTGCGTGGCGGATATCCGGCGCCAGGTGTTCAATCATCTGATTTACCTGCACCCGGGGTTTTACGAAGACAATCGCAGCTCGGAAATCCAGTCCCGCCTGACCGCCGATACCACGCTGCTGCAATCGGTCATCGGATCTTCCCTGTCGTTGTTCCTGCGCAATCTGTTGATGGTGATCGGCGGGATTGTCCTGTTGTTCATCACCAACCCCAAGCTCACCAGTATCGTGGTGGTGGCCTTGCCCTTGGTGATCGCACCGATCCTGATCTTCGGACGCCGGGTGCGTAACCTCTCGCGCCTGAGTCAGGACCGGATTGCCGATATCGGCAGCTATGTGTCGGAAACCCTGGGGCAGATCAAGACCGTGCAGGCCTACAACCATCAGGCCCAGGACGAGCAACGGTTTGCCGTGACGGTGGAGGAGGCATTCAACACTGCGCGCAAACGCATCTTCCAGCGGGCCTGGCTGATTACCCTGGTGATAGTGCTGGTATTGGGCGCGGTCGGGGTGATGCTCTGGGTTGGCGGCATGGACGTCATCGCCGGGCGAATTTCCGCCGGCGAGTTGGCGGCATTCGTGTTCTACAGCCTGATCGTCGGCAGTGCGTTCGGCACGTTGAGCGAAGTGATCGGCGAATTGCAGCGGGCAGCCGGCGCGGCCGAGCGGATTGCCGAGTTGCTGCGTTCGGAAAACATCATCCTGCCGCCGGTGACCGGCACGGTGACATTGCCGGACCGGGTCGACGGCCACCTGCAACTGCAAAATGTGCGTTTTTCCTACCCGTCGCGACCGGAAAGTTATGCCGTCGACGGCTTGAGCCTGACCGTCAATGCCGGTGAGACCCTGGCGCTGGTCGGGCCATCAGGGGCCGGCAAATCGACGGTGTATGACTTGCTGCTGCGTTTTTATGACCCGGCCGAGGGGCACATCCTGCTCGATGGCGTGCCATTGACTCAGCTCGACCCGCTGGACCTGCGCCGCTGCTTCGCCCTGGTCTCGCAAACACCGGCGCTGTTTTTCGGCAGCATCGAAGAAAACATCCGCTACGGCAATCCGCAGGCGACCCTGGCCGAGGTACAGGAAGCGGCAAAGATCGCTTATGCCCATGACTTCATCGAAGCCATGCCCAACGGTTACCAGACGCATCTGGGGGACGGCGGTCTCGGTTTGTCCGGTGGCCAGCGCCAGCGCCTGGCCATCGCCCGGGCGCTTCTGGTGGACGCGCCGATCCTGCTCCTCGACGAAGCCACCAGCGCCCTCGACGCCCAGAGTGAACACCTGATCCAGCAGGCACTGCCGAGCCTGATGAAAAACCGTACCACCCTGGTCATCGCCCATCGCCTGGCCACGGTGAAAAACGCCGACCGGATCGCCGTGATGGATCAAGGGAAGCTGGTGGCGGTGGGCACGCATCAGGAACTGATCGCCAGCAATGCGTTGTATGCGCGGTTGGCGGCGTTGCAGTTCAGTGATGGGAATGAAGCGGCGTGAATGACTACATGATGAATGTTGCCCGGTTCGGGCATTATGTCGTCCACTGTCATGAGCCCGGATGAGGATATGAGCCGTTATCAACCACCGTTGACCTTGACGACGAAAATGTTGTCGCTGATCGCCGATATCAGCGAACAGATCGGTCAGCTTACGGCGATGGACGAACGCCTGCAGACACCTCAGTTACGTCGTGGCAATCGGATTCGAACGATTCAGGCTTCTTTGGCGATCGAAAACAATACGCTGAGCATCGAGCAAGTGACCGCCGTTCTGGCAGGGCAGCGTGTGCTGGGGTTGCCTCGGGAAATCCAGGAAGTTCGAAATGCGTTTGCTGCATACGAAGCCATGCCTGATTGGCAGCCGAGCAGCCGGACCGATTTGCTGCGCGCCCATGAACTGCTGATGGGCGGATTGATTGATGAATGCGGGCAGTTTCGTCGAGCCGGTGTGGGTATCTATCGTGGCGACAAGTTGATCCATATGGCGCCGCCACCGAGTCGCGTTGTGCACTTGATTGATGACTTGCTGGCGTGGCTTGGTGCCTCGGACTGGCATCCGCTGATTACCAGCTGCGTCTTTCATTATGAATTCGAATTCATCCATCCCTTCGCTGACGGTAACGGACGCATGGGACGCCTTTGGCAAACCCTGATTCTCAGTCAGTGGCGCCCGGTATTATCTTACTTACCGGTTGAGGCGGTGATTCGGGATCAGCAGGAGGCATACTACGCTGCATTGTCGGTGGCTGATCATTTGGTCGAATCAACGCCTTTCGTAGAGTTCATGTTGCAAGCCATGAGCGTTGCACTATCGGAGGCAGTACGGGGTGAGCCAGAAATCGACCCAGTAACCGACCTAGTAAGCGACCCAGTAGAGAAGTTGCTTTCCATACTGCATCTTAATGGTCCGCGAAAGATCAGCGAATTGATGGCTGAGATCGGATTGGTGCACAAGGCGACCTTTCGGGCTAACTATCTCAGGCCTGCATTAGCGGTCGCATGGATAGAAATGACCCATCCCGAATCGCCAAGCAGTCCGGCACAAAAGTATCGCCTGACCCAGCTTGGAAAACAGGTCTTCGCACGGCTCAAGCCGGCAAAGAAATTCTGAGCATTAAAAAAGCCCGCATCTGTGATGCGGGCTTTTTTTGTGGATCGATTTGAATCATTGATCGTCGAAGTACCGCTCATGCCAATCCACGATCGGTTGTGGCGAATTGAGCTTCTGGCCGTAGATCACCGAATATGACAGCACGTTTTGCACGTACTGGCGGGTTTCGTCGAACGGGATGCTTTCCACCCACACGTCGAAACTCAGGTGGTCCGCGCCGCGCAGCCATTGGCGGACGCGGCCGGGGCCGGCGTTGTAGGCGGCGGAGGCGAGGACGCGGTTGCCGTTGAACTGGCTGTGCACCTGGCTCAGGTAGGCGGCACCGAGCTGGATGTTCTTGTCCGGATCCAGCAGCTGTTGTGGCGAGCTATAGGGGATGCTGAACTTGCGTGCGGTTTCCTTGGCGGTGGCGGGCATCAGTTGCATCAGGCCCGAAGCGCCGACCCCTGAGCGTGCGTCGTCCATGAATGCGCTTTCCTGGCGGGTGATGGCGAACGCCCAGCTCGGATGCAGGCCGCGGTTCTTCGCTTCACGGACCAGGGTCTCGCGGTGAGCCATCGGGAAGCGGATGTCCAGGTCATCCCAATACTGCGCCTGACTGATGGTGCGGATCGCCGGGAAGTACCATTTCAGGTCGTAGGCCAGTTTGGCCTGGGCGACCATTTCGTCGCGGCTGAAGTGGCGGCTGACGTAGTACCACTCGCGCCGGCCATCGACGATCTGCCCACGGGCGTGCAGTTCCAGGGCGCGGCGCACGCCGGGCGTGTTGCGCACCTTGTTGATGGTGGCCTGGCTGAGCGCCAGCGGTTTGTTGAGCAGCGAGTAGGGCGACTGCGAGCGGTCGGCGGCGAGGAAACCATAGAAGTCGCGTTCGCGGGCGAGGCTTTTGTAGAGTGTCTGCGCTTCCGGATTCTGCGGTTGCGCCAGTTCCAGGCTGCGGGCCTGCCAGTAGCGCCAGCGGTTGGTGGTGGCCAGGTCCTGGGGCAGGCGGCGGGTCAACTGATAGGCATCGTCCCAGCGTGCCAGGCGCAGGAGCAGGCGCAAGCGCCATTCGGAAACGGTGTTGTCGCGCAGTTCGGGGTCGTATTTGGTCATGACATCCAGTGCGCGACCGTCGAAACGTCGTGCGAGGGTCAGGCCGATTTCCCGGGCGATCGCCACTTTTTCATCCCGGGAGAAGTGCATGCTGTTGGCATAACCGTCGAGCAGGTCCATGGCCTTGTCCGGGTCCTGGCGAGCCAGGCGGCGCAGGCCCAGGCTGACCACGTCGGACATGGCTTCATCGGCCGGGGTGAAGCGTGACGGCTGGTTGAGCAGTTCCGGTTTCTGCGCGACGTCCACCAGCAAGCGACCGCGAGGGGCGAGAGTGGTCATGCCGTTGACCAGGCTGTTGGCCAGCGGGTAATTGCGCGCCTGGGCGGCGAGTTTGGCGCGCTCCCAGCGTTTTTGCTCGGTCAACTGGCCATCGGCGGCCCACATGCCGAACAGGGCGTCACAGGCGTCGGGTTGGGATTTGCCTGTCAGCCAGAGCTTTTCGGTGTTGGCGTAACCTTCGGACTTGAGGTTGTGGCTGATCTGGTACTGCGCATTCAGGCAATCCAGTTCGGTGAAGTTCATTTTCGGGTCGTAATACTTGACGAAGGTCGCCCAGTCGCCCCGATCCGCCAGCCAGCGCAACCAGCGCAGTTTCATCCAGTTGGCCTGGGGCAGGTCGCCGTGTTCGGCGAGGAATTTCTCGATTTCGGCGTTGCTCGCGGTTTTCAGGCGCGCGGTCAGCTCGTCGTAAGCCAGGTAAGGTTCCAGCGGATAATCGGCGAGGGCCTGGCTGTAACGGAAATACGGGCCACTGTCGCCCTTGGCCAAGGCGCGTTTGGCTTCATCGTAATACTGGCGTTGGGTGGACAGGTCCACCGCCTGGGCGGATTGAACGGCAGCGGCAGACAGTAAAAAAGCAGACAAAAGATTGAAAAGGCGACTGCGCATGAGACATCCGTGCAGAGAAATCATGACAAGTGCGGGCCAGGGCCCGCACTGAATTGTCTGTAGCTTAGCCTTTTGCCAGCAGCCGGCGAAAGCTTTGCGGGTCTTCCCGCTTCAGTTCGCAACATTTGTCATTCAGAGTGCTACGACAGTGAAATTGCCGGCCTTCTGAAGCCTCAAGTCAGGTAGAATGCGCGCCCGGTTTTTGGAGAAGCTCATGACCCTGCTCAAATTCAGCGATGTGTCCCTTGCTTTCGGCGCTATGCCGTTGTTGGACAAGGTGTCCTGGCAGATCGCCCGTGGTGAGCGGGTGTGCATCATCGGCCGCAATGGCACTGGCAAGTCCAGCATGATGAAGCTCGTCAAGGGCGACCAGAAGCCCGATGACGGCTCCGTTTGGCGCGCACCCGGGCTCAAGATCGGCGAATTGCCGCAAGAATTGCCGGTAGCCGACGAGCGGACCGTGTTCGACGTAGTGGCCGAAGGCCTGGACGGTGTCGGTGCATTGCTCGCCCAATATCACCACCTGAGCCAGAACTGCGTCACCGATGCCGACCTGGACAAACTGATGCACGTCCAGCACGACCTCGAAGCCCGTGACGGCTGGCGCTTGCAGACCCTGGTCGACAGCACCCTCAGCCGCCTGCAACTGCCGGCCGACAAGACCCTCGCCGAATTGTCCGGCGGCTGGCGTCGGCGCGTCCTGCTGGCCCAGGCCCTGGTGTCCGAGCCGGACCTGCTGCTGCTCGACGAACCAACCAACCACCTGGACATCGGTGCCATCGCCTGGCTTGAAGAAGCGCTGAAGGATTTCCAGGGCGCCGTGCTGTTCATCACGCACGACCGCTCTTTCCTGCAGAACCTGGCCACCCGCATCCTCGAACTGGATCGCGGCGGCCTGATCGACTGGAACGGCGACTACGCCAGTTTCCTCGTGCACAAGGAAGCTGAACTCGCTGCCGAAGCCACTGCCAACGCGCTGTTCGACAAACGCCTGGCCCAGGAAGAAGTGTGGATTCGCCAGGGCATCAAGGCCCGCCGTACCCGTAACGAAGGCCGCGTACGCGCACTGAAAGCCTTGCGCGTCGAGCGTAGCGAGCGTCGCGAGCGCACCGGCAAGGCCAATATCCAGCTGGATACCGCCGACAAGTCCGGCAAGCAGGTGATGGTGCTCGAGGACGTGAGTTTCGCTCACCCGGGCGGGCCGTTCCTGATCAAGGACTTCTCCATGGTGCTGCAGCGCGGCGACCGTATCGGTCTGCTGGGTGCCAACGGTACCGGCAAGACCACGCTGTTGAAGCTGATGCTCAGCGGCTTGCAGCCGACCAGCGGCAAAGTGGAAGAGGGCACGCGGATCGATGTCGCCTACTTCGACCAGTTGCGCCATCAGCTGGACCTGGAAAAGACCGTGATCGACAACGTCGCCGAAGGTCGCGACTTCATCGATATCGACGGCCAGAGCCGCCACGTGCTGAGCTACCTCGGCGACTTCCTGTTCAGCCCGCAGCGTGCGCGCACGCCGGTCAAGGCACTGTCCGGTGGCGAGCGTGCCCGTCTGTTGCTGGCCAAGCTGTTCAGCAAACCGGCGAACCTGCTGGTACTCGACGAACCGACCAACGACCTCGACGTCGAAACCCTCGAACTGCTCGAAGAGGTCCTGCTGACCTTCAACGGCACCGTACTGATGGTCAGCCACGACCGGGCATTCCTCGACAACGTGGTCACCAGCACCCTGGTCTTCGAAGGTGAAGGCAAGGTTCGCGAGTACGTCGGTGGCTATCAGGACTGGCTGCGTCAGGGCGGCTCGCCGCGCCTGCTGGGCGTGACCGAGAGCAAGTCCGGCAAGGCTGACCTGAACTCCGCGGTGGTGAAGGCCGAGCCTGCGCCGGTTGCGGCAGTCGTCGAAGCACCGGCGGCGAAGAAAAAGCTCAGCTACAAGTTGCAGCGCGAGCTGGAAGCGTTGCCGGGGCAGATTGAAGCCATGGAGCAGCAGATCGCTGCTGTTGAAGCGCAGATGGCGGATGCCGGTTTCTACCTGCGTCCTGCTGCCGAAACCGCTGCGGTGATCGCCCAGCTGTCGCAGTTGCAGGCTGAACTCGACGTCATGGTCGAGCGTTGGGCCGAACTGGATGCCTGATTGATCGTGCGATAAAAAAGCCCGGCGCTCAGTGATGAGCGCCGGGTTTTTCGTATGCAATGCGATCTGCTGGTTGAAATGGATTCCCTGTAGGAGCGAGCTTGCTCGCAATGAACCTGAGTGCATCGCGGGGTGTCAGGCTTACATCGTCTTCGTTGACGACCATCGCGAGCAAGCTCGCTCCTACAGTGACTTTGTAATGTCAGCTTTTGGTTTGCAGGCGCACCGCAAGCACATCGCAAGGCGCACCATGCAGCACGTCATTGGCGGTAGAGCCCAGCAGCAGTGCCAGGCCGTGCCGGCCATGGCTGCCCACCACGATCAGGTCGCAGGTTTGCTCCTTGGCCAGGTGGTGGATCTCCTGGCGTGGCTGGCCGTAGGTCAGGTGGCTGTATTCCTTGGAGAGCTCCGGGTATTTCAGGATCAAGCGATCAAGGCGCTCCTTGGCCTGATCGAACTGCTGTTGTTGCAGTTGTGACAGGTCCATTGGCACGTCGCCGCCGAAGGCCATCGCCATCGGCTCGACAATGTGCACCAGCGACAATTTCGCACCGTTGCTCACCGACAGTTCGCGAGCGCGGTGAATCACAGGGTCGCACTCTTCGGTCAGATCTACAGCGACCAGAATATGGTTGTAGGGCATGAGGTGCTCCTCCTGAGGATTGCAATATTGGTAAGTATGGCTGGTTTCAAGCGCATTGGTTCCAAAGTGACACAATGGGCTCATCAAGAATCGGGAGTACAGATATGACGGTCTGGATAGTGGTGTCAATCCTGTTGGTGGTACTCAGCCCGCTGGCATGGTTGCGCCCGTCGCGAGTTCAGAGCGGGCGCATAGCCTTGCGGATGGAGGCCCGACGCATCGGCCTGGCCATGCAACTGGCGCCCCAGGAATGGCCGCACTGGCTGAGCCAGGAGCCGCCGAGTCCCTGCGCCCAGTACCATCGCCCGCGACGTGGCAATCAGCCGGCGTGCTGGAGTTACTGGCAAAAATCACCGGGTATCTGGGTGAACCAGTGGCAGGAAATCTGTGAAGATCAGGTGCTGCTCAATCATTTCGAAAAATTGCCGGACAATGTCTACAAGGTTGAGGCCGACAAGCAAATGATCGCCTTGTATTGGGGCGAGAAGGGCGAGGCCGAGGTTTTGCAACACATCGATGTCACCCTCAAGGCGCTGGCCTGAACCCGATCCCCTGTAGGAGCGAGCTTGCTCGCGATGGTCGTCAACGATGACGCTGGCAACCTGACACTCCGCGGCGTCCTCAGGTTCATCGCGAGCAAGCTCACTCCTACAGGTTTTCATGCAGGCAATAAAAAGCCCGACAAGATCATCGGGCGGGATGGCCAGGCAGGCCGGTAAAACGGTGTGGGCTGATCTTACGCTGGGCATTCGCCAAAAGCGTTCGCAATTTTCCCCTTGGTTCCGCCAGCGTAGCTCGTTAAACACGGGCTGCAGCGATTTAGGGCGACATTTCTAATAATTGATTCTATGAATGACCTCGCATGCTTCGGCGTGTTTAAGGTCTTCGCAGTACGGATATGACCGGAAAGTCGCGTTTCAACCCGTGTTTCAGGCGATTGACAATTGTCGGAAATTCCGTGAAGGTGACGTACCCAAATCAAACGGGCGTATGAATTGAGCGTTTGTATTTCAGACCGCTCCTACAGAATCCCGACTATCGCGTTGGCGGGTGTGCCGGGTGGATAGGCGTAGCATCGACGATTAACGTCCCTGCCATGCCATTCGCCTGCGTCCGACGTGTACTGTTCAGCTTCCATATCGTGGAGATCAGTTGATGATTTACGAAGGTAAAGCCATCACGGTTAAGGCTCTTGAAAGTGGCATCGTCGAACTGAAGTTCGACCTCAAGGGTGAGTCCGTCAACAAGTTCAACCGTCTAACCCTGAACGAACTGCGTCAGGCCGTAGACACCATCAAGGCAGATGCTTCGATCAAGGGCGTGATCGTCAGCAGTGGCAAGGACGTGTTCATCGTCGGCGCCGACATCACCGAATTTGTCGACAACTTCAAGCTGCCGGATGCAGAACTTGTTGCTGGCAACCTCGAAGCCAACAAGATTTTCAGCGATTTCGAAGACCTCAACGTCCCGACTGTAGCTGCGATCAACGGCATCGCACTGGGTGGTGGTTTCGAAATGTGCCTGGCCGCAGACTTCCGAGTCATGTCGGCCACTGCCAAAATCGGCCTGCCAGAAGTCAAGCTGGGCATCTACCCAGGTTTCGGCGGCACCGTACGCCTGCCGCGCCTGATCGGGGCCGACAACGCCATCGAGTGGATCGCCGCCGGTAAGGAAAACCGTGCTGAAGACGCGCTGAAAGTCGGTGCCGTCGACGCCGTGGTTGCCCCGGACAAACTGGCCGAAGCTGCACTGAGCCTGATCAAGGGCGCCATCAGCGGCGAATTTGACTACAAGGCCAAGCGTCAGCCGAAGCTGGAAAAACTCAAGCTCAACGCCATCGAACAAATGATGTCGTTCGAAACCGCCAAGGGTTTCGTGGCTGGCCAGGCCGGCCCGAACTACCCGGCGCCGGTTGAAGCGATCAAGACCATCCAGAAAGCTGCGAACTTCGGTCGCGACAAGGCGCTGGAAATCGAAGCCGCCGGTTTCGTCAAGCTGGCCAAGACCTCTGCCGCGCAGAGCTTGATCGGTCTGTTCCTGAACGATCAGGAGCTGAAGAAAAAGGCCAAGGCCTACGACGAAATCGCCAAGGACGTGAAGCAGGCCGCCGTACTGGGCGCCGGCATCATGGGTGGCGGTATCGCCTATCAGTCGGCTTCCAAAGGCACGCCGATCCTGATGAAGGACATCAACGAGCACGGTATCGAGCAGGGTCTGGCCGAAGCCGCCAAACTGCTGGTTGGCCGCGTTGATAAAGGTCGCATGACCGCCGCGAAGATGGCTGAAGTGCTCAACGGCATTCGTCCTACCCTGTCGTACGGTGACTTCGGTCACGTGGACCTGGTGGTGGAAGCGGTCGTCGAGAACCCGAAGGTCAAGCAAGCGGTACTGGCTGAAGTGGAAGATAAGGTCAAGGAGGACACCATCCTGGCGTCCAATACCTCGACCATTTCCATCACCTTGCTGGCCAAGGCCCTCAAGCGTCCGGAAAACTTCGTCGGCATGCACTTCTTCAACCCGGTGCACATGATGCCGCTGGTGGAAGTGATCCGTGGCGAGAAGTCCAGCGAGCTGGCTGTTGCCACCACCGTTGCCTACGCCAAGAAAATGGGCAAGAACCCGATCGTCGTCAACGACTGCCCAGGCTTCCTGGTCAACCGCGTGCTGTTCCCGTACTTTGGCGGTTTCGCCAAGCTGGTCAGCGCCGGTGTGGACTTCGTCCGCATCGACAAGATCATGGAAAAATTCGGCTGGCCAATGGGGCCGGCGTACCTGATGGACGTGGTCGGCATCGACACCGGCCACCACGGTCGTGACGTGATGGCTGAAGGCTTCCCGGACCGCATGAAGGACGACCGTCGCTCGGCCGTCGACGTGCTCTACGAAGCCAAGCGCCTGGGCCAGAAGAACGGCAAGGGCTTCTATGCCTACGAAACCGACAAGAAAGGCAAGCAGAAGAAAGTGGCCGATCCTTCGGTGCTCGAAGTGCTCAAGCCGATCGTTTACGAGCAGCGCGAAGTCACCGACGAAGACATCATCAACTGGATGATGATCCCGCTGTGCCTGGAAACCGTGCGTTGCCTGGAAGACGGCATTGTCGAAACCGCTGCCGAAGCCGACATGGGTCTGGTCTACGGTATTGGTTTCCCTCCATTCCGTGGCGGTGCGCTGCGTTACATCGACTCGATCGGTGTGGCAGAGTTCGTTGCCCTGGCTGACCAGTACGCTGATTTGGGCGCGCTGTACCACCCGACCGCGAAGCTGCGCGAAATGGCCAAGAACGGCCAGAGCTTCTTCGGTTAAGCGCCCCCAACTAGAGTGAGAGTGAACTTATGAGCTTGAATCCTAGAGACGTCGTGATTGTCGACTTCGGTCGTACTCCGATGGGCCGCTCCAAGGGCGGCATGCACCGCAACACCCGCGCCGAAGACATGTCGGCGCACCTGATCAGCAAACTGCTGGAACGTAACGTCAAGGTCGACCCGAGCGAAGTCGAAGACGTGATCTGGGGCTGCGTCAACCAGACCCTGGAGCAGGGCTGGAACATCGCGCGCATGGCGTCGCTGATGACCCAGATCCCGCACACGTCGGCCGGCCAGACCGTCAGCCGCCTGTGTGGCTCGTCGATGAGCGCGCTGCACACTGCCGCGCAAGCGATCATGACCGGCAACGGTGACGTATTCGTGGTTGGTGGCGTCGAGCATATGGGTCACGTGAGCATGATGCACGGTGTCGATCCGAACCCGCACATGTCGCTGTACGCGGCGAAAGCCTCGGGCATGATGGGCCTGACCGCGGAAATGCTGGGCAAGATGCACGGCATCACTCGCGAGCAACAGGACGCTTTCGGCGTGCGCTCCCACCAACTCGCCCACAAGGCGACCGTGGAAGGTAAGTTCAAGGACGAAATCATCCCGATGCAGGGCTACGACGAGAACGGTTTCCTGAAAACCTTCGACTACGACGAAACCATTCGTCCGGAAACCACCCTGGAAAGCCTGGCGGCTCTCAAGCCAGCGTTCAATCCGAAGGGCGGCACCGTGACAGCCGGTACCTCGTCGCAGATCACCGATGGTGCTTCGTGCATGATCGTGATGTCGGCGCAGCGTGCACAGGACCTGGGTATCCAGCCTATGGCGGTGATTCGTTCGATGGCAGTGGCAGGTGTGGATCCGGCAATCATGGGCTATGGTCCAGTACCGGCCACACAAAAAGCACTGAAGCGCGCGGGTCTTGGCATCTCCGACATCGACTTCTTCGAGCTCAACGAAGCTTTCGCCGCACAGGCCCTGCCAGTGCTGAAAGATTTGAAAGTGCTCGACAAGATGAACGAGAAGGTTAACCTGCACGGCGGCGCGATCGCCCTGGGCCACCCGTTCGGTTGCTCCGGTGCGCGTATCTCCGGCACTTTGCTCAATGTGATGAAGCAAAATGGCGGCACCTTCGGGGTGGCCACCATGTGCATTGGTCTCGGCCAGGGCATCTCCACCGTCTTCGAACGCGTTTAAGCGTCTCGTTGATGGAAGCCGGGGCCAAGTGCCCCGGTTTTTGTTTTTCCGGATTTATTTTTGTTTTTATTTTGAAAGAATTTGAGTGAGGGCCAAAGCATGCCGATACAACCTGGGCTCTACCAACATTACAAAGGTCCGCAGTACCGCGTATTCAGTGTTGCGCGGCATTCGGAAACCGAAGAAGAAGTGGTCTTCTATCAAGCCCTGTATGGCGATTACGGCTTTTGGGTGCGTCCCTTGAGCATGTTCCTGGAGTCCGTCGAAGTTGACGGCGAACAGGTGCCACGCTTTGCTTTGGTGCAGGCCGAAGAAAGCCTTTTTACCAAGCCATAAGCTGAGTTCGCGCAAAACCCTGCGCTTGACCTCACCTTGTTGCCACTATATATAGCGGTGCCGCGTCAGGCGCCAATCGCCTTTCACTTCTCGAATTCAGGAATTTTCTGATCCATGGGCAAATCGCTGGTCATTGTGGAATCCCCGGCTAAGGCCAAGACCATCAACAAGTATTTGGGCAACGAATACGTGGTGAAGTCGAGTATCGGCCATATCCGAGACCTGCCCACCAGCGGTTCGGCTAGCGCCAGCAAAGAGCCAGCCGCCAAGCGCGGCAAGGCTGCTGCGGGTGAAGTGCCGGCACTGTCGCCGAAAGAAAAAGCGCGCAAGCAGCTGGTCGCGCGCATGGGTGTCGATCCGGATCATGGTTGGAAAGCCAAGTACGAGATCCTCCCGGGCAAGGAAAAAGTCATCGAAGAGCTGCGCCGGCTCGCCAAGGATGCTGACACCATCTATCTCGCAACCGACTTGGACCGCGAGGGGGAAGCCATTGCCTGGCACCTGCGCGAAGCCATCGGTGGTGACGACACCCGCTACAAGCGCGTGGTGTTCAACGAAATCACCAAGAAGGCGATTCAGGAAGCCTTCTCGAAACCAGGCGAGCTCGATATCGATCGCGTCAACGCCCAGCAGGCGCGTCGCTTCCTCGACCGCGTCGTGGGCTACATGGTTTCGCCGCTGTTGTGGGCCAAGATCGCTCGCGGTTTGTCCGCCGGTCGCGTGCAGTCAGTTGCCGTGAAGCTGGTGGTCGAGCGCGAGCGTGAAATCCGCGCGTTCATCCCGGAAGAGTACTGGGAAGTGCACGCCGACCTCGGTACCGCCAAAGGCGCGACCGTGCGTTTCGACGTGGCTCGTGAAAAGGGCGAAGCCTTCAAGCCGCTCAACGAAACCCAGGCCATGGCCGCGCTGGAGAAGCTCAAGGCTTCCAGCTACAGCATCGTCAAGCGCGAAGACAAACCGACCAGCAGCAAGCCGTCGGCGCCGTTCATCACTTCCACCCTGCAGCAGGCCGCGAGCAACCGCCTGGGCTTCGGCGTGAAGAAGACCATGATGATGGCCCAGCGTTTGTACGAAGCCGGTTACATCACCTACATGCGTACCGACTCGACCAACCTCTCGGTTGATGCCGTGGCGATGGCGCGTACTTATATTGAAGGCGAATTCGGCAAGAAGTACCTGCCGGAAACCCCGAACGTCTACAGCAGCAAGGAAGGCGCACAAGAGGCTCACGAAGCGATTCGTCCGTCCGACGCCAATACCGAGCCAAGCAAGCTGTCGGGCATGGAGCGTGACGCTGAGCGCCTCTACGAGCTCATCTGGCGCCAGTTCCTCGCTTGCCAGATGCTGCCGGCGCAATACCTGTCGACTACCGTCACCGTGGGCGCTGGCGACTTCGAGCTGCGTGCCAAGGGCCGCATCCTGAAGTTCGACGGTTACACCCGGGTCATGCCGCAAATCGCCAAGCCAGGCGACGACGATGTGCTACCGGACATGGCCCAGGGCGACGCGATGAAGCTGATCAAGCTTGATCCGACCCAGCACTTCACCAAGCCGCCGGCGCGTTACTCGGAAGCCAGCCTGGTAAAGGAAATGGAAAAACGCGGCATCGGTCGTCCTTCGACCTACGCGGCGATCATTTCGACCATCCAGGACCGCGGCTACGTGGCGCTGCACAACCGTCGTTTCTATTCGGAAAAGATGGGCGACATCGTCACCGAGCGTCTGGCCGAAAGCTTCTCCAACCTGATGGACTACGGCTTCACCGCCGGTATGGAAGAGCATCTCGATGACGTGGCCCAGGGCGAGCGCGACTGGAAAAACGTGCTCGACGAGTTCTACGGCGACTTCAAGAAGAAACTCGAAGTAGCCGAAAGCCCGGAAAACGGCATGCGTGCCAACCAGCCGGTGATGACCGACATCCCGTGCATCACCTGCGGCCGTCCGATGCAGATCCGTACTGCCTCGACCGGCGTGTTCCTCGGTTGCTCGGGCTACAGCCTGCCGCCGAAAGAGCGCTGCAAGGCCACCGTCAACCTGGTGCCGGGCGATGAAATCGCTGCGGACGACGAGGGTGAATCGGAATCGCTGGTACTGCGTGGCAAGCATCGCTGCCCGATCTGCAGCACGGCGATGGATGCCTACCTGCTCGATGAGAAGCGCAAACTGCACATCTGCGGTAACAACCCCGATTGCGATGGCTACGAAATCGAAGAGGGCACTTATCGCATCAAGGGCTATGAAGGTCCGAGCCTGGAATGCGACAAGTGTGGCAGCGAGATGCAACTCAAGACTGGTCGCTTCGGCAAGTTCTTCGGCTGCACCAACGCGACGTGCAAGAACACTCGTAAACTGCTGAAAAGCGGTGACGCGGCACCGCCGAAGATGGATCCGGTGAAGATGCCTGAGCTGAAGTGCGAAAAGGTCAACGACACCTACATCCTGCGCGATGGTGCATCCGGCCTGTTCCTGGCGGCCAGCCAGTTCCCGAAAAACCGCGAGACCCGTGCTCCGCTGGTGCTGGAAATCATCCCGCACAAGGATGAGATCGATCCGAAGTATCACTTCCTCTGCGAAGCGCCGAAGAAAGATCCGGATGGTCTGCCAGCCGTGATCCGTTACAGCCGCAAGACCAAGGAGCAGTACGTGCAGACCGAGGTCGACGGTAAGCCGACTGGCTGGAAAGCGTTCTACGACGGCGGTAAGTGGAAAGTCGAAGACAAGCGTCCAGCTGCGAAGGCGTAAGATAGCAAGACCCCTGTAGGAGCGAGCTTGCTCGCGAAGGACGTGAGAGCAACGTGGGTATTCTGAAGGCCCGCGTCATCGTTGACGACCATCGCGAGCAAGCTCGCTCCTACATGACCTGCATGAAGCCCTTATTCGTTGTGGAGGCTGCCGTCATGGCCCACGAACTCTATACCCGTACCAATCAGAAGATCTATTTCGCCGGCCTGTCACTGGAAGCACTGGCTCGCACGGAAGAGGGTCGGGCGATGAATTCGCTGGCGCTGATCCAGGCCGGACGCGAATCCGCACTGTTTCACCTGTACGGTGCATTGTTGGGCCTATGCCATGAAATCGCCGGCTTCTATCGCCTGCCGCAGGCCAATGCGCCTCGTGCAGAGCTGTTGCTGACGCGCGAAGTGCTGGAAACCATCGCCATTCCGGAAATGGCTGAGCTGGTCGAACTGGCCAATAACCCGGAAACCTGGTTGGCCAAGCTGCTGGCCGCCCATGCTGCGCTGTTTCAGCCGCCACGCGCGCCGCACAAGCCGAAAGGGGACGTGACCCGGCCACTGATTCAGGCTGTCAATCTGGATGAAGAGGACGCGCCGGAGGAGTTGAGCCGGGAGGAACTGGAGAGTTGGCGTCAGAACCTGAAAGGATTGGCGATCCGGTTTCGTGAAGGGTTGAACGAGTGCTGACACAAGCAGTTGGGTGATGACATCTGGTCAAGATCCCAAGCGAAGCCCGAACGATGCCTATATAATCCCTGCCTTTCGTGGAGAACAGTCCTTTATGCCAACGTCCTTTCTAGAAATTGTCGAGTTACCAGACGGCCGAATCGAGCTGCGCAGGGCCGAGGACGAGGGTTCTCTGGTTACTTTGAATTTCTCCGAGGACGCCAAAGCGTTCCTGCAAGGGCAGCACGTGGAAGTCGCCAAGGCGATGTTGAGCGTCGGTGTTCAGATGGCGGGTCGCCTGGTTGAAGGCGAATTCGACAAGGATGAGGGGACACGGGTTCTTCATTGAGCCCCGTTCGTCGCTTCCTGGTATCGCTACACATCGGCTTCTCTGCCCTTGGAGAAGCCTCGCGGGATGAAGCTCGCGCCCTGTCTGTCAGTTAGCCCAAACGAATATTCAAGCTCTGAGCGTCCCCGGTCCGGGCGGCGCTGATCAGTTGTTGCCGCGATTGGCTGCTCAGCGGGTTGATCCAGCTGACCACCGTGTGGCTGCGACCCAGTCGCAAGGCTTCGCAGGTCAGTTGCTGTGCGCTCTGGGTGCCTCTTGGTTGCAGCAGCAGAATGCGTTCACGGTTGAGGCCGGCATCTCGCAACCAGGCTTGGGTCAGGCTGGCGGGCGGCGCGATCAGTGTCAGCCAGCGTGCGTCCTGGTCCTGGCTCAATTCCCTGAGGATCGGTGCCAGGAGGCTCAGGCAGTTCCCGGCTGCACCACGCAGTGACAGCTCGCTGAAAACGTCGGGTTCGGCGCTCCAGGGGGACTCGACTACGTCTTTCAGAATCGGCGCCAATGGCTGAGCCATGAACGCTTCGAACAACGGCAGTTGGGTTTGCTGTGGTGATGTCTGTGGGAACTGCATGGTGCCTCCTTTAGCGGCGAATAACGCCGACACTCAAGCCTTCGATCACCAGTTCCTGGTCTTGAAGGTTCACTTCGATAGGGGCGAACTCGGGGTTCTCGGCGATCAGCCAGACTTTGCTGCCGTCACGCTTGAAACGCTTGACGGTCACTTCGTCGCCGATTCGCGCCACCACGATCTGGCCGTTACGGGCTTCGCGGGTGGTGTGGACCGCCAGCAGGTCGCCGTCGAAAATGCCGACATCCTTCATGCTCATCCCGTGGACGCGCAGCAGGTAGTCGGCGCGCGGATGGAAGAAGGCAGGGTTGATGTTGCAGGACTCTTCGATGTGTTGCTGCGCAAGAATCGGCGCGCCGGCTGCGACCCGGCCAATGATCGGCAGGGTGGAGTCGTCGGCCTTGGCTTCGAAGCCGGGGATGCGAATGCCGCGGGAGGCGCCAGGCGTCATCTCGATTGCACCCTTGCGGGCCAGGGCCTTGAGGTGTTCTTCCGCCGCGTTGGGCGACTTGAAACCCAGTTCCTGAGCGATTTCCGCACGGGTCGGCGGGTAGCCGTTGTCTTCCAGGCAGCGTTTGATGAAGGCCAGAATCTCGGCTTGGCGTGGCGTCAGCTTTAGCATATTGATCGCTCTGTTTTTTTATACAGTGACTGGGATTATATACAGTGGAGCGGTCTTGGCAATGCTCCATTTTTCAGTGGCCGCCGGACGGTCGATCAGTCAGTGGATTGAAGCTTCGCCGTTGTGTGGTTAAATGTCTGACCGACCATTCCCGAAACGAACTGCCAGACTTGACAAGGCACAGGCTGAAACGTATGTTTCAAACAAGTGTTTGTCAGGCGGAGTAGCCATGGCCCAGTCGGAAACCGTTGAACGCATTCTTGATGCAGCCGAGCAGTTGTTCGCGGAAAAAGGTTTCGCCGAAACCTCGTTGCGCCTGATCACCAGCAAGGCGGGTGTCAATCTGGCGGCGGTGAACTATCACTTCGGTTCGAAGAAGGCGTTGATCCAGGCGGTTTTCTCGCGGTTCCTCGGACCGTTCTGCCTCAGTCTCGATAAAGAGCTGGAGCGGCGCCAGGCCAAGCCTGAAGTCAGGCCGACACTCGAAGAGTTGCTGGAAATCCTCGTCGAGCAGGCCCTGGTGGTGCAGCCGCGCAGTGGCAACGACCTGTCTATCTTCATGCGTTTGCTGGGGCTGGCGTTCAGTCAGAGCCAGGGGCATTTGCGTCGTTATCTGGAAGACATGTACGGCAAGGTGTTCCGCCGCTACATGATGCTGGTCAACGAAGCGGCGCCGCGCATTCCGCCCATCGAGCTGTTCTGGCGCGTGCACTTCATGCTCGGTGCTGCGGCGTTCAGCATGTCCGGTATCAAGGCCTTGCGCGCGATTGCTGAAACCGACTTCGGCGTGAACACCTCGATCGAGCAGGTCATGCGTCTGATGGTGCCATTCCTGGCTGCTGGCATGCGTGCCGAATCCGGTGTGACTGACCCAGCGATGGCCACGGCCCAGTTGCGTCCGCGTAGCAAATCGACACCGGTTGCCGCCAAGGTTTGACCGCTCACGGGTGGGCGCGGCAGCTGACATCCGTTAAGCTAGCCGCCCATGCCGACTCTCGTTCTGAACCCGTTCCCCATTGAACTCGCCAATCTGCCGGGCCATGCCCTTGGCGGCGAATTCGTGTGGGCCGGGTTTTCTGTTATCAAGGAATTCTTATGACTGCTGGCTTGCAAGGCTCGTTGATGGTGGATGTCGCCGGTACCTGGCTGACGGCTGAGGATCGACAATTGTTGCGCCAACCCGAAGTGGGTGGCCTGATCATCTTTGCTCGCAATATCGAGCATCCACGGCAGGTGCGCGAGCTGAGTGCGGCCATTCGCGCCATCCGTCCCGATTTGTTGCTGGCTGTGGACCAGGAGGGCGGCCGCGTGCAACGCCTGCGCCAGGGTTTCGTGCGCTTGCCCGCCATGCGCGCCATTGCCGACAACCCGAACGCTGAATACCTGGCCGAGCAGTGCGGCTGGATCATGGCCACCGAAGTGCTGGCCGTTGGCCTGGACCTGAGCTTTGCCCCGGTGCTCGACCTCGATTACCAGCGCAGCGCCGTTGTCGGCACCCGTTCGTTCGAGGGCGATCCCGAGCGTGCTGCCTTGCTCGCGGGTGCATTCATCCGCGGCATGAACAGCGCAGGCATGGCGGCCACCGGCAAGCATTTTCCTGGTCACGGCTGGGCTGAAGCGGATTCCCACGTCGCGATCCCGAATGATGAGCGCAGCCTCGACGAGATCCGCGCCAACGACCTGGTGCCATTTGCCAAGTTGAGCAAGCAGCTGGCTGCGGTCATGCCGGCCCACGTTATTTATCCACAGGTCGATTCCCAGCCGGCCGGTTTCTCCCGCCGCTGGTTGCAGGACATCCTGCGCGGCGAGTTGCAGTTCGATGGCGTGATTTTCAGTGACGACCTGTCCATGGCGGGCGCTCACGTGGTCGGCGATGCTGCCAGCCGAATTGAAGCTGCACTGACTGCCGGTTGCGACATGGGCCTGGTGTGCAACGACCGTGCGGCCGCCGAACTGGCCCTGAGCGCTGCCCAGCGTCTGAAGGTCAAGCCATCCGAGCGTATCGCGCGGATGCGCGGCCAGTCGTCCGCCGGCACCGAATACCGTCAGGACCCACGCTGGCTGGCCGCTGTCGGTGCGCTCAAAGAAGCTCAATTGATTGATTAAGGACTGTTCGTTATGACGGTTTACGCGATTATCGGTGGCACTGGCCTGACTCAACTCGAAGGCCTGAGCATTCGCCAGTCACTGGCAGTGGACACGCCGTATGGCGCACCTTCGGCCGAAGTGCAGATCGGCGAGTATGCCGGCAAGGAAGTGCTGTTCCTCGCACGTCACGGCCA
The DNA here is from genome assembly GCF_034009455.1 of Pseudomonas sp. P5_109. Lineage (NCBI taxonomy): Bacteria > Pseudomonadati > Pseudomonadota > Gammaproteobacteria > Pseudomonadales > Pseudomonadaceae > Pseudomonas > Pseudomonas sp. P5_109. The sequence continues at coordinate 2,149,370 of NZ_CP125380.1, forward strand.
TCCGCATCGTTTTCCGCCGCATCAGGTCAACTACCGCGCCAACCTCTGGGCGCTGAAGCAGGCAGGTGCTGAAGCCATCCTGGCGGTCAACGCCGTGGGCGGCATCCATGCGGCCATGGGCACCGGCCATTTCTGCGTGCCGCATCAGTTGATCGACTACACCAGTGGTCGTGAGCACACCTACTTTGCCGATGACCTGGAACACGTCACCCATATCGACTTCAGCTACCCCTACAGCGAGCCGCTGCGCCAGCAGTTGATTGCGGCATTGGCGGCTGAAGGCGTGGGCTACAGCAGTCATGGCGTGTATGCCTGCACTCAAGGGCCGCGTCTGGAGACGGTTGCGGAAATCGCCCGGCTGGAGCGCGACGGCTGCGACATCGTTGGCATGACCGGCATGCCGGAAGCGGCATTGGCCCGCGAGCTGGAGCTGGATTACGCCTGTCTGGCGCTGGTGGTGAACCCGGCAGCGGGCAAGTCGACGGCAGTGATCACCATGGCCGAGATCGAGCAGGCGTTGCATGACGGCATGGGCAAGGTGAAATCGACGTTGGCGCGGGTGCTCAAGGGCTGAGTTAGCCCAGGCACCGAGTCGCTCCCTTCGCGAGCAAGCCCGCTCCCACAGTGTTTTGTGTTGCCCCCACTGTTGAGGTTAAACACAAATCAAATGTGGGAGCGGGCTTGCTCGCGAAGGGGCCGGTTCAGGCGCCGAAGATTTCAGCGCTTCTCCAGGTTCTCCGGCAGCGGCGCAAACAGTGCCTCGATATCATCGCTTTGCAGTTTCCAGTCCCCGGCCTTGCGCCCATCCAGCACGCCGGCCGCGAGGTCGGATTTTTCCTTTTGCAGGTGCTGAATCTTTTCTTCCACAGTGCCGCGCGCAATCAACTTGTAAACGAACACCGGCTTCTCCTGGCCGATGCGATACGCCCGGTCGGTCGCCTGGTTTTCCGTCGCCGGGTTCCACCATGGGTCGTAGTGAATCACCGTGTCCGCTTCGGTCAGGTTCAGGCCAACGCCGCCGGCCTTCAGGCTGATCAGAAATATCTGACGCTTGCCGCTCTGGAATTCCTTCACTGGCGTGCGGCGGTCGCGGGTCTGGCCGGTCAGTAGGGCGTAGGCCACGCCGCGTTTGTTCAGTTCGTCTTCGATCAACGACAGCATTGAGGTGAACTGCGAGAACAGCAGGATCCGCCGACCTTCTTCAAACAGCTCTTCGAGCATTTCCATCAGGCTGTCGAGCTTGCCTGATGTGCTGCCACGGCTGGGCAGGGTTGCCTCGTTGACCAGGCGCAAGTCGCAGCACACCTGGCGCAGCTTGAGCAGCGCTTCGAGAATGATGATCTGGCTGCGGGCCACGCCTTTGCGGGTGATCTCGTCGCGGACCTTCTTGTCCATGGCCAGGCGCATGGTTTCGTACACGTCGCGCTGGGCCTCGTTGAGCTCGACCCAGTGGATGATTTCGGTTTTCGGTGGCAACTCGGTGGCCACCTGTTCCTTGGTGCGGCGCAGCAGGAACGGTTTGATCCGGCCGTTGAGGTGCTGGAGCCTGACCTCGCTGGTGCGTTTTTCAATCGGCACGCGGTAATCGCGATTGAAGCTTTTGACGTCGCCGAGCCAGCCGGGCAGGAGGAAGTGAAACAGCGACCACAGCTCACCGAGGTGGTTTTCCAGCGGCGTGCCGCTCAGGCACAGGCGCTGCCGGGCATTCAGTTCGCGGGCAGCCTGGGCGGCCTTGCTGGTCGGGTTCTTGATGTATTGCGCTTCATCCAGCACCAGTATGTGCAAGGGCTGCGCCGCCAGGCGTTCGACATCCTTGGGCAGCAGGGCATAGGTGGTCAGGATCAGATCGTAGTCAGCCAGCTTGTCGAAGTGCTTTTTGCGGCCGGCACCGTATAGCGCCAGCACCTTGAGCTGCGGCGTAAAGTGCGCCGCTTCGTCGAGCCAGTTGGGGATCAGGCTGGTCGGCATCACGACCATGCACGGCCGATCGAGGCGGCCGGCGTTTTTCTCGCTGAGTACGTGGGCCAGTGTCTGCAGGGTTTTGCCCAGGCCCATGTCGTCCGCGAGAATTCCACCCACTTCCAGCTGCCGCAGCGATTGCATCCAGCTCAGGCCTTCGAGCTGATATGGCCGCAGCGTCGCATTCAGGCCTTCCGGGGCGGTGGCCGTGTGGTCCTTGATGTCGCGCAGGCGCTGGGCAAAGGTGCGGATCTGTTCGCCGCCCTCCCAGAGCAGTGGCATGTCTTCCAGTGGGTTCAGGCGCGTGGCATCGGCCTTGCTCAGGCGCAGCGTGGTGTCGCCGGGTTCCTGCAGGTAGAACTCGCCGAGGGTGGCCAGCACCGGCTTCAAGCGGCCGAAGGGCAGGGCGACTTGCAGCGGGCCGTACTCGGAGTTCGGGCGATTGGGGATGTTGACCAGGATCAACTCGTCGTCGCGGCGTCGGGCGAGGCGTTCCGGGTTGAGGATTTCGGTGTGCGAGCGCATCAGGTTGAGCAGGATCGGCAACAGGCTCAGGCGTTCGCCGTTGACGATAATCCCCAGTTCCAGATCGAACCAGTCGCGCTCTGGAGTCTGTTCGACCGTGGCGTACCAGTCGTCGACCGCCGTCAGGTCGAAACCGAATTCCTCGTCGATCTGCAATTCCCAACCCTGGGTGCGCAACTTCGGCAGTTCATTGAGGGTAAAGGTCAGCCAGGCGCTGTCATTGACCATTTCGAACAGCTCGCCGGCACTTTCCGGCAGGGCCTTGCTTTGCCGGGTGGCGATTTTGAAACCGAGGATTCGCAACTGTTCCCGGTAGGACTGTTCCACCTCAGGGTGGCGTTTTATCCGCAGTGTCTGGGTTTCCTGGCGAATCAGGATGTCGGAATTTTTCTGCCCGCTAACGTATTCGTCCAGGTAACTGAAGGACAGCGCCGCCCGATGCTGGATGTAGCGCTGCATTCGACCGTTGCGCGGCTCGAATGCGCTGAACTCGATGCTGGCCAGCCACAGGCGCGGTACCGGTTGCACATTGTCCACCAGCACTTGCGGCGGAGCTTTCGGGCTGCGGTTTTCCAGGACGGCCTGGAGTTTTTCCAGGAGTTCGGCGTCTTTGGCGGCAGCAGGGTAGTCGAGGGTTTCCTGCACTTGCAGGAGCACCGCTGCGCAATGTTTGCAGTTGCTGTGGACGGGGCAGGAGCATGTGGCGTCGACCATCAGCAGCGTGCCCTTGGCTGACTCGCGCAGGCGAATGGTCTGACGGTAAACGTTACCGCCAGAGCCTTCGCAAGCGGCGATGATCGTGGCATCGCCGGCCTCGACGATCCTGACACGATTCTCCAATGCGTAGCGGCGGCCACGCTCCAGGCTCTGTTCCTTGAATCGGCTGACCCAGGACGGTGCCAGGGGTTTGCTCAGGGTCGCGGACATGGGGAATCAGTCCGGAATTTCTTCGGGAGCTGCTCGGGGGGCGGGGGCGGTCAGTGAAGTGATCTTGATCAACAGGCCGAGGTGGCCGTTGTCGAGGAAGTTCAACTGGCCGTTCTTGGTGTGGCTTTCCTGTTTCAGGCGCTCGCTGGCGGTCACCATGCCATTGGCATCGATCTGATTGACCCAGAAATCGGCGTCAACGTCGGTAAAGCGTCCCAGTTTCATGTTCAGCGTGCCCTCGATCGGGAACTGACCATATTGTTCCTTGCCATCGCTGACCGCCACTTTGCTGGCGGCTTCACCGAGGGGCTGTTGCCAGGCCTTGTGCAGCAACACCGTATAGTCGGCGCTGGCGGTGAGTTTTTCCACTTCGCCATTCAGGCTTGGCGTACGCAGGCTATCGGGGCTGACGGGTTGGGCGCCGGCAGCCCAGTCTTCCGGCGCGGCGCGGCTGACAATCGCCGGCACCGCATTTTGACGGACCAGAATCATTTCGACCTGATACAGGTCATCGGCAAATGCCGTGGGTGCGACCAGCGCTGGAATGAGCAGGGTCAGCAAGGTCAGGGAGCGAAACAGGCGCATGCGGCGTCCTTCAAGCAGTTTTCGGAACGAGGCGCTCGAACAGCGCCTCTACAGTATTAAAGCGCTCTTCCGGGCGCTCCATCGGAACCATGAACTTGAACATCGTGGCGCCTTCGAATTTGTAGCGTTTTGGCTGGCTCTGGATCAGCTTGATCAGGGTCAGCGGGTCGACCGGCGTCTGTGCGGCGAACTCGATGCGACCGCCTTGCGGGCCGCCATCGACCTTCTTGATGCCCAGTTGCTCGGCCTGCAATTTCAACGCAGTGATGCGGATCAGGTTCTTGGTCGGTTCCGGTAACAGGCCGAAACGATCGATCATCTCCACCTGCAAATCCTTGAGGCCGTCCTCATCGGTGGCCGAGGCAATGCGCTTGTAGAGAATCAGGCGGGCGTGGACATCCGGCAGATAGTCCTCGGGAATCAACGCCGGTACGCGCAAGTTGACTTCCGGTCCGCCGCCGAGCGGTTGATCGAGGTTCGGTTGCTCGCCCTTGCGGATCGACTTCACCGCGCGCTCGAGCATCTCCATGTACAGCGTGAAGCCGACCGCCTGGATCTGCCCGCTCTGGCCATCGCCAAGCAGTTCACCGGCGCCACGGATTTCCAGGTCGTTGGTCGCGAGTACGAAGCCCGCGCCGAGGTCCTGGGTATTGGCGATCGCTTCCAGGCGCTTTTCCGCGTCCGGGGTGATTTGCTGGCGTGGTGGCGTCAGCAGGTAGGCGTAGGCCTGGTGGTGGCTGCGTCCGACCCGGCCGCGCAACTGGTGCAACTGCGCCAGGCCGAACTTGTCGGCGCGCTCGATGATGATGGTGTTGGCGCTCGGCACGTCGATACCGGTCTCGATGATGGTCGAGGCGATCAGCACGTTGAAGCGCTTGTGGTAGAAGTCGCTCATCACCTGTTCGAGATCGCGTTCGCGCATCTGCCCGTGACCGATGCCGATCCGTGCTTCCGGCACCAGCTCGGCGAGGTCGGCGGCGCATTTCTCGATGGTCTTCACATCGTTGTGCAGGTAATAGACCTGGCCGCCACGCAGCAGCTCACGCAGCAGGGCCTCTTTGACCGTGCTCTTGTTCTGCTCCATGACGAAGGTGCGTACCGACAGGCGACGGGCCGGCGGGGTGGCGATGATCGACAGATCACGCATGCCCGACACCGCCATGTTCAGTGTGCGCGGAATCGGCGTGGCGGTCAGGGTGAGGATGTCGACTTCGCTGCGCAGGGCCTTGAGCTGTTCTTTCTGACGCACACCGAAGCGGTGTTCTTCGTCGATGATCACCAGTCCGAGGTTTTTGATCTTCACGTCGTCCTGCAGCAGCTTGTGCGTGCCGATGACGATGTCGATCTTGCCCTCTGCGAGATCAGCGACCGCCGCATTCACTTCCTTGGCGGACTTGAAGCGGCTCATCACTTCCACGGTCACCGGCCAGTCGGCGAAGCGGTCGCGGAAGCTGTTGTAATGCTGCTGGGCGAGCAGGGTGGTCGGCACCAGGATCGCCACCTGGCGACCGCCGTGCACGGCAATGAACGCGGCGCGCATGGCCACTTCGGTCTTGCCGAAGCCAACGTCGCCGCACACCAGGCGGTCCATCGGCTTCGGCGCGAGCATGTCTTCGCGCACCGCTTCGATGGTGGTTTGCTGGTCCGGGGTTTCTTCGAACGGGAAACCGGCGCTGAAGGTGGCGTAGTCGGCTTTCGGATCGGCAAAGGCGTAGCCTTCACGGGCGGCACGGCGGGCATAGATGTCGAGCAACTCGGCGGCCACGTCGCGCACCTGTTCGGCGGCCTTGCGCTTGGCTTTCTGCCAGGTCTCGGAACCAAGGCGGTGCAGCGGGGCCAGGGCATCGTCGCTGCCGGTGTAGCGGGCGATCAGGTGCAGGTTGGCCACCGGCACGTAGAGCTTGGCGTTCTCGGCGTATTCCAGTGTCAGGAATTCAGCGGCCTGACTGTCGATCTCGAGGATCGTCAGGCCCAGGTAGCGGCCGACGCCGTGGTCGATGTGCACCACCGGCGCGCCTTCGCGCAACTCGGTGAGGTTCTTGATGACGGCATCGTTGTTGGCATCGGCACGTTTTTCCCGGCGCCGGCGCTGCATCACGCGCTGGCCGAACAACGGGCTTTCGGCAACCAGGGCCAGGGCCGGGTCGTCGAGCTGAAGGCCTTCATCGAGCGGGGCGATAGTGATCGCCAGGCGCTCCTTGCCGGCGACAAAGTCCGGCCAGCTGTCGACGGTTTTCGGTCGCAGCTTCAAGCGTTCCAGCAGCTCCAGCAGCACTTCGCGGCGGCCTGCCGATTCGGCGGTAAACAGCACGCGGCCGGGGAACTGGTCAAGGAACTCGGCCAGCGCCGCCAGCGGTTGCGTGGCCTTGGCTTCGATGGCCAGGTTCGGCAGCTCCCGAGCGGGGAATCGCTCGCGACCGCTACCGCTTTCCACGTCCTGTTGACTGGCCACCACACGCGGCCAGTTCTTCAGGCGCGCAAAGCAATCTTCCACCGGCAGGAACAACTCGGCGGGCGGCAATAAAGGACGGGACGGATCGACGCGGCGTTCTTCATAGCGATTGCGCACGTCGTTCCAGAAGTTTTCCGCCGCCTGTTCGATGCCCGGCAGGGAAAACACTTGTGTGTCCTGGGGCAAGTAATCGAACAGGGTCGAGGTTTCTTCGAAGAACAGCGGCAGGTAGTACTCGATGCCGGCCGGGGTAATCCCGCTGCTCAAGTCCTGGAAGATCGGGCAGCGGCGGAAGTCGACGTCAAAGCGCTCGCGGAAGCGCGCCTTGAAACGCGTGATCGCTTCCTTCTGCAGCGGGAACTCCTTGGCCGGCAACAACTTGACCGAATCGACCTTGTCGATCGAGCGCTGGTTCTCCGGGTCGAAGGTGCGCAGGGTCTCGATTTCGTCGTCGAACAGATCGATGCGATACGGCAGCTTGCTGCCCATCGGGAACAGGTCGATCAGCGAGCCGCGAACCGTGAACTCACCGTGTTCATACACCGTATCGACGTAGCGATAACCCGTGGCTTCAAGCCGGGTGCGCATTTGCTCGACGTCGAGTTTCTGGCCGATATCCAGCACCAGGCTGCTGCCGAGCAGGAATTTGGTCGGCGCGAGGCGGTGCAGGGCAGTGGTGATCGGCACCACCAGCACGCCATGACTCAGTTCCGGCAGCCGGTACAGGCTGGCGATGCGCTGGGAAATGATGTCCTGGTGCGGTGAGAACAGGTCGTAAGGCAGGGTTTCCCAGTCGGGAAAGTGCAGTACGGGCAAATCCGGGGCGAAGAAACCCAACTCCTGTTCCAGCCGTTCGGCACTTTGGCTGTCGGCAGTCAGCAGCAGGGTAAAGCGCTTGGCAGCGCTGGCAGCCTCGGCGATGGCCAGGCTCAGGGCGGCACCGGGCAGGTTGCCCCAGTGCTGTTTACCTGCCACGGCAGGGAGAAGCGGTAGACGCAGAACGGGCACGGAAGGTTGAGCTCCAAGCGTTGCGACAAAGTCGGTAATTGTAGCGGTCTACGATGCCGCCTGTCAGTTGCTGACTGCGTCTAAAGCGCTGGTTTGGCGAAATGTAGTGGTAAAGACAAAATTCGGCGGTTTTTTGCCGCGAATTACTGAATATGTAGTGACAAACACAACGAGTGTTACGGAGGGTTACGGATAAGGTGGCGCGACCTCCAAAAAATTGACTGCGCTGCAAGCCCCGGTTTTATTGGGCTGGCGCGAGGCGTAATTTTTTTGAACGACGATTTGTTACGTAAAGCACGACGGGCGCGCATTGCTACCGCTGTCACTCGGCGGCATAATGTAGCCCCTTTTTTCTGCCCCTACATGTGGAAGGTTCCCGTGACTCAGAAGCCCGACCAGTGTCTTGGTGAATGGATCGACCGTGAAGCACTCGCAGAAGCGATGATTCCGCTTATCGGTCAGCTCTACCGCAATAACAACGTGGTGAGCTCGATCTATGGCCGCAGCCTGATCAATCGTTCAGTCATTGCGATTCTCAAAGCTCACCGCTTTGCTCGTCACCGTCAGTCCGACGAAAGCGAGCTGTCCGTCCACGAAACATTCCCGCTGATCAAGGCGATGAGCGAACTCAAGCTCGGCGCCGCTTCGGTGGACCTGGGCAAGCTGGCGGCCAAATTCAAGGCCGAAGGCAATGGCCGTACTGCCGAGCAGTTCGTCCGTGAAGAACTGGCCGACGTGGTTGGCCAGCAGAACGCTTCCGCCCGCAAAGGCACCGACGTTGTCCTCTACGGCTTCGGTCGTATCGGCCGTCTGCTGGCGCGCATCCTGATCGAGAAAACCGGTGGTGGCGACGGCCTGCGCCTGCGCGCCATCGTTGTCCGCAAGGGCGCCGAGAACGACCTGGTCAAGCGTGCCAGCCTGCTGCGTCGTGACTCGGTCCATGGTCCGTTCGATGGCACCATCACCATCGATGAAGCCAACAACACCATCACCGCCAACGGCAACCTGATCCAGGTTATCTACGCCAAGAGCCCGGCCGAAGTCGACTACACCCAGTACGGCATTGAAAACGCTCTGATCGTCGACAACACCGGTGTATGGCGTGACGCCGACGGCCTGGGCCAGCACCTGGCCTGCCCGGGCGCTGCCCGCGTGATCCTCACCGCACCTGGCAAGGGCGCGCTGAAGAACATCGTGCACGGCATCAACCATGGCGATATCACCCCTGACGACAAGATCATCTCGGCGGCTTCCTGCACCACCAACGCCATCGTGCCGGTGCTCAAGGCAGTCAACGACAAGTACGGCATCGTCAACGGCCACGTCGAAACCGTTCACTCGTTCACCAACGACCAGAACCTGATCGACAACTTCCACAAGGGCAGCCGTCGTGGCCGCGCCGCGCCGCTGAACATGGTCATCACCGAGACCGGTGCCGCCACTGCAGCCGCCAAGGCACTGCCAGTGCTCAAGGGCAAGCTGACCGGCAACGCGATTCGCGTTCCTACGCCGAACGTGTCGATGGCCATCCTGAACCTGAACCTGGAAAAGGCCACCACTCGCGAAGAAATCAACGAGTACCTGCGCCAGATGGCCATGCACTCGGACCTGCACAAGCAGATCGACTACGTGAGCTCCCAGGAAGTGGTTTCCACCGACTTCGTTGGCTCGCGCCACGCAGGCGTTGTGGACGCTGAAGCGACCATCACCCAGGATAACCGCGTTGTACTGTACGTTTGGTACGACAACGAGTTCGGTTACAGCTGCCAGGTGGTTCGCGTGATGGAAGACATGGCCGGTGTAAACCCGCCAGCATTCCCGCGCTAAGTCTTTAGCTGCACATGAAACGCCCCGGCCTTGGTCGGGGCGTTTTTGTTTGTGCTGGCCTCTTCGCGGGCAAGCCTGTTCCCGCAGGGATTGTGGCGGTCACTGAAGATCAAAATTGTGGGAGCGGGCTTGCTCGCGAAAGCGCTGGATCAGTCGCCATCTCTGTTGAATGTGCCGGCCTCTTCGCGAGCAAGCCCGCTCCCACAGTTTCTATCGCATAATGGCGAACCTTCATGGTGTGTCAGGGTGTTCTTCAGGGGATGCAGGATTTGTTGATCTGGCGGATAGGGTGCTTTGTGTTGTTCGGCCTGGTGTCCGGTTGCGGCAACGAAGACGCCCTCGAAAGCTTCGGCGGTCCGACCATGGGCAGCACTTTTTCGATCAAGTATGTGCGCCATGCCGGCCTTGCGGCGCCGGACGCAGTCCGCGTTCAGGTCGAGCAGATCCTCGCTGATATTGACCGGCAAATGTCGACCTACCGCAGCGACTCGGACATCGAGCGCTTCAATGCATTGCCGGCCAACCGCTGTCAGGCAATGCCGGCGTCGATCCTCGAACTGGTCCGCGTGGGCGAGCAACTGTCAGTGCAAAGCGACGGTTCCTACGATCTGACGGTGGAGCCGTTGTTGAATCTCTGGGGGTTCGGTCCGCAGGCCCGGGAAGAGAAAGTCCCGAGCGCCGAAGCCCTCGCCGAAGTCCGCCAGCGCGTCGGTCACCAGCACTTGCGCATCGAGGGCGACCGGTTATGCAAGGACGCTGCCGTCGAGGTCGACTTCAACAGCATTGCCGCCGGTTATGTGGTGGACACGATTGCCGCACGGCTCGAGGCGATGGGCATCCACGACTATCTCGCCGAAGTCACGGGTGAGCTCAAGGCGGCCGGCAGGAAGCCTGACGGGTCGCCATGGCGCATCGCCCTGGAAGAACCGCGGGATGACCGGCAGGTGGCCGAGCGCGTCATTGTTGTCGATGGCTATGGCCTGTCCACTTCCGGCGACTACCGGAATTACTTCGAGCAGGGCGGTCGGCGCTTTTCCCACACCTTCGATGCCCGCACCGGTGCGCCGGTCTCACATGACCTGGCGTCCGTCACGGTGATTCATCCTTCAGCGTTGATGGCCGATGGCTTATCGACGCTGTTGCTGATTCTCGGCCCGGAGCGCGGTTGGGACTACGCAGAAAAACACGATATCGGCGCATTTTTTGTGATTCGTGCCGATACAGGTTTCGTCACACGCAGCAGTCACGCTTTTGAACGCCTCAGTGGTAAAAAAACCGAATGATTTCGGCGATTTGAGCATTGAAAACTGGCGTTGTAGCGCTGGCAAAAGTAGCCTACGACGCGACCAAGGGTTAATGTGCGCGGCGTTGACGCTTCTATAGACTGTGTCCGGGTTCTGCACTGGCCCCAAATTGTTCCTTCATGCCACACATTGGCGTGATTTAGCCGCAGGTGCCGAGGGTGCCGCGGCCTGTTCTGAGGAGTACGCATGGCTGTCTACAACTACGACGTGGTGGTGTTGGGTTCCGGCCCGGCGGGGGAAGGCGCGGCAATGAACGCCGCCAAGGCAGGGCGCAAGGTCGCGATGGTCGATAGCCGTCGCCAGGTCGGCGGCAACTGCACTCACTTGGGCACCATCCCGTCCAAGGCACTGCGTCACTCGGTGCGGCAGATCATGCAGTTCAACACCAACCCGATGTTCCGGGCCATTGGTGAGCCGCGCTGGTTCTCGTTCCCGGACGTGTTGAAAAGCGCCGAGAAAGTCATCTCCAAGCAAGTCGCTTCGCGTACCGGCTACTACGCGCGTAACCGCGTCGACGTGTTCTTCGGCACCGGCAGTTTCGCCGACGAGCAAACCATCGAAGTGGTCTGCGCCAACGGCGTGGTCGAAAAGCTGGTGGCCAAGCACATCATCATTGCTACCGGTTCGCGTCCTTATCGCCCGGCGGACATCGATTTCCACCACCCGCGTATCTACGATAGCGACACCATCCTCAGCCTCGGCCACACCCCGCGCAAACTCATCGTTTACGGCGCCGGCGTGATCGGTTGCGAATACGCCTCGATCTTCAGCGGTCTGGGTGTACTGGTCGAACTGGTGGACAACCGTGGCCAGTTGCTGAGTTTCCTCGACTCGGAAATTTCCCAGGCCCTGAGTTACCACTTCAGCAACAACAACATCACGGTTCGCCACAACGAAGACTACGACCGCGTCGAAGGCGTGGACAACGGTGTGATACTGCACCTCAAGTCCGGCAAGAAGATCAAGGCCGACGCCTTGCTCTGGTGCAACGGTCGTACCGGCAACACCGATCAGTTGGGTCTGGAAAACATCGGCGTGAAGGTCAACAGCCGTGGTCAGATCGAAGTCGACGAGGCGTACCGCACCTGCGTGCCGAACATCTACGGCGCCGGTGACGTGATCGGCTGGCCGAGCCTGGCCAGTGCCGCCCACGACCAGGGCCGTTCCGCCGCTGGCAGCATCGTCGATAACGGTAGCTGGCGCTTTGTGAATGATGTGCCGACCGGCATCTACACCATTCCGGAGATCAGCTCGATCGGCAAGAACGAGCAGGAACTGACCCAGGCCAAGGTGCCGTACGAAGTCGGCAAGGCGTTCTTCAAGAGCATGGCGCGCGCGCAGATCGCCGGCGAGCCGCAAGGCATGCTGAAGATCCTGTTCCACCGTGAAACCCTGGAAGTGCTGGGCGTTCACTGCTTCGGTTATCAGGCGTCGGAGATCGTGCACATCGGTCAGGCGATCATGAACCAGCCGGGCGAACTGAACACGCTGAAGTACTTCGTCAACACCACGTTCAACTACCCGACCATGGCCGAAGCCTATCGGGTAGCCGCATACGACGGCCTCAACCGGCTTTTTTGAGCGGCTCCGGCCGGTGGCCTGAGCCGGCCGGGGAGACCGATTTCAGCAATTCTCGAGCGTGGCAGTGGCCAAACCGGGAAAGTCTGTAATCAGGCTGTCAACGCCGAAGTCGGCGAGTCTGCGCATCAGCGCAGGCTCGTTGACGGTCCACACCGACACATGCAGCCCCTGACGCTGCGCTTTTTGCAGGCGTTCCGGCGTGCACAGGGTCCAGTTCAGCGCCAGAATCTCACAGCCATAGCTCGCCGCGACCTTCAGCGGGTCGAGCCAGGCGTACTCGGCCACCAGCCCGCGGGATACGTCCGGCACCAGCTCCAGCGCCGCCTTGAGCACTTCACGGGAGCTCGAGGTGATGGTCACCTTGTCCATCAGGCCATGGCGCTGCGCCATCTCGCGAATCGCCAGCACGGTGGTCGCGGCACGCATTCGTGATGCGCTCTTGACTTCCAGCTGCCAGTGATCGAAGTCGCACTTTTCGAACAGTTCTTCCAGCGTCGGGATCGGGCAGGGCTTGATCCAGCCGGGGCCGCCCTTGCGTGCGTCATAGGTCACAAGCTCGGCCGCCGTGTGCTCGACGACCTTGCCGCGACGGTCAGTGGTGCGTTTGAGGGTCGGGTCGTGGATGACCATCAGCTCGCCGTCGCTGGACAGGTGCAGGTCCAGTTCGCAACGACGTACGCCGTGCTTGAGACATTCCTGAAAGCTGGTCAGGGTGTTTTCCGGTGCTTCGCCCTTGGCGCCGCGATGGCCGTAGATGAGGGTCACGGTTCTTCCTTAATTTAATTGCCTGATTCGAGTTGTTCGCGGGCCAGGCGTCGTTCCTGGGCCTGCTTTTGCAAGATGTGGCGGGCCAACAGTTGGCGCTGGGCATCGGTCAGGTGTTCGAACTCGGTGCCAACGTCATAACCATCGCCCTTGCGGTCGCAATGGGTGACGCGGGCGCGCAGCAGCAGGCCCAGGGCTTGCGGCATCAGCACCAGCTTGACCGACAGGCGTGCGCCGGTGGCAATGGGCGAGGGATGCTGAAAGTCGATGCCGCCTTCGGAAATGATCACCGGCTGCGGTTCGCCGATCTGCCCGAGCACGGTGATGGCGATCACCTGGCTCAGCAAGTCGATGCGTTTGTTCTGGGATTTGAGGAACGCCGCGATGTTCCGGTCGCGTTCGCTGATCTGGCGCAACAGGTGTTGCGACTCGAATTCGCTCAGGTGCAGTTCGCTGAGCAAGTTGAAGAGCGGGGAAGCATCCTGCAACACTTCCTGGCCTGAGGCTTCGGTAGCGGACAGGGGCCGAATTTCCAGTGCGATCGTATCCTCGATACGGTAGTATTCGCGGCGATCTTCTTCATCTAATGTCGACATGGCGAACCCATGGTAGCGGCGGTGGTCTGAGTGTAAAGCTGGTTATCGACCCCCGCCACAAGGACGTTCCTTTTCCCTCCGAACAAGCCCCGACATGTTCAGACCTCTCTTCGTATTTATCGGCACGCGTTACACCCGTGCAAAGCGTCGCAATCATTTTGTGTCATTCATTTCCCTGACTTCGATGATCGGGCTCGCCCTTGGCGTGGTCGTGATGATCGTGGTGCTGTCGGTGATGAACGGCTTCGATCATGAGATGCGCACCCGCGTGCTGGGCATGGTGCCCCACGCGACCATCGAGTCCGGCGAGCCGATCAGCGATTGGCAAAGCCTGGCGGCCAAGGTCAAGCAGAACCCGCAGGTGACGGCGGTGGCGCCGTTTACGCAAATGCAGGGTTTGCTGACCAATAACGGCAAGGTCTCGAAAGTCCTGCTCAATGCCATCGACCCGGCGCAAGAACGCCAGGTGTCGATCATTGATCACTTCATGACCCAGGGCAAACTCGACGACCTGGTGCCGGGCGAGTTCGGCATCGTCATCGGCGACAAGGCCGCGGCCAAGCTCGGCGCCGCGATCGGCGACAAGCTGACCTTCGTCGCGCCGGAAGTCACCGTGACCCCGGCCGGGATGTTCCCGCGCATGAAGCGCTTTACCGTGGTCGGCATCTTCCATGTCGGCGCCGGTGAGCTCGATGGCTACCTGGGCGTCACCAACCTGCAGGATCTGGCCCGGCTGCACCGCTGGAAACCGGATCAGGTGCAGGGCCTGCGCCTGAAGTTCGACGATCTGTTCCAGGCGCCACGCACTGCGTGGAGCATCGCCCGCGATCTCGGCGAAGACCGCTTCTACGCCCGCGACTGGACCCGTACCCACGGCAACCTGTACCAGGCGATCCGCATGGAAAAAGCCATGATCGGCCTGTTGTTGCTGCTGATCGTCGCCGTTGCGGCATTCAACATCATTTCCACGCTGGTGATGGTGGTGAACGACAAGAAGGGCGACATCGCGATCCTGCGCACGCTGGGCGCCACGCCGGGCACGATCATGCGCACGTTCATGGTGCAAGGCACCGTCATTGGCGTAGTCGGTACCGCGATCGGTGCCGTGGTCGGGATCTTCGCCGCGCTGAATGTCAGTGCCGCGATCTCGGCCCTCGAAGGCTTGATCGGGCACAAGTTCCTCAACGCCGACGTGTACTTCATCGATTACCTGCCGTCGCAGGTGCAGAGCCAGGACGTGGTGATGGTCTGCTCCGCGGCGTTGGTCCTGAGTTTCCTCGCCACCCTGTATCCAGCCTGGCGTGCCGCGCGCACCCAGCCTGCGGAGGCGCTACGTTATGAGTGAGTCGGGCATGAGTGATAAAGCAATCTTGAGCTGCCGCAGCTTGGGCAAATCCTACGAGGAAGGCCCGGAATCGGTGGAAGTGTTGGCCGGCCTGCAACTGGAGTTGCACCCGGGTGAGCGTGTGGCGATCGTCGGCAAGTCGGGCTCGGGCAAAAGTACCTTGCTCAATCTGCTGGGCGGCCTCGATACGCCGACCACGGGCAGCGTCTGGCTCGACGGTGAAGAGCTGTCGGCGCTGAGCGAGAAGAAGCGCGGCCTGCTGCGCAATCGCGCCCTCGGCTTCGTGTACCAGTTCCACCACCTGCTGGCGGAATTCACCGCCCTGGAAAACGTCTGCATGCCGCTGCTGATCGGCAAGACCGCGATCCCGGAAGCACGCCAGCGTGCCACGGCGTTGCTGGAGCGGGTAGGGCTGGGCCATCGCCTGGAGCACAAACCGGCCGAATTGTCCGGTGGTGAGCGTCAGCGCGTGGCCATCGCCCGCGCCCTGGTGAACAATCCGGGCCTGGTGATGCTCGACGAACCGACCGGCAACCTCGATTCCCACACCGCCCAGGGCATCCAGGACTTGATGCTGGAGCTCAGCACCTCGATGCGCACGGCGTTCCTGGTGGTGACCCACGACATGAACCTGGCCCGCCAGATGGATCGCGTCCTGCACCTGCAGGAAGGTTGCCTCACGCCCATCTGATTGGCTGAAACCCGATGCCCGGAAAGGCGTCGGGTCTTTTATTTTTATACGGTGCACCAGCGAATGTTCAGACCGTTATCGATCTTTATCGGCACGCGCTATACCCGCGCCAAGCGCCGCAATCGCTTTGTCTCCTTCATCTCGATGACCTCGATGATCGGCCTCGCCCTGGGCGTGCTGGCGATGATCGTGGTGTTGTCGGTGATGAACGGCTTCCAGCGCGAAATGAGCTCGCGGATCCTCGGCATGGTGCCGCACGCCACCATCGTCGGCGTCAACCCGATTGATGACTGGAAGCCCGTAGCGGATGCCGCGATGAAAAACCCGGAAGTGACGGCGGCGGTGCCATTCACCGAGATGGAAGGCATGCTGTCCTACAAGGGCACGATGCAGCCCATCCAGGTCAGCGGTGTCGACCCGGCGCTGGAAGGCCAGGTGTCGATCGTCGCCAAGCACATCGTCCAGGGCAGTCTCGAGGCCCTGAAGCCGGGCGAATTCGGCGTGGTGATCGGCGAGATCACGGCACGCCGCTTCCGCTTGAACGTCGGCGACAAGATCACCCTGATCGTGCCGGAAGTCAGCAATGCGCCGGGGGGCATTACCCCGCGCATGCAACGACTGAACGTGGTCGGCGTGTTCAAGGTCGGTGCCGAACTGGACGGCACCATGGCGCTGATCCACATGGCCGATGCCGCGCAGATGCAGCACTGGGAACCGAACCAGGTGCAGAGCGTGCGCCTGGCGGTGAAGGACCTGTATGCCGCGCCGCAAGTGTCGAGCGACATCGCCACGGGCCTGGGCGCCGCCTACAAGGCTGACGACTGGACCCACACCCAGGGCAGCCTGTTCAGTGCGATGAAGATGGAAAAAACCATGATCGGCCTGCTGTTGCTGATGATCGTCGCAGTGGCGGCGTTCAACATCATTGCGACCCTGATCATGGTGGTGAACGACAAGGGCGCGGATATCGCGATCCTGCGCACCATCGGCGCCACACCACGGCAGATCATGGCGATCTTCGTGGTGCAGGGCACGGTGATCGGTATCGTCGGCACCTTGATTGGCGGTGTGTTGGGCGTGATTGCCGCGCTGAACGTCAGCCAGATCGTAGGCTGGATCGAGCGGGTCAGCGGGCAGCACATCTTCAGTTCCGACGTGTATTTCGTCAGCAACCTGCCGTCCGAGCTGCAAGGCGGGGACGTGGCGTTGATCTGCACGGCGGGCTTCGTCTTGAGCTTCCTGGCTACCGTTTACCCGGCATGGCGGGCGGCGAAGATCGAGCCGGCTCATGCGTTGCGCTATTCGTAAGCCGTTACACCGCTTTCGCGAGCAAGCCCGCTCCCACAAGGGAATGCATTCCAAATGTGGGAGCGGGCTTGC
This sequence comes from Pseudomonas sp. P5_109, assembly GCF_034009455.1. Lineage (NCBI taxonomy): Bacteria > Pseudomonadati > Pseudomonadota > Gammaproteobacteria > Pseudomonadales > Pseudomonadaceae > Pseudomonas > Pseudomonas sp. P5_109. The sequence goes on from NZ_CP125380.1 coordinate 2,166,315, forward strand.
TCGCGAAGGGGCCGGAACTACTGGCCTCAATCTTCTTTTGGCAACTCAATCACAAACCTGGTCCACCCCTTCTCCGATTCACAATGAATCTGCCCGCCATGGGCTCGGATGATCGACTGGGTGATCGCCAGTCCCAATCCCGCATGCTCACTGCTGCCTTCACGACGTGCTGGATCGGCCCGGTAAAACCGGTCAAACAGGCGCGGCAATAGATCTCCGGCAATCTGTTGGCCCGTATTTTCAACGGTCAGACGCAACTCTTTTGGCTGATCGACGATTCGCACCCGAACCTCGCCCCCGGTCGGCGTGAACCGCAGCGCGTTGTCCAGCAGGTTCGACAACGCCCGCCGCAACATGCTGCGGTCACCTTCGATACGGGCATTGCCGTCACGACTCAGTTTTACCTGCGCGTCTTCGGCCAATGGCGCAAAGAACTCCAGCAGCAGATCCGCTTCCTCCGCCAGTTCCAGCGCTTCGCGTTTGGGAATCAGCAAGCCGTGGTCAGCCTTGGCCAGATAGAGCATGTCGTTGACCAGTTGCGCCATCCATTGCAGCTCTTCGAGGTTGCTGTGCAGCGCCTCGCGATAGTCCTCGAGGGGGCGAGGGCGGGTGAGGGTGACCTGGGTGTGGGTCAGCAGGTTCGACAGTGGCGTGCGCAGTTCATGGGCAATGTCAGCGGAGAACGCGGACAGGCGCTGAAACGAGTCGTCGAGGCGTCCGAGCATGGCGTTGAAGTTGTGGGCCATTTCCGCCAGCTCCGGCGGCATGTTTTCTTCAGGCAACCGCGAGTTCAGCGATTGCGCGGAAACACCGCTGGCCACCGCGCTGATGCGCCGCAACGGGCGCAAGCCGCTGCGTGCCGCCCAGGCGCCCAGCAGCGCGGTGGCCAGGGCGGACAGGCCGACGGTCAGCCAGATCAAATGCTGCATGCGTTGCAGGAAGTGCTGGTGGTGAGTGATATCCAGCAGCAGGGTCAGTTGCGGCGACTCGGGTTTGTCCACGAAAAGCAGCGCATTCAGTACGCGGTAATCGGTGCCTTCGTGGCTCACCGTCGACAATCCGGGCTGGCTCGGTAACGCCTGCGGAATGTTGGTCGAACTGTCGTACCGGCGCTGGCCGTCGCTGCCAGTGATGCGCAGGGACAGGTCAGCCTGCCGGCTCAGTTCTTCGGCCAGCTTCGTTTCGCTGTCACTCGACTGATAGTCGTGCAGGGCCCGGCGCAAGCCAATCAGCTTGCCGTCCAGCAGTTGCTGGTCGAGCTCAACGAAGTGCGCTTCGCTGGCGCGGCTGAACAGCACCCCGGCGAACAACGACACCACGGCGGTGCACGCCGCAAACAGCAGCGCCAGGCGGCTGCTCAAGGACAGTCGGCGCATCAGGCGGGGCGCTCTTCAAGGACGTAGCCCATGCCGCGCACGGTGTGAATCAGCTTGTTGGGGAATTCATCGTCGATTTTCAGGCGCAGGCGACGGATCGCCACCTCGATGACATTGGTGTCGCTGTCGAAATTCATGTCCCAGACCTGGGATGCAATCAGCGACTTGGGCAGGACTTCGCCCTGGCGGCGCAGGAGCATTTCCAGCAGGGCGAACTCCTTGGCGGTCAGGTCGATACGCTGGCCACTGCGTTCGACCCGGCGCCGGATCAGGTCCAGGCGCAAATCGGCCAGTTGCAGGCTGGTTTCCTGGGGCGTGGTGCTGCCGCGACGCAATAGGCTGCGGACCCGGGCCAGCAGTTCGGAAAAGGCAAATGGCTTGACCAGATAGTCATCGGCGCCCAGTTCGAGGCCGTGAACCCTGTCCTCCACGGCGTCACGGGCGGTCAGGAACAGTACAGGCGTGTCCAGGCCGGCGCTGCGTACCGCTTGCAGAATCTGCCAGCCATCACGGCCGGGCAGCATCACATCGAGAATCAGCAGGGCATAATCGCCGCTGAGGGCCAATTGCTGACCGGTGTTGCCGTCGGCCACCAGTTCCGTGTTGAACCCGGCCTCGGCCAGGCCCTGGCGCAGGTAATGGCCGGTTTTCGGTTGGTCTTCGACGATCAGCAGTTTCATGGGCGACTCTGGGCAAATGGTACGAACGCTTTATACCGTGGGCAGCGTTCATACAGGTCAACCTGACAAAGTTGTAATCTGGCTGTCAGGTTACGGGCAGTGCTGGCAGTTTAGAGTTTTACGCATGCTGAGCCTTACCTTGTTGGAGTACGACGATGTTTTTACGCAAATCCGTGACGCAAATCCTCTGTTTGCTGGCACTGAGTTCACCGGTGTGGGCGGACGCCGGGCATACCTACGATTTCGGCCAGCCAGCCCCGGCGGCCCAGGCGACCCGCAGTGTCGAGGTGGTCATGGGAGACATGTCCTTCACGCCGAAAGCCATCGATATCAAGGCCGGGGAGACCGTGCGCTTCGTGCTGGTCAATAAAGGCCAGTTGTTGCATGAGTTCAACCTGGGGGATGCGGCGATGCACGCCAGGCACCAGCAGGAAATGTTGCAGATGCAGCAGGACGGCATGCTGACGCCCACCGGCATGAAGGCCATGGACCACGGCAACATGGCCGGCATGGATCACAGTAAAATGGACCACGGCATGAAGCACGACGACCCCAACAGCGTGCTGGTGGAGCCGGGCAAGACCGGCGAGTTGACCTGGACCTTCAGCAAGGCCACCAACCTGGAATTTGCCTGCAATATCCCCGGCCATTACCAGGCCGGCATGGTTGGCAAACTGACTGTCAGTCAGTAAGCACTCAAAGGCGCGAGCAAAGGCTGATAGAATCTGCTGATTCTTCAGTCAGGTTTCCGCCATGCATCCCGCAGCCGAACACTCGCCGCTGGGCAAGTCCAGCGAATACATCGCCACCTACACGCCGTCCTTGCTGTTCCCGATCCCGCGCACCGCGAAGTGGGCGGAGCTGGGCCTGACGGCGCAAACCCTGCCGTACAAAGGCGTGGACTTCTGGAACTGCTTCGAGCTGTCCTGGCTGCTGCCGTCGGGCAAGCCCGTGGTGGCGATTGGCGAATTCAGCATTCCGGCGGATTCACCGAACATCATCGAATCGAAGTCGTTCAAGTTGTACCTCAACTCCCTGAACCAGACGCCGTTTACCGACACCGCGAGCCTTGAGGCGACGCTGGCCAAGGATTTGTCGACGGCTGCCGGCAAGCCGGTGGGCGTGCGCATTCGCAGTCTCAAGGATGTCGAGAGTGAAGGCGTCGTGGCCTTGCCGGGCGTGTGCATCGATGAACTGGATATCAGCGTCAGCAACTACGAGCACCCGCGGCCGGAACTGCTACGTTGCGATGATTCGCGCATTGTCGAGGAGAGCGTGCACAGCCATTTGCTCAAGTCCAACTGCCCGGTCACCAGCCAGCCGGACTGGGGCAGCGTGGCGGTGGAGTACCGTGGTGCGGCGCTGGATCACGCGAGCCTGCTCGAGTACATCGTCAGCTTCCGTCAGCATTCGGACTTCCATGAGCAGTGTGTGGAGCGGATCTTCCTTGACCTGCAGCGGTTGTTGAAGCCGGAGAAACTGACGGTGTATGCGCGTTATGTGCGGCGTGGCGGGCTGGACATCAACCCGTATCGCAGTACTGAAGAGGTGCAACTACCGAACCATCGCCTGGTCCGTCAGTAAAGATCCAATGTGGCAGCGGGCTTGCTCGCGAAGGCAGTGTGTCAGTCGACCACTTCATTGACTGACCCACTGCCTTCGCGCAAGCCCGCTCCCACAGGGGGATTTGCATTGCCAGTCGTAGAAACGAAAAAGCCCTGCTATCGCCAGCAGGGCTTTTTTGCATTCAGGGCAGGGGCGTCAGACACCCATGCTGACCAAGGCGTTCACGATGTTGCGCAAGGTGCCAGCGATGGCGGGGTGATCGACTTCAAAGCGCTCAACGGCCAGGTTCACACCATCGGCAAGGCTGGAGTCCTGGGTTTTGGTTTCAAGCTCAAGCTTCAGTTCAATCTGTTGCATGAGCTCGTGCAGTTCGGCGCGCTCTGCTTCAGACAGCGGAGGATTCTGTTCCAATTGCTCGCGCAGGGTATTGAGCTGTTCTTGCAGTTCGCGGGCAGGCATGGCGTTCTTCCTTCTTTAATCGATAGGCACTGGCATAGACCACGGCGAAAGGCCAAAGGTCGATGCCTGACCTTTAGATTAATCCACTCGCGCACAACGTGCATGATCTCGATCAGGGCTTTTCGCCCTTGAGCCGACGCAAGCTGATATCGGCCAGGCAGGTGTCGAGTTCACCGAGGTGATCGATCACCGAATGCACGCCCAGGCCGAACAATTGCATCGTGGCCCTCGCGCGTTTGATGTCGCGCTCCTGCTGGGTCAACGTTTGCCATTGCCGGGGCGTCAATCCGCACAGCGAGCCGCAGGATGCCAGGCCGATGGTCCACAACCCGGCATTGAGCCCCGCTTGCAGCAGGCGGGGCTCACCGCTCACCAGCACACAACCGTCGAGTCGTTCGACGTTCAGGGTCATCAAGGCTTGCCAGCAGGCATTTGGGGCGGGCCATGGATTGTTTGTTGCTGGATGTTGCGAGGGTTTGATCCATTCCGGCAGCGCAGCGGCCAGGGATTGGCTGAGGGCAGGGGGCAGTTCATCGAGCCAGGCGCAGGGTATTTGCTGGCGCTGCAAGCTGCGCAGGCTATCCAGTGCACCGGGCGTGGCCTCGGCGTGTTCGGCCGTGTGGCTGGCGTGCCGGTGCGTGTGTGCGCCGAAATCCACCAGGCAGCCACTGAGGCCGAACAGTACGGCAGTCAGGCTGGGTGCGGTTTGCGGCAAGGCTTCGGCGAGCGGCATATGGACGTCCCTGAAATAGCCTTAAGGCTAGCGGGCGACGGTGACAGTTGAGTGACATGGATATGAATCGCTCACAATTGGCACGCTTCCTGTGGCGCGGGTTTCGTGCAAAGTGCGTTAAACGGCGTTTACGTCTTATACTTGCTTACTTATTGCCCGGGCCAGGCGCCCGAGCCGGTACAAACCAAGGAGTTTTTTCTATGCGCTGGAGCAATCATCTAGCCAGGATTTGTGTATGCGCCAGTGTGATGCTGGTTCCGTTCGTTGCCCAGGCAGCCTCGGAAGATGATCCTTGGGAAAGCGTCAACCGCCCGATCTACAGGTTCAACGACGTGATCGACACCTACGCGCTGAAGCCCTTGGCCCAGGGCTACCAGTACATAGCGCCGCAGTTTGTCGAGGACGGCGTCCACAACTTTTTCCAGAACATCGGCGATGTGCGCAACCTGGCCAACGATATCCTGCAGGCCAAGCCTCGCGCCGCAGGCGTTGATACCGCACGCATCATTTTCAACACCACCTTCGGCTTGCTGGGCGTGATTGATGTCGGTACCAAAATGGGTCTGCAGCGCAATGACGAAGACTTCGGCCAGACGCTGGGTTACTGGGGTGTCGGCAGCGGCCCCTACGTGATGCTGCCACTGCTGGGTCCAAGCACCTTGCGTGACGCGCCTTCCAAGTACGTCGACAGCTATACCGGCGCTTATCGCTACGTAAACGACGTGCCTGTGCGTAACTCGTTCTACGCCCTGGACATCATCGATACCCGTGCCAACCTGCTGTCGAGCGAGAAGCTGATCACTGGCGACAAGTACACCTTCATCCGTAATGCGTACCTGCAGAACCGTGAATTCAAGGTGAAAGACGGCCAGGTTGAAGACGATTTTTAACGTCGATCGACAAATTGAGAAGGCGGCCATCAAGGCCGCCTTTTTTGTCTGCCGCGGTCCTGTTCCTCCACTCAAGCCACTTCGGTGTCGGCCTCAAGGCCTTTCAGGGGCGCATGCGGATGAAATCACGCTTTTCGCTGTAGTCCCGACCGGTTTGGCTCATGGCTTAGATCCTTCCATTGGGTTTCGGTTTTGACTGTTCTTATAACTCTCGGTGATTTGACAAGTAAAGTCGTCAAGCGACCATCGGCGTGAGCTTGAAACGCCCCGCGGATGGGAGTACCGTCTGCGCCTTAGAAGGGCACCTCTGGTGAACACGTGTGTAGGGCAAATGCCCGAAAGCGGTGCGACAGAGAGGCTAGAAAGCGAATCCAGTAGTGAGTGCCGGGTCTAAATCCCCCGCCTGCTACGCCAACCTAATTCTGGCGCCGTTTGCCCACATGCCAAAAACCAGTGCCACGCTGCTGATAATCGATGATGACGAAGTAGTGCGCGCGAGCCTCGCCGCCTATTTGGAAGACAGTGGTTTCAGCGTCTTGCAGGCCAGCAATGGCCAGCAGGGTCTTCAGGTATTCGAGCAAGACAAGCCCGACTTGGTCATCTGCGATCTGCGCATGCCGCAGATGGGCGGACTCGAACTCATCCGCCAGGTGACCGAGCTGTCGCCGCAAACGCCGGTGATCGTGGTGTCGGGTGCGGGCGTGATGAACGACGCGGTCGAAGCCCTGCGCCTGGGCGCGGCGGACTACCTGATCAAGCCTCTCGAAGATCTGGCTGTGCTCGAGCACTCCGTGCGCCGGGCCCTGGATCGTGCGCGCCTGCTGCTGGAGAACCAGCGCTACCGCGAGAAGCTGGAAAAGGCCAACCGCGAGCTCGAGGCCAGCCTGAACCTGCTCCAGGAAGACCAGAACGCCGGTCGCCAGGTGCAGATGAACATGCTGCCGGTCAGTCCCTGGACCATCGACGAGTTCAAATTTGCTCACCAGATCATCCCGTCGCTGTACCTGTCGGGTGATTTCGTCGACTACTTTCGCGTCGACGAGCGTCGGGTAGCGTTCTACCTGGCGGACGTTTCCGGTCATGGCGCCTCTTCAGCCTTCGTCACGGTGCTGTTGAAGTTCATGACCACGCGCCTGCTGTTCGAATCCAAGCGCAGCGGCACTTTGCCGGAATTCAAGCCTTCAGAGGTTCTTGGTCATATCAACCGGGGCCTGATCAGTTGTAAGCTGGGTAAACACGTCACAATGGTCGGTGGAGTCATCGACGAGGAGACCGGTTTGTTGACCTATAGCATCGGCGGTCATTTGCCGTTGCCAGTGTTGTACACGCCAGACAGTGTTCGTTATCTGGAAGGGCGTGGTCTGCCTGTGGGCCTCTTCAACGAAGCCACCTACGAAGACCACGTGCTGGAACTGCCGCCGACGTTCAGCCTGACGCTGATGTCTGATGGCATTCTGGATCTTTTGCCAGAACCCACACTCAAAGAAAAAGAAGCGGCGTTGCCCCAACGGGTCAAGGCTGCGGGCGGCACCCTGGATGGGCTGCGGCAGGTTTTTGGATTGGCCACGCTAGGGGAGATGCCGGATGATATCGCCCTGTTGGTGTTGAGCAGGAATCTTTGATGAGTACCGGTAGAATCCAGTTCGCCGAGCAGGATGGCACGTTCGTCCTGAAGTTCGTCGGTGAAGTTCGCCTGACCCTGTGTTCGGCGTTGGATGCGACTATTGAGCGGATCTTCAGCGCGTTGAATTTCAACGCGATCGTGATCGATCTGACCGAAACCCGCAGCATCGACAGCACCACACTCGGCCTGCTGGCCAAGCTGTCGATCCTGTCGCGGCAGAAGGTCGGCCTGCTGCCGACTGTCGTCACCACCCACGAAGACATCACGCGGCTGCTGCAGTCCATGGGCTTCGAGCAGGTCTTCAACATCGTCGACAAACCGGTGCCATGCCCGGAATGCCTGGACGACCTGCCAGACCAGGATCAGTCAGAAGAAGTGGTGCGGATCAAAGTGCTCGAAGCGCACAAGATCCTCATGGGCCTGAACGACACCAACCGTGAAGCCTTCCATGACTTGGTGAATGCCCTCGAACGGCATTGATCCGTAAAACGCCCTCACTGGCAACCTGTCCCCTGTAGGAGCTGGCTTGCCAGCGATGGCGTCCTGACAATCAATTACCCGCCAAAGCGAAACCAGATCCACCAAACGCACACAAAAAAGGGCGAACCCACCAGGGTTCGCCCTTTTTGCATTACACCCGCTCAGATCACAGCTTGGCCTGCAACAACGCCTCAAGCTTCTCCTGATCCCGGGCGAACTGACGAATGCCTTCAGCCAGTTTCTCGGTCGCCATCGCATCTTCGTTGGACTGCCAACGGAACTGCGATTCGTTGAGGCTCAGGCGCGCTTCACCGGCATGGCCCGGCGCCAGTTTGCGCTCCAGCTTGCCGGTATCCGCTGCCAGTTTGTCGATAAGGTCCGGGCTGATGGTCAGGCGGTCGCAGCCGGCCAGTTGCTCGATCTGGCCCAGATTGCGGAAGCTCGCCCCCATGACCACGGTCTTGTAGTCATTGGCCTTGTAGTAGTTGTAGATGCGCGTCACCGACTGCACGCCCGGATCATCCGCGCCGATGTAGTCGTTGCCGTTGGCTTTCTTGTACCAGTCGTAGATACGGCCCACGAACGGCGAAATCAGGAACACCCCGGCTTCGGCACAGGCTGCGGCCTGGGCGAAGGAGAACAGCAGGGTCAGGTTGGTCTGGATGCCTTCCTTTTCCAGGATCTCGGCAGCGCGGATGCCTTCCCAGGTGGACGCGATCTTGATCAGCACGCGCTCGCGGCCAATGCCGGCCTTGTCGTACAGCTCGATCAAGCGATGCGCACGCTTCAACATGGCGTCGGTATCGAACGACAGGCGCGCATCCACTTCGGTGGAAATACGGCCCGGGATCACTTTGAGGATTTCTTGCCCCACGGCCACGCCAAAACGGTCGCTGGCCAGGCCCACATCGCCCTTGCAGTCGTTGACGCTGGCGTTCAGCAGCTCGGCATAAGCGGGAATGGCCGCGGCCTTGAGCAGCAGGGAAGGGTTGGTGGTGGCGTCCACCGGTTTAACGCGAGCGATTGCTTCGAAGTCGCCGGTGTCGGCAACCACGGTGGTCATCTGTTTGAGTTGTTCCAGCTTGGAAGTCATGGGCGTGCTCTGTCCTATGGGTCTGATGACATTACCCGAGCGCTGACAGCCACTCAAGGGTGCGTACGTGTATCGGCGGCCCCTGCGGCAACAACCTGAAAACAGGTGTTTGAAAGGTGGGGCATGGTATCGATGAATTTGATGCCAAGCGGGCTCACAGGTTCAACTGATCTGACGGTTAACGCCTTGCAACCAGATCTTCTGGCTCCTGAATCCTCTGATAACTCTCGCGGCACCTTATGTGTAACTACCGATAATGTTGAAGTTTATATAGTTCGATTGCGCGCTGAATAATTGTTATAAAAAGTCAATTAACACCTTGGAAAGTTAGTCTTGGTGCTAACAGGTGTGATGTTATCTGGCAGAGGTCTTGATCGTTAGAATACGTCCAGTACATATATAGAATAAGGTGTAGTGTGATAATCAAGAATGTGTGTTTGTAGCGAATGTGTGTTTGTAGCGAATGTGCGTTTGTAGCATAACGTTCACTGCGTGAAGAGGAATATGTTTTTTGGATGTGTTTGATGATTTGATGCTTGGCTACGCACTAAAAAAATTGACCGGCGTGTTTGAAGAAATCGTGGAGGTTTCGAAAAGCACCGCTTCGGACAAGGCGACCTGCGTGCGGGGTATCAGACAATCTAAAAACGCAAAAAAAATCCCCGTCTGGTTGGGGCGTCTGAGAGTCAACACCCCTTATCAAGTCACGCATGTTCTGATCGATCAGATGCACGCCTCTCGAAAACTCAACCTCGACCTGCGCTTCGCGGCACAAGTTGCCTTGCTGGAAGCCCTGATAGAGGACGGACTGGCAATGCGCATCGCGAGCTATTCGGTGGTTGTCGTAGAGAATCGCCTGAAGTGTTTTTTGGACCGCTGAATATCTTATCTATTGAGCACACGCTCAATGTCCAGAACACTAGAAAGCTGCATGAGGCGTGAGAAGCCGATTGGAATCAAAACTGTACATCACTCAATACGCCGGCATTACTGTCATGTTACCAGCAGCCCTGGTCGTAGGCGGTTGGCTGTGGTGCACAGCATCAAGAAAACTTGCGCTCTTATGGCTAGGCGTACTGTCAGTAGCCTATTTTGTCGTTGGCTTGAGCAAAGTGCTGTTCAAGGGCTGGGGAATCGGTTTGGAAAGCCTGGATATCGCAGTCATCAGCGGCCACGCAATGAATGCCTGCCTGGTCTCAACCGTTGTACTGAGTTTGCTATTGCGCCAACTGGATCATCGGCTCCGATGGCTAGCACTGGGTGCAGGGCTGCTGTCGACCTGGTGGTTCAGCGTCGAGTATGTCGGTCAGACGATTCATCCTCTGCCGGAAGCGATTGCCGGGGCGGTTGTGGGGTCAGCGGCGGCGTGCGTATTTCTTTTCAGGCTGGAGAGAAAGGAAATACGCAAAATTCCCCGGACGGCCCTCATGCTAGGGCTCGCGATTATCATGCTGAGTACGAGCATTCCAAAATATACAGCCGAGAGGCTCTTGAACTCTTTCGCAGTAACTCTTTCGGGGGCAGAAAAGGCATTCATGCAGCCTCACTGGCGCACTCCCGGCGGATCGTCAAGGTTGTAAGTTATGATTCGAGTTCTGGTGAAGTGGCGTCACCAGGATTGACTACTATTTTTTTCTTCGATCCGATCCAGCAGTTCTGCAGTTTTTTTCTGCATCAGCGCAACATCGCCTCGACTCTCAACCTTCAACAGAATTTCGCTCTCCGATGGGCAGATCTTGAAGCGCCATTCAGTGAACGTCAGGCTCAGGCCGTCACTGTCATCCACATCCAGTGCTTCACCGGCATACAGGGCCCGCAAGTGCTCGAGTAGCTCAATGGGATTGCCGACCATGCGCCGAATATCACCTGAGGAAGGAAACAGCCCGATGCGCTCCACCAACAACTTTGGCTGTGGGGGGGTAGTGGAGGGGGCACTTTCGTATGTCCGCAACCAGGCAATCAATCCACTGTCGGCCTCGGTGAGCTTCTGTCCAAAAACCATATTGCCCGGTGCAAAAGGGTCCAGCGATTTATAGACGGAGTCGATCGGTGATCTGGAAGCGTTCATAGTGGTCTGCCTTAAAAAAGGTTTATGGCCGCTCAAAAAACGCGGCACCCAAGAGCTAAAAAATACCGTTTACAGGCCTTTCTTATAGAAAATCGCATAATAGAAATGGGTTGCGTTGATTCAGTGCATTGATGTTTGCACGCGTGTTGTCGCTATGCTCACGGATCAAGTCATAGTCTTAAGTGTCCGGGAACTCAGCGGACTGTTTGACTGGCTGCATCCAACGCCACGCAATCAAGCCGATCAACACACCGACAGCATTGGCCAAGGCGTCGTAAGGTGATGCCGTGCGCAGCGGCATCATTCCTTGTGCATATTCGATCAGGATCCCCGTCAGCAGACAGCCCAAGGCGATCCAGCGCGCCTTGACCCGCAGGAAGGCCAGTCGGCAACTAAAAGACAACACGAAAAAACCAACCAGGTGATGCAGCTTGTCTTCTTGGGCAAAGGCTTCGGGAATCGGTTGCGCACGCAAAGCAGCGGCCAGCAAGACCACACTAACGCTGATGAAAAAAAGACTGCGTATCCTTTGGGAAAGTTGTGTGACACCCAGGAGTAACGAACTCATTCGGTGATTTTCTCAAAGTTTTTATAGAACGCATCTTTGTCGCGGCCATTGGTCATGGTGTACAGCGAATATTGGCGGTTAAGACGCGCGCCACCATCGCGGGTCAACGGAGCCCAGACCAGATTGGCGCGACGCATCGTGGAAACGCTCATCAACTCGTCGAAGGGGACCGAGATATAGATACCTTTGTCGAAACTGCCCTCGCCGAACTCTTCTTTCGAGGCCGTAGTGCGGGTGACCCAGCCACCGAACTTCACGCCGTTACTGAACTCATGCGACACATCAAACGTGGCACCCCAATCGCGCGCCAGGTACCGTCCAACACTGACCGCCGCCTGCAAATCGAACGGCAGTTCGGTATAGGTGGTGATGTGACCGGTCACGGTGTTGTAATCGCGCAGACCAAAACCCTGGTCAAAGTCACGCTGGCGCACAAAGTTCAAATCAGCACCCAGGGCCCAGCGCTCGCCCATGGGGCGGTACAGCAATTCACCTCCGACCCCGGCGAACATTGACTCCAGATAACCGCCATACACCATGCCGAACAAGTCTTGATCCAGTTGCTTGGCATGGTTGAGCTGAAATGTCGGCATTGTTACATCAGAGGTGATGACGTACTTGCGCAAGTCGGTGCGCACTCGGGGCAGATTGCTCGGCGCGTCGTACGTGAACTTATCAAAGTTGTTCAGGAGGTTGGTGCTGATGACCCCGCTCGTCCATGTGCTGCGGGTAAAGCGGTATTCAGCGTCCACATCAGCGGTCAACTGGTACAACAAACCGTCAGGACCACCAACGTTTTGCTTGTAACCCAAGCCGAAACCATAGGTAAAAGGCTCGAGGGCCTGGGTGTACAGCGTGTTTTCAATGTGTGGCGTGGCCCGGTTCAATTCGGTGGTGCGGTGCAGGTCTGCAAGGTCTTGTTGGTTGTTCACCACGGCCCGGAAGGTTTCGCGCGGCACGCTGGTTTCGTCCACGGGCATGTCGTAACGCTTGTTCACCAGTGTGAACCAGTCGATTTCGTCATCCGCGCTGTTGTCCAGAATCCGGCTGGCCCGGCCCACGCCTTTGGCTGAGTAGAAATAGCGTGACTGCTCGCCATACACAATCAGTTCGGAATCGCGCTGAGCAATACGCTCGACCTTATAACCTGCGTTATTTTCCAGTCGTTTGGAAACCCCCGCCCAGTCGACCTGATCGAGCGGCGTGGTTGGCGCGCGTGCCGGCAGCGCTTCGACAGCGGGGTCGTAGCGTTTGGCCGGCGCCTTGCGGCTGGCGAAATTGGTATGAAAAGTGATGCCGAACAACGCGGTGTTGCCGCGCTCCCAACCTGCCGTCAAATCGACAGAGTCACTTAGCTTGTAGACCGCCCCGATGTTGATGGGCGAGTCCTGCTTCAGGCTATTGTCCAGCGGCTCGTGCTCGTAGTCGTTACCGTCGAACTCGAGTTTCAAGCTCAAGGGCGACCAGGGCGTCTGATAGGACACACCGCCAAACAACGCGGGCGAGCCTCGAAAATACGAGTTGGTATTGACGTCGCCCGCGTCCGCGCCTGTGTTTACCGGGCGTGTATCAAAGCGCTCATCAAGGTACCCCAGCGGATTTTCGAAATCCCCCCGGTTACCGATATAGCCCCAGGCAATGCCCAAGCTGAAATCCAGATTGTAGTAACGTTTGTTCGCCACAAAGTATTCGCTGGAAAACAGGCCGGTGCCCCCAACATCGCGAAAACCGAGCGCGACTTCGGGCAACCAGTGGCTTTCTTGCCAGAGGCGGGCTTTGACATCGACCGCCTTGTCTTTATAGCTCTGGTCGCCGCTGAATGCCTCGGCCCCGTATTTACGGTCGCTGATAGCGGTATAACGGAAACTGCCTTCCAGCCAATCAAGGGGCTGTATTGAAATGCTATAGCGAGAATATGGGTCTGTCCGGTTGGCGTTCAGGCTGAATTCGCCGGCGGGTGCCATCCGTGCGGTGGGGGTTTGCAACAAACCCACGCCACCGAAATCATTCTGGGTAAAACGTGGCTCGCCATGAGCCAGACTGTAGGGCAACAACACTACGGCGGCAAAACGTAACTTCAAGGGGCCACCTCGGGCAACGGTTGGGTGGCGAGAAACTGGGCCAGCTGCTCGTTCAAATCGGGTGTAGGCAGATCCGGATCATCGTTTCGCACGGGCACCAGAATTGTGCTGCCTGCGGCGGCAAACACCCCGTCTTCGCGGTTCCAGGCGGCGTTGCCGACTCGCCTGACCTGGCCATCGGGCTGAATCAACCACAGGTAATCGGCATCTGCGTCGGTCACCGGCAGACAGTTTTTGAGATATTCCTGGGCTGGCTGCAGGGCGCGATAGGGCAGCGTGCAGGGCTGTTCAACTGCGCCCAGGACAGTGACCGTCGTCGGGCGTAGAGGGTAAATCAGCCGGTCGCCGTCACTGAGCGAGTAATTGCGGGCGAACCCAACCTCCAGCGCCACGGGGTCGAGTACCGCGACTTTTCGGCCGGTAACGGGCAGTCGGCTGACCTCTTCAAACAGGCGCGCAGCCAGGGCCGCCAGGCTGCTTTTTTCTTCAAGCAAGGCCCCACGTTGAAGCATTTTCAGATCGAACAGCACACCGGCTTTAAGGCGGGTTTGCTGCATCATCAGTGGTTGGTGCAACCAGGCGGCGGCCAGCCAGTAACTTTCGGCGTTCGGGTGTCCCTGGCTGACGGCATCGAGCAAGCGCGTGCCTGGCACGAGCGTGAAGGATCCGGCGTTCAGTACATCACCCGTGACTGTGACAGCGGCCTGAGTCATCGCAGAACTTGCCAGCAACAGGCAAGCCGACAGCGTTTTCGAATATCTCACCGAGCCGTCTCCCAGTCAGGGCGCAATTGCACGATCTTCAAGAAAAGTTCCGGCGTGAGATGTTGTTCACTCTGCAGGATCAAGCCGTCGTCAGGCCTGACCCAAAAATGGTTAGTGGCCTTGAAACCCAGCTCGGGGATGTCGACGCGTTCGTCAATGCGCAGCAGCGCATAGTCCTTGTCCAGAATGGTGACGGTTTCGATGGCCTGTCGACTGAAGCGACTGTTGACCGCCAGTCCGACCCACGGACCCTGATAGACATCAATCCAGCGGGTACTGCTGTAACCGTCGGGCAATCGCTGCAAGCCACGCTTGAACGGCGACTCACCGTCGAAGCGCGTGCCATCGAGATTGATGCTCAGGCCGACGGTGCGAACGACCAGGCCATCGCGCATCAACAACACTTGCTTGCCGGAGGCGACCCAGAACTCCAGGTCACCCTGCTGGCGAAGCTTCGCCAGCACACCTTCGCTGGCGTGCGTGGTGACCTTGATCTGCGCATAGGGCACGGCCTCCACTTGCGCCGCAGTCACTTCCAGCGGTTGGACGCCCAGGGTGGAGGCTTTAAAGGTATCTAGGGACGCCTGCATCAACGGATTGCAGCCACACAGCAGTAAACCCACCGCCAGGCATGAGCTGTTACGCAAAGTTTTCAAAGCGGCTCAAACCTTATCGACTGCTGGCTTCACTGAGATTGTTTTGAGCCGCTGCTCCGGTACCCAGGACAAGAGCCGAGGGCAGCAACTGACTGATCAAGCGGTTCCAGCGGGTCACGCCTGCAGGGCCGACGTAGACAATGTCCTGGGGGTGCAGATCGAAGCGGCTGGCGAGAGCAAAAGCGGTAGGCGATTCGGCGTCCAGTTGAAAGACTTTTGCCGGCTCGGTTTCAAGGTTCTCAGCACCTCGAATGACATACAGCGCATTGCCATTGGAGGTGGCCTGGTTCAGTCCACCGACCGTTCCGACCGCATCCGCCAGATTCATCCGATTGATTTTGAACGTGAGCGCCCGAGGCTGGTTGACCTCACCCATGACGTAGATCTTTTTCCGGTCGTTGTAGGGAAGGTACAACTGATCGCCGTCTTTCAAATAGACGTTATGCAACTGCGAGCCTTTGCTGTTGAGCGAGTCCAGGTCCAGCGGATACTCACGTCCGTCCCGGGTCAGCGTCAGGCCGGCAAGGTCGGCATTCAATGGATCGACGGTAGCAGTGCCCATGGCTTCGACGACACTGAGCGGCGAAGTGGTAATGGGTAGTTGACCGGCTTTTAAAATAGCACCGGAAATAACGACTTTTTGACTGGCAAACCGCAAAACACTCAAGTCAACCTGGGGACTGTCGACGAATTGGGTCAGGCGCTCGGCAATAAAACCGCGTAGCTCCTCAATGGTTTTGCCGGCAGCATGAATATTACCGATGTAGGGGTAGAACATGGTGCCGTCCGGGCGTACCAGGCGACCGTTCGCATCAATTTGCTGTTGCGCACCCGATGGCGCAGTCAACTCAGGATGGTCCCACACAGTGATGTACAACACATCATTGGCGCCAATCCGGTAAGCCCCCGGCCTGAACGCCAACAACTCGGCATGCACCGAGGTTTGCACATTTGTCGCCGCGTTCTGGGCAATCAGTTTGGGCGTTATCGGAATCAACTCGATCCGACTACTTTCCGGTGAGCCATCACGGCCGACCTGACTGGTATCCAGGTGTTGACCGGGTGAGAACATACAGCCTTGCAGGGCTATACCCGCAAGCACAGCGAGCGACAAACTACGAATCATGATTGAGGACACTTGTGGAGGAAACACATCAGAACGGAACCACCCGGATTGCTCCGGGTGGTAGAAGGCTATCGACCTCGCGGTACGCTTAGCGTGTACCGGTGGTGCCGGTCGTGCCGGTAGTGCCGGTCGTGCCCCCGCCATTGTTGCTTCCGCCACTGGATGACAGCGCCGCGACGCCGGCTACAACCGTGGCGCCGAGGCCGATAACACTCTCTGTGCTCATGTTGCCGATGAGAGGGGTGGGCTGATTCAAAGACGTGTTTGCAGGCGTGCCTGGAGCAGAAGACGCTGCGGGAGGCTCAGCGGCCAAAACGGAGGTACTTAAAGAAAGCATTAGAGCTGAAGCAAGTAGTTTGGTCATGGTAGATTCCTTTTTGATGCATCGTCGGTATTGGCGGTGAAACTAAGAAGCGAGCGTGCAAGGCCAAAAACTCAGAGCGTCCATTAACGTTAAGGATAGTATTGATTCGAACTCGATGAGCGTGGACCTCTGGCTCATTCCTCAGTGAGATTTATCTTGCGATAATTGCCTTAAGAATACCTGTGTAGGACGCCTGATAGGTCTGACGTTTTATAACGCGTGCTCACTATTTATAACATTGCTCGGCCACGCCACGAGTACGGCGATGATATTCAAGACCGCTTAAACTTTTCTTTGATGAGCAACCAGGCGAACTTGCTGTTGGTGGTCAAGTAGCGCTTCCACATCCTGCCGGGTTCCTGGATGACACGGTACAGCCATTCCAGCCCGTAATTCTGCATCCATTGCGGCGCACGTTTTACCTTTCCCGCGACCACATCGAACGTTCCGCCCACCCCCATGACAAAGGTGACCCCCAACTGATCGCGCCAGCGGTTGATAAAGTTTTCTTTCATCGGCGAGGTGATGGCGACGAAAAGCAGCTGCGCACCTGAAGCCCGAACCTTCTCGACCAGTGTGGCTTCGTCGTCCCAGAAATACCCATGGTGATACCCGGCGACTTTCAGCCCAGGGTAAAGCGCCTTCACCTTGCTCGCGGCGGTGGAAACGACGTCGTCCTTGGCGCCTAACAAGAACACTGAAAAGTGGTTGGCCGCGCTCATCTCCAGCAGTTCATGAAACAGGTCGACACCCGCGACGCGTTCGGGGACTGAGTGGCCGAGAAAGCGGGCTCCCAACACCACACCCATACCGTCGATATTAATAATGTCACAAGAACGAACGGATTCGCTCAACTGAGGGTCTTCACGCATGTTTACAAGCTTGGCGACATTCACTACCACGTGCTGGGTGAACTGGCCGGCAGCAATCGCGCTACGAATTGTCTCGACGGTGTTGTCCATGGAAGCGACATCCATGGGACAGTCCAAAACTTCAATTCTTTGCATAGTTAATCTCAGCGGTGTATGGGGTGTAAAGGCGAGCGAGTAATACGCCTAGGTCAGTGGGGGAAGTAAAAAACGGCCCTACCAATCAGATGGTTTTTTTTCGAAATTGTGCAATCACTGTTGTAGGTCGCTAGCTGGGTTAATAACTACGCAGTTGCATCGCGCGTCTGCATGCAAATGCCCGCTCGTACCGGTATAGGAGTAGTTTCGCAACAAACTAAGGATGAGTAAGTCGACACATGTCGGGCCAGAAAAGGAAAAGTTTCAGATTAATCGATTGTTGGAAAAATGAAATAAATGTCATCGATGTCCCTGCAATAGTGTCGGTGATTTATATTTTTAATCCATTTGTGTCCGAGTTCCAGTGATAGTGCCGGGATTGCCGGTTACGATGGCAAGGCTGGGAATGCTGCCTCGAACAACCGCGCCCGCACCAATAATTGCACCTTTCGAAATATGAGAGCCTGGCAATATAATTGCGCCAGAAGCAATCCATACATCGTCTTCGATAGTGACTTTTTTATAGGAGTAGCCCTGTTCAGCAATATTTTTGCTTAAAGAGCGAAATTTGTGGTTTTGCGAGTATATGACGACATTAGGTCCAATTAAAACATTGTCTCCTATATCAATTTCACCGCCTGCATGAATTGTACAACCCCTATTGATCGAAACATTATTGCCAACTTTCAATTTTTCTGGGTGATTTATATGGGTTCCGTCCCAGATTGTAGAAAATTTTCCAGTCTTATACCCCCATGTTAAGTTTCGAATGTGGCACCCAAACTTACCGGGTGCGTATTTAGTAAGTAAGATAAACCATTGCTTAGCTTCGAAGCTCAATTGTGCTAGTAGTTTTTTCATGCTCTTGCCTGGCTAAAAATATAAAGTAAAGGAGTGATCTGATTAGTAAGAGTCCGAGGACGGTTGTGGCAATTGTATATGTGCTTGCTGGAAACTGCGACAGTAATATTAAAAATGGTGTTGAGAGAATAATGAAGTAAAGGTTTGCAATGAATATGGTCTTGCTCAACCCTGTAGCCCCCATTGCGGATGAAATCACAGCATAAGCAATTCGGATCATTGAAATCCCTAAGAATATAGCTATTAAAGCATAGTCTTGGTTTTCTGTTGGGCTGATAAGTGAGTTAACGTATGCTGATACTCCAGAGTAAGCCAATAGCGATAGAGGTGTCAGAATTAGTACTTGTCTGATCTGTTTCTTTAGATCGCTGATGTTAAATTTGGCTTTAAATGAAATTAACTGTGTGAGCCCTATGAAGGATGAGATAATTAAAAATGGATAGGTATAAATTGTAGCTGTGTAGAAATAATTCCCAAGTTCTTCTTTGCCAATCAGCTTGCCTACAGCAAATTTATCAAAACTATTGATTGCCACTATTATAGCGGTTGAACCAAAAAAGCTGGCAGTAAAAGGTATGGTGTTTATTTGCAGTGCAGAAGAATCAATTCTACCTCGTATCGAAAAGGCAGCTGATGAAAGTCCTAGTAGGCACGCTAGTAGAAGTGTTGTTTCAATCGATTCGTAATTCACACTTCCTTTGAGGTAAAGGACTGTCACGATGATTGCTAGGAATATTATTTTCCAGCTGTGCAATGTGACTTGGCTGTTCGTGAAGTTTGAGCACAAACGATGAAGTGATGAGGCGAATAAAGCCACGGATAGAGAGAAGCAAATGATGAATATTTTCCAAGGAGAACTGTTGTAATCAAAAAAATGAGTGTAAAAGAAAGAAGATGCCGCCGATGTGGATGCTGCGATTAACAGAGCAGTCACCACCGTGTTGGAGGGTAGAAGTAAGGTGTTTCGCGCCGAGATGCTTGCTAGTCTGAGCGTAGATTGTTCATAAGAAAGCAGTCCTATTGCTGATGTGATCATTGTGAGCGTTATAAGTCCTGAATAACGTCCGTAATCTTCAGGTGAAAGATGGTGTTTAAGTAATAGTATGGATAGGAAGATTGATCCTGCACCCAGCGCCATTATGGCTAAGGGAATTATTTTTTTGATTTGCATGGGTATTGGTTCTATTGATTTCAAAAATGATTGCGATGAAAATCAGTATTCGCGGGAAGCTATATGCTAGGTTGTATGTGTTTTCTTGAAGGAAACACAAAATAAGCTGAGCTGCAAGCATGCCTATTAGGATACTATGCTTCCGATTGTTTTTCTTTAGTAAAGACATAAGTATTGAGGCGTTTAATGCTATGAATAGTGCAAGTCCTGCTGCGCCAGTATGATAATAGATAACGCCGATTGTGCTTTCTGCTCCGGTTTTTAGTTTTTCTGTGAATTCAGAATCAGCATAGTTTCCTCCGCTACCTAAATCATTCCCTGCAATAGATGGGTAGAACACAAATACTTGGGAAAGCCCCATGAAATGAATGAATGAACTATCGCCGGTTCCCCGCGAGGCGGAAATTATCGTGCCGAGCGAAATAACCGAGATTAATAGTATGTTAGTGATGAATCTAAGTTTTACTGATTTCTTCCAAAGAAATTTGTTTGCTTCGGTTATGAATATTGTAATGATCGGTATAGCCCAGGCGCCTTTTGAAAATGTGATAAATAGTAAAAAGCACGATGCGCCAAGAAGTATAGCTTTGTTTCGGCGTACGAAATAAATAATATAAACAATTACGAAGGCAAGAGTATAACCTGCGAGGATGGAGTCGATAATTAACCCGGGATTTCTAATTACAGGAATTCCTGCTATTTTTGTTGCGGCTCCAGCCGTGAAATATTTAAACTCTCCATCGACTTCTTGCATGATGCTATCGGTGTCCTGTCTATTGTCTGCTAGAGAAGACGTTAACGAAATTAGGGTGTCGTAGCCTGATACTACATGCGCCAATGCACCAATTAGCGAAGCAATCAAGATTAAAGCAATATAGGTTTCTATTTTGCTAGAGATTTTTTCTCTGTTTTTACTGAAAGAAATGTTACCCATACTGATAATCGTGATGATCATTGGGGTGTACATGTTGATTAAATATTTTATTGCGACCATTTTGTTTGCGGCAAACAATGTACCTTTCATTAGTAATAGAAAGATACCTGCAATGCATAGTATTTGAAATTTTGTAGGCTTAGATATATATTTGGTAAGAATAATCGCTAGAAAGATTGATCCTGCTATGGTTTTGACATGTGCTGGCTCGAGATTACTTACGCCAGTGTTTGCGCTGATCGCACTCCAGGTCCATTGAAAAGTCAGATAAAAGCAAATTACGAGTAAGCACTCAAATGGCTTTTTCTTGAATTTTAAGTATAGGGCTGAAGCAATAATAGATAGAAGGGCCATCTCATTAATAAAAAATAGCAAAGATGTGCTAATGATGCTCAAAGATGTTCCTTTGCTAACCTTCATTAAGAGCATTCCTGGTTTGCAAAGTAGAGTTTTTGTTGGGTGGAAAGCTCAGGTAGTGCATTGTGGTGTGCTTAGCTCTATTTTGTCTTTTATGGATTGGAAGGAAGCTGCCTTTGTTGTATGCAAAGGCAGCGTCAATAAGAAATTAATTCAGAGAGAATTAGCTGTTCCAGATGCCTCGGGTGTCAATAATTTTGCGACCTTCTAGTTGCTCTAGACTGATCTCTTTAAAGAATTTATGGTCTACGAGCAGGACAATAATATCTGCTTCAGGTAGTGCATGATCAATGCTGCTCAACGTTAGCTGGTTAGTCAATTTCGCAGGGAGTTTTTCAATGTGCGGCTCGACCGCCAACACTCGCCCAGGGTGGCAAGCAGCGATATTCAGTGTGATTGAAACTGCCGGACTCTCGCGCAAGTCGTCAATATCGGGTTTGAAGGCTAAGCCAAAACACGCAATTGTAACTTCGTAGGCAGTTTTTAATGGGTTTTTCTGAAGTAACTCTGCGACAGCAATCTTAACTTTATCTAGTACCCACTCTGGTTTGCTGTCATTCACTTCCCGAGCAGTCCGAATTAAGCGAGCTTCATCTGGGGTTTTGCTAACGATAAACCACGGATCGACTGCAATGCAGTGTCCGCCGACCCCGGGGCCTGGTTGAAGGATATTGACCCTTGGGTGGCGGTTGGCCAAGCGGATCAGTTCCCAGACGTTGATATCCAGCTTGTCGCAAATAATCGAGAGTTCATTGGCGAAGGCGATGTTCACATCGCGAGAGCTGTTCTCGGTGAGTTTGCACATTTCCGCAGTGCGGGCGTTGGTGACGATGCATTCGCCCTGGACGAAGATTTTGTAAAGGCTGATGGCCAATGCGGAGCATTTCGGTGTCATGCCACCGATAACACGGTCGTTCTGTACCAACTCGTGCAGCACATGGCCGGGCAGTACACGTTCCGGACAGTGGGCAATGCGGATGTCGGAGCTTTCACCGTGGGTTTGCGGAAAACTCAGGTCTGGACGAGCTTCGGCGAGCCAGGCGGCCATCTGTTCGGTGGCGCCAACCGGGGAGGTCGACTCCAGAATGACCAGATCGCCTTTCTTCAACACCGGGGCAATGCTTTTACTGGCCGATTCGATGTAGCCCAGGTCCGGTTCATGGTCACCCTTGAACGGTGTGGGCACGGCAATCAAAAAAGCATCGGCGGGTTCCGGCCGGGTGGTGGCGCGCAAGTAGCCTTCAGTTACGGCCGCATGCACAACCATGTCCAGGTCTGGTTCAACGATATGAATCTGCCCGCGATTGATGATATCGACCGCATTTTGATTAACGTCGACGCCGATCACTTGTTTTTTGCGCGAAGCGAAGACGGCCGCAGTGGGCAAGCCGATATACCCGAGACCAACGACGGAGATGGTGTTGAAAGGCATGGTGCGTCCTTGAATGGTGATGTGTAGATACGTTGTTTAAGCGAGCTAACAGCCGGGCAAAGCCACGGCTGTTAAGCAAGGGAGGGGGTTAACGAGCGAGCAGCGCCTCGATGATGCGCTGGCAGGCTTTACCGTCGCCGTAAGGGTTATGGGCGCGACTCATTGTTTGGTAGGCGGCCGCATCGATCAGCAAGCGGTTCAACTCGCGGGCGATATCCGCGGTTTCGGTGCCGACCAGTTTCACTGTGCCTGCGGCAACAGCCTCTGGCCGTTCTGTGGTATCGCGCATCACCAGCACGGGTTTGCCCAGTGACGGCGCTTCCTCCTGGATGCCTCCGGAGTCGGTCAAGATGATGTGCGCACGGCTCATCATGTGGACGAAAGGCAGGTAGTCCAAGGGGTCGATCAGGTAGATGTTGTCAATGCCGGTCAGGAGTCGATTGACCGGCTCGCGCACATTGGGATTGAGGTGCACGGGATAGACGATATCAACCTCTGGATGTTGCTGGGCAACCTCCATCAAGGCCTGACAAATGCGTTCGAAGCCGTCACCAAAACTTTCCCGGCGATGGCCTGTAACGAGGATCAGTTTTCGAGCGGGGTCCAGAAAGGCCGCCGGTGCAGAAGCTTGGGCAAGCAGTGCCTGGTCCTGATCGAGACGTTTGACGACATCCAGCAGGGCATCGATCACTGTGTTGCCGGTGACGACGATCGTGGCTGGATTGACGCCTTCGCGCAGCAGATTGGCTTGTGACGTTTCGGTTGGCGCGAGGTGTAGGTTGGCCAAGGCCCCAGTGAGCTTACGATTGCCTTCTTCCGGCCACGGAGAGTAGAGGTTACCCGTGCGCAAACCGGCTTCGACGTGCGCAACCGGAATCTGCTGGTAGTAAGCCGCGAGGCTGGCAGCAAAAGTGGTGGCGGTATCACCATGAACCAACACAATATCGGGTTTGAATTCCGCCAGGACTTTCTTCAGCCCTTGCAGGATCGCGCTGGTCACATCGGTCAGGTCCTGGCCGGGTTTCATGATGTTCAGGTCGAAGTCCGGCTCAATGGCAAACAACCCAAGCACTTGATCGAGCATTTCACGGTGTTGGCCGGTGACGCAGACTTTCGCCTCAAAGCGTTCATCTGCCGCCAGTGCCAACGCAAGTGGAGCCATTTTAATGGCTTCGGGACGGGTACCAAAAATGCATAGGGTCTTCATAGGGCGATCCATTGCTATGTTCGTAGCTGAAGGTAGAGGGATGTTTGGACGGACTAACAAATGTCGTTTCAGATCTAAGTTGTATAAAACAACGGTGACCCAACCTTTGTTGACCAAAAGAAATACGCCGAATTAACGGATAACCATCGACGTGGGGCAGCACGAATTTAATTTTTACCACGCTACCGCCCCAGGATTAATTGCCAGTCCCTGAAAGCGTCATTATTTATTAATGTGTCTGCATCTTTTTTCAGCTGCAGGTAGCAAGGTGGAGTTGATATGGCTACCGCCATGCACTTCTGCTCGACGGTAGCGTGGTATCGGCAGCGGTTAGTTAACTAAACGTTATCTGATTTATATTCGTAGTTGTAATAACCATAATCGGCATAGCCATATTTGGCCGAGGCGCGTTTTTCAACGCCATTGAAAATGGCCCCTTTCAAATCAACGCCATTTTGTGCAAAACGACGCATGGTTAATTCAATTTCACGAACAGGGTTTAGTGCAAAGCGCGTCACAATCAGACTGGTGCCCGACTGGCGGCCGACAATCGCCGCATCCGTCACTGCGAGCAACGGCGGGGTATCCAGAATCACCAGGTCGTACTGGGCGCTGACTTGGTCCAGAAAGTCACTGAAGTTCGCGTGCATTAGCAGTTCTGAAGGGTTGGGCGGTATTTGTCCGCGGCCAATTACGTCAAGGTGCTCGAATTCAGTTTTATTGATCGCGGTTGCCAGGTCACAGCGCTTGACGAGTAAATCTGAAAGCCCGTTTTCAGCGGGGGTTCCGAATACTTTATGCAAATAGCCTTTGCGCATATCCACGTCGATCAGCAATACACGCTGGCCGGTCTGAGCGATGACTGCCGCGAGGTTGGCAGAAACGAATGTTTTACCAACCTTAGGGCTCGGGCCGGAGATCATCAGGCGATTATTGCTGGCTTCGAGCATGGCGAAGTGCAGACTGGTGCGCAGGCTGCGCAATCCTTCTATGGCCAGGTCTGTGGGGTGACTGCTGGCCAGTATGGGGGTGGCGTTGTTAGCGCGGCCTCGGCCACTTCGGAGGGTTTTGCTTTCTTCAGTTTTTTGCAGCGTGCTGAAAGGAATGGATGCATACACCGGCAACCCCAGTTGTTCAATTTGATCCGGATTTTCCACGCCGCGGTTAAGGGCTTTGCGAAAAAGCACCACTGCAATTGCCAGGAAAGCCCCGAGCATGGTGGCGATGAGAACAATCAGGGGTTTCTTGGGTTTAACCGGCTTAAGCAAATCCACATCGGCGGTATCGATCAAGCGCACGTTGCCCACGGTGCCGGCACGCATTACATCCAGCTCCTGGGATTTGTTCAGGAGCTGGGTATAAATTTCGGTACTAACTTTTACATCGCGGGTGAGGCTAAGCAGTTCTTGCTGTGTTGAAGGCAGGCCTTCGACTTTTTTGGCCAAGCCATTCTGCTTGGCTGTCAGCTCGCCTAATTGGCTGAGCAAGGCCCGATAGGCGGGATGCTGACGGGTAAACTTGCGATCCATTTCCGCTTGTTGCAATTTCAATTCGGAGATGCTGGTATCCAGCGCCACGATCTGGTCGAGAATGGCTTTGGCTTCCAGGCTGATATCGATGGATTTACTGCGAATTTGATACTTGTTCAGGGCGTTTTCGGCTTTTTCCAGGTCTTTGCGGACCTGAGGCAGTTGATCTTTTAGAAACTCCAGGCTTTGAGCGGCTTCGGCCGATGTCCGCTCGACATTCTGCCGCACATAGAGATTGGCGATTTCATTGAGGATTTGAATGGCTTCAGCCGGTTCCTCGCTTTCAAGAGCCAGTCCGATCATGCCGGATTCTTTACCGCGCTCCGAGACATCAAGTACCTTTTGGTACTTCAAAATACTGGTCAGGCGTGGGTCACGCACGATGTTGAACGTTGTACCAGGATTCGCCTGCAACACTTCGACCTGCAGTTTAATGCCGTCTTTGTCATAGGCTTGGCCCACTTGGCTTTGGACCAGAACATTGTCGTCTTCATCCAGCAACGTAAAGTGATCGTTTTCACCGGTGACCAACGTGAGCGTCTTACTCAGAAGCTCTTGTGGGAGCTCGAGCTGAAATATTTTCAGGGTTTCGCCACCCCAGGCAAAACTGTTCATGCCAAACAAGGGCGCCGCGACCGTATTAACAGCGTCTGGCTTGAACCGGCGAGCAATAAAGTCGCCAATCATAGGAAAACGGTTCGGCTCGACAGTGATATCGAGCGACAGATTGTCGACAACCTTGCCGATGATGGCACGCGATTTGATTAATTCAATTTCTGTGGTTGAAGGTGACTCTTTACCCAACATGCTGTTGATGTCGGAGAAGCCAAGTAAGTCATTTTTTTTTGCCTCCACCTGTATCAAGGCCGTTGCCTGGTAAACAGGATTGGCCAACACGGCATACGCCGTGCCAACGGCCATGGAGGCAACAGTGATCCCGGCAATCAACCATTTATGATCGACCAGTGTCCCGAGTAGGCCCATCAAGTCGATATCATCATCGTCATGTGAGGTTAATGCTGGAGTTTGCTGCATAAGTGAGTTCTTTTTTAACAGGTATTCGGGGAATGGTTTAGCGTGCGAGACGCCGTGCCCAGGCGGTTACTGCTTCTTCAATCAACGCGTATGCATGCACAAAAGCAGGTTTGCCTTGACGGTAGGGGTCGCTGATTTCGCGGTTGTCCTGCCACTTGCCCAGCAAGAAGACCTTTCCTCGCGCTTCAGGCGCGATCTTGAGAACACGGTCTATGTGGGACTGCTCCATCACCAGGATCAGATCCGATTCGCTGATGGTGGCGGGGGTCAGTTGATTGGCTTTGTGCTCATTTGGCAGATGGCCATGCTCTTCCAGTACGACCCGGGCGGTTGGCTCTATAGGGTGGTCTTGTAGCGCGCCAAGACCCGCGGAGCTGACTTCGATGTCGGACCGGCCCAGTGCATCTCGCAACAAATGTTCTGCAGTAGGGCTTCGGCAAATGTTGCCAATGCAAACGATGAGAATCTTGTTAAACAAGGCAACCTCCCTGGAAATTCCACACTTGCGGTGATGGTGCAATTGGAAAGACTGAAATTCTGTTTTTCTTCAATGGCACTTTTGTGACGGCTTGCAGCTATTGGGTGTGTGCCTCTTTCCGTGAGGAATTGCCGTACTGGGTGAAACTTTTCACTGCGAAGACTCGGGTCTGCTGGAATCTGGACTTGGAGCGTGCTTTAGGGTTGCTACGCTAAAAATCATAACTGGCAACCCACGGCAACATCAACCATTAAATGCCACGCACTAATGAATGCCATGCAGTAAAAAAAATATCCAGATATAAAGCCCGATATTAAATAACACGTTAAATAACATTTCTTGGTGTTATCGGACGAATTATAACTTTTTCGACTTTTTTGTATTGTTCAGTGTTTGGCTATGTTAAATACCGTGAGGTGTAGTTTGATGATAAGCGTAGGCGATCGCCTTGGGTAAAGCTTTCCCTGGCATTCGTTTATTGCCAATAAGTTTCGCGTTGTTTTAAGGGCCAGGTTTTCATGATCGTCCAACTCCGTTTTTCAGGTGCGCTTCCAGCCTTGGGAGAAGTCCGTCGCAAGGTCGGGGGTAAATCCATGGAGCTACTTGACCGCATTGGCGCAGAAGGGGCTGATTGTGTCCATCCATAGTGCTTCGGCTGTTCAAGCGACCTTGCCTGAGAGTCTCACCGCTAGTGCATGGTATTTGGTTCAGTGCAAGGCGAGCCAGGACGAGCGTGCAGAGATCAATCTGATTAACCAGGGATACACCTGTTTTCGCCCTACACACCAGCGCGAGCGTGATTTACAGGGGCGCATGAGGACTGTGCGCGAATCGCTGTTTCCAGGTTATCTGTTTATCCAGCTCGGCTCAGGTGAGAGCTGGGCGCCTTTGCGTTCTACACGCGGTGTATTGCGAATTGTCAGTTTTGGCGGCAAGCCGCTGCCCGTAGGTGATGAATTGATCGCCCGACTTTATGAGCATGATAGCGGAGCCCCTGTGGAGGCTCGGTTTGCCTGTGGCGAGCGGGTACGTATCAATGAAGGGCCTTTTGTCGATGTGGAAGCGATCTTCCTGGCGATGGAGGGAGAGCAGCGTGTGTTGCTCCTGATGACGCTGCTGCAGCGTGAGCAAAGAATCAGCATCCCCCTGGTTAATATCAGTAAGCATTGACACGGCGCGTTGGTCCCGGCCCGCCAATCAACGAGCAGATACCATTCTGGCAACAAAATTAGTTGCTCCCGTCTTCGCTCCCCCCTCAGTAGGCATTAAGCTTTTTTCGCAGCGCCTGGAAGGTAGCGGTCCCAGTCAGGACCGCATCTTTATGGCGTAGCTGGCGTTCCGGCTCGCGAACAGATTTATGCCGTCACGTGATTGCCCGATATCCACTTTTTTGCGGTCAACTACCGCCGTTGCGCTTGCCTGATGATAAGTCCGCGCATGCCGATATTGCCCTGAATCTGCTCAGCAGGCTGTACGGTATCGAGCGGAGGTTTAAAAGAAGTTGGCGATGAACATCGCCAGGAAAGTCGACAGCAGAACAACCTGTCGCTGCAGTTGCAGGCGTGGCTGGTGAAAGATCCAGCCACGAGTGACGAGGCTAACGCAGTACGCAAATGGCTTGCTTCTCCTGGTTAGCCTGCAGGTGCTCCCTCAATAAATGTCTTTCGACAGCAAGGTGAACGGCGTCTTCATCAGGATTTTCACATCCAGCCACAACGACCAGTTATTGATGTACTTAAGGTCGATCTCGACGCGCTTCTGCATCTTGTCGATGGTGTCGGTCTCGCCGCGGCAACCGTTGATTTGAGCCAGCCCCGTGATCCCCGGTTTGATTCGGTGGCGCGCCATGTAGGCGAGAATCTTGCCGGAGTAGTAGTCATTGTGCGCAACGGCATGGGGGCGTGGCCCGACCAGCGCCATATGACCTTGCAAGACATTGAACAACTGCGGCAACTCATCGATGGAAGTGCGACGGATAAAGCGCCCGACCGGGGTAATCCGCGAGTCGTTACGACTGGCTTGCTTGACCTCATGATCGTCGTGCACGCGCATCGAGCGAAACTTCCAGACCTTGATAACCTTCCCGTTCCAGCCGTGGCGGTCCTGTTTGAAAAATACCGGACCCTGGGATGTGAATTTGACGGCCAGGCCAATGATCAGCAGTAACGGGCTTAGAGCGACAATGGCCATCAGAGCCACGCTTTTATCGAACAGGCTTTTACTCAGCGCGGCAGTGGGTTGGCTGCTCAGCGGGCATTCAATCAAATGGATTGCCGGCATGCCATCCACATCACTGACCGAGTGATTGAGCAGCGTCAGGCTATTCAAGTCCGGGACCCAGACAACATCGACGTTGGCATCCAGCAAGTCGACATACATTTCTTCGATTTGTGCCGCTTCGCTCAGCGGTAGCGTGATGTACAGGCGTCGGATGTCATGGGTCTTGATCAGTTCGAGCAGTTCCTCTTGCGGGCCTACGACCGGTGGCGCACCTGCCTCCAGCAAAGGAGTGGTGTCGGAACTTACCAGGCCTACCAATGGGAAGTGATGGAGGGTACGAAGCTTATTAGCCAGCCCCAGCGCCAGCTCGCCAGTACCCACAATCAGCGTTCTGCGCTCAATCTGAAGTGCCCGTTGGTAGTACTTCGAAAAACCATGCAGCGGGACGTACAACAGCGCCTGCCCGATGTAGCTGCAGATAGCCCATACCAGAATGATTTGACGAGAAAACAGTTCGTTGGCCTTGCAGAGGAAGGCGACAATAGCCAGCGCTGCCAGTGTCATTGACCAACCCATGAGAAGTCTTACCAGGCCCTCCAGGTAATTGCCCTTCTTTGCATAAACGCCGCACCAGGAATAAGCTGGAACCGATGCTAGTACAGTAAGAGTTGCACAGACTCGATAATAGAACTCAACCGTCCCCGTCTTGTAATAAACCAATACCAATAATAGGGCAACAACAAAGCCTAGGCCAAGCGCCCACTGTCCCCAGAAGGTCAATCCTTTGAGGGTGGTATTTCGATTGATACGAAGATTGTTAACCATACGATATCCCCAAAATACGTCCATTCGCGTTTCGACAGACAAGAGCCAAAATCAATGCAGTAAGAGTTATTGTTCATATTAGATGGCGTTGCATTGACGAACGAAGCGCCAAAAAGGGCGGCGCCGTCATCAATGGATAGATTAATTTATTAGCGCGAGCACTGTCTGACGACTTTTAACGGGTGGGTTGTATATCTTGTTGATATGTCTGGGCGAGAAGCGCGTTAGAAATAGTCTGGATTCAACTTTGTTAACACGGCTTTATAGAGGGGCGGGTGGTGAAGGAGATACGGGTAGATAAAATGGCGTGCTTTTTATTGTTGTATTGCACTGCCGCGGCGAACATTTGAATGGCTTAGACTAGATTTTTACGCGTACGATTTTTTGTATCACGCAGTACCCACGATTTCTTACTGCACGAAAGAGGCGTTCGCCGTTACTAGCGTTTTTAAACTTTTCCTGTAATCGGCTTAGACACATTTCGAGGCCCCGATAATGTTCAGGTTCTCTGCCAATGCTACGGATAAGGTCCTCCTTGCTGACCACGCGATCCTCATGGTGCAGCATTTTTTTCAGCAGCGTGGCCTCCAGGCCAGTCAAGACAATCTCCACGCCATCCTTGGTCAACGCGCCGCCGCCATCGCTCAGTCGCCAGGTTTCAGTCAGTGGGGTGTGCGGTTTGGCCGTCTGGGAGACGTATTCCCTGGTGTCATCTCTGGCGTTGTCCGCAGTTGATGTGAAGTGAGTAAATTTCGTTACGGATTGGGCAACTTGCCATTCGGACTTGAATGTCGAAAGGGTGCGCTGAGTATCATGCTTGATAACCGGAGGAACCATTTTGGCCACCTGCGGGGAAATAAACTCCATCAACCTTGGGGCAGAAGTGGGTGGGGCAACGCCTTCAAAAAACATCTTTGCCTGTGATGTACCGCAACTGTTATATCGCTTGCTGGACAGTAATGCCTCAAGCTCCAGTTCTAGTGCAGGGTTGTGAGTAACCACGACAAAGTATTTTCTAGGGAGGTTTGTGCTGCTATCCATGGCTCTCTCCTGAGTTGCACGTCTGGGTGTTGATTCAAAGGTTGTCGGCAGGGGAGTAATAACTCCCTTGGAAGTAATCAAAGGGCAGCGCACGTGCCAGTATATGACTGGCAGCGTGCTCGACTCTGTCTGCTATAAAAGCGACTTTTGTGTTATGAGTGAGCATGGTCATACGCTCGTGGAGACGATTGAATAACTCTGGATTGCCACTGAGCTTGAGGCTCAAGTCTAGAGAGGAAATAGAAATTTTTATATAGTCGAATAAATCCAGGGTTGTAAGGATTTCGATACTTTGATTGTCGATGTTGTAGTCGTCAAACGCGATTTCTACGCCATGGTCTTTCAATAGATATACGTTGCGAAGGATTTTCTTTTTTTCTACGAAGCTGACTGCGGAGAGGGGGAGTTCATTGAGCGCGATAACCAGTGTCTGGCCATATTCGCGCAGAGCATCGCCGGACTGTATCAGCTCTTCTGTGAGCGCAGAGTTGGCAAGATCTGACTGTCTTACGCAAACAAATCTACGGCTTAAGTATTTACTTCCGTTAGTGGTGTTGTGATCTTTCAGCGAAAATGCAATCAGCCTGGTTTGCATCAGTACTTCACTGTAGATCCCACTCATCTGATGCGCCTCTGGCGCGGAGGGCGCGGAAGCGGAGTCGTCAAAATGTATTCTGATCTCGCTGCCAAACGGGCAGTCATCCCGAGTGAGGATCAATTGTCGAGACAGGTAATGCTCTGCGTGACCGTAGAGTCGCACGCTCCCTGTTGCGTTCATAATACAGAAACTCCCTTCTACACTAAGAATCAGGTTGTCGAGATCAGACCCCTGATTAAACGATATCCATGCCCACGAATACTTTGAATGGCGTTGATGCCATATATGCCTTTTATTTTTCCGCGAAGGCGACTGATCGACTTTTCCAAGGCTCTTGGATCATAAAAATTTATATTCAGCCCCATGATCCTGGCGATTTCATCATGGCTCAAGATTTGGTTTTTTGTTTGAGAAAAAGCCTCAAGAATTTTCATTTCTGCAAACGATACATCCAGTTTTTTATAGTCGCCAATAAGGCACATGCGAGTGGGGTCCAAAAACAAATTATGCTTTTTTTGCCATTCGGGACTGTCAAAAAACTCGGACAGTAGGTCAGTGTTTTCGTCTGCAAAAGTGTCGCAATTAATACAGTAGTCGGCCCCGGCAAAATAATATTTCATCTTGTTGTAAGTGCCTCTACCGGTGATGGCTACAAAAATTATTGACGCCAGATTTTCGGCGCGAACATTTTCTACGACGGTGAGGCTTTCAACAAACGCTTGAGGGCTGTCGATTACGATAAAAATTGCACGGTATGAACCAGGATCGTTGTTTCTTTTGAATGAGTTGCTATAGCACAGTGCATCGACGGCAATATCCTTGCCTACGTGGCTTGCGACTAATTCCCTAAAGCCCTCAGCTAGCGTATGGGTTCGCCCAATGGTGAGAATACCTGTCTCCTCCTTCGCGTCGCTGTGGCCTGTAGTCGTTATTTTCCCTGTAAGCATCATGCTTTGACTCGGATGGGTGCTGGCATTTGAATGTTAAAGCACTCATTCTTGTTTGTGACTGACAATTGGTAACATTTCACCGTTTTTTCAAGCGCTCGTTACGTTTTTTTAACATTGCCGGTCATTCTGACGTGATCGTTTGCTCGCTTGTGGTTCGAGATGTCTGGTGGTCTATGGCAATCTCGTGGGCTGGCAGGTCATGGCGCTATGCCATCTATTGCCTCAGGGTCCCGCGTTTTCGCATCAATACGACCGTGCATGTCGCTAAAGTTCGCGCTACTTGATTTTTTTGATTGGGTGTCATGAGGCTGTAGGGCTTTGTAGTTTTAAATGCGAGTTATTGCTTTTGTTTGGCTCAGCACTATCCAATATTAACTGTTGTATAACGTTCGTGTTGGTGGTATCGGTCATGGACATTTCATAACATTGGGTTTTATTAATCGGCCTAATGCGCTTTACTTTCGTGTTGGCGTTGAATTAGAGCGGGGTCGACGCATTGGTATTTGTTGGTGAGGGGGGATTGATGGATCTTTGGACAACCATATCAGTGTTGATTTTAGGGATGGTCGAAGGTCTGACGGAATTTTTGCCTATATCAAGTACGGGGCACCAGATAGTTGTCGCGGACTTGCTCAGCTTCGGCGGCGAGCGAGCCATGGCCTTTAACATCATCATTCAATTGGGCGCGATCCTGGCGGTTGTCTGGGAGTTCCGTCGCAAGATTCTCGATATCGTTACCGGCTTACCGACCCAACGCAATGCACAACGTTTCACCTTGAATCTATTAATCGGTTTTCTTCCGGCAGTGGTCTTGGGGGCATTGTTCGCCGATAAGATCCATGAGTATCTGTTTAATCCGATCACTGTGGCAGTGGCATTAGTGGTGGGCGGCATCATCATGTTGTGGGCCGAAAAACGGGAACATGTAGTGTATGTCGACCATGTTGACGATATGCGCTGGAGCGACGCCCTTAAGGTCGGTTTCGCGCAATGCCTGGCCATGATACCCGGCACTTCACGCTCAGGATCGACCATTATCGGGGGGCTGTTGTTTGGGCTGTCGCGCAAGGCGGCAACCGAGTTTTCATTTTTTCTGGCCATGCCAACCATGGTCGGCGCCGCCGTTTATTCCGGGTATAAGTACCGGGATCTATTCCAGGCCAGCGATCTGCCGGTGTTTGCCCTGGGCTTCGTGACCGCGTTCATCTTCGCCATGATCGCGGTACGTGGTTTGCTGAAATTCATCGCCAACCACAGTTACGCTGCATTCGCCTGGTATCGAATTGCATTTGGTTTGCTGATCCTGGCCACATGGGGATTCGGTTGGATCAACTGGACTGAAGCGGCAGCGCTTTGAATGTTTGCTGCAGCGCTTAACGCCCTTCAAGCAACTGCGCTGCCTGATCCAGCAAGGCCAAGGGCTCCTTGGCCTTGTGGATATCCACCGACAACAACTGCCGAAACTTGCGCGCCCCCGGGAACCCGGTGCCCAGCCCCAACACATGTCGCGTGATGTGATGCATCGAACCACCGGCATCGATATGCGCGGCAATATAAGGCCGCAACTGCGCCAGCGCCTCGGCGCGGCTGATCACCGGTGCCGTGCTGCCAAACAGCTGTTGATCCACCTCGGCCATCACATAAGGATTGTGATACGCCTCGCGGCCAAGCATCACGCCGTCGAAGGTCTGCAAATGCTCGTGGCAGGCCTCCAGCGTCTTGATCCCGCCGTTGAGAATGATCTCCAGCTCCGGAAAATCAGCCTTCAACCGCGCCGCCACGTCATAACGCAGGGGCGGAATGTCGCGGTTCTCCTTCGGCGACAACCCCTCCAGAATCGCAATCCGCGCATGCACGGTAAAACTGGTGCAGCCGGCATCCCGCACCGTGCCGACGAAATCACACAACTCCTCGTAACTGTCCCGCCCATTGATCCCGATCCGATGCTTGACCGTCACCGGAATCGACACCGCATCACGCATCGCCTTCACACAATCGGCCACCAATTGCGGATGCCCCATCAGGCACGCGCCGATCATATTGTTCTGCACCCGATCACTCGGGCAGCCGACATTCAGGTTCACCTCGTCGTAACCATGCTCCTGCGCCATGCGCGCGCACGCAGCCAGGTCCAGCGGCACACTGCCGCCAAGCTGCAACGCCAACGGATGCTCGGCCTCGTTGTGGCGCAGGAAACGCTCGTGATCACCATTGAGCAGGGCACCGGTGGTGACCATTTCGGTGTAGAGCAGGGCGTTTTTCGACAGCAAGCGCAGGAAAAAGCGGCAGTGGCG
The DNA here is from genome assembly GCF_034009455.1 of Pseudomonas sp. P5_109. Taxonomy (NCBI): domain Bacteria; kingdom Pseudomonadati; phylum Pseudomonadota; class Gammaproteobacteria; order Pseudomonadales; family Pseudomonadaceae; genus Pseudomonas; species Pseudomonas sp. P5_109. The sequence continues at coordinate 2,200,842 of NZ_CP125380.1, forward strand.
GTCGGTCCAATCCATCATCGGCGCGACGGAAAAACGGCGGGAGAGCGGGGCGGGTGTAGCGTTGGCTGCGGACATTGGGAATCTGGAATCGGTGAGGCTGGGAGGAGGGGGAGTTTATCAGGATTGGGATGACGGGGCTCGGGAGTCCGAATACCGGCAATCAGCTCTGTTTAAAGTCGTAAGAAAATGTAGGAGCTTTCACTCAACACGCGTCCCCATCGCCCATATTGTCCCCGGCAGATCGTCCCGATAGCCTCTTCCCGTCGCTGCCAGTTCAGCGACAAGGGTGTGGAAGCCCTTAACAGGATCTAGGCGCACAGGCGCCACCAAAATTTAAGCAGGCGCTTTTTTCATGTCTGCTGTTAAATTATGGCGGCTGTGCGCGGGGCACTTTCGGGTGCGCCGGGTTCCTAGATCCCCGGTCTTCCACACCTGCGCACAGCTGCCACCCCATCATGTGGAAGTGATGCTGGCAGTTCCTTCATTCAATTCTAGGAACGACAACCATGAAAAAAATCACGCCTGATCCTCCGGTTGCTTCAACCGCAACTGATTCTCTCGATCTCGCCCAGCTATCCGAAGCCAGTCATCGCATCGTCAGTAAACGCCTGCGCAACCCCAATCACGCTGACCCCATCTGTCACGTCTTTACCATCCTCCCCGACGTCGACACCGAAACTTTGCTGTGCCACGCCTGCGAAACCCTCGCGTCGCTGAACGTCCTCACCACCGATCTGGCCTGCAAGCTCGAAGGCTCGCCACGCAGTCTGGCGCTGTCGATTCAGCAGTTGGCGGTGGTGGGGGAGTTGTTGGTGAATCGGGCGCTGGATAACGTTGATCCGTCTTGTGGTGTTTGACGACTAGTTGAATTGCTGCACTTCACTGGTGGGGGCATGGAAGCCTTCACCTTTGGTGATCCGTCTCCCCGAATCGCCTATAAAACGGCTACACGTCCGACAGACGAGCTAGCGTTTTGATGGCACCCATCTAATCTCATCTGACAAATTCTCCCCGTCCCACCTCGTCCCTTCGCAGCAGGAGTATGCCATGCCCAATTTTGGTGAAACTCTAATCAACACCACTACTGCAGGCGATCAGGAAGATCCGAATATCTATGGATTGATCGATGGTGGTTTTGTCATCGCCTGGCATGGCAATGGTCTTGGCGATGCCACCGGAATCTTTACCCAGCGCTATAACGCCAGCGGTGCCAAGGTGGGTGGTGAGACGCTGGTCAACAGCACGCTTGCGGGCGAGCAGAGTCAGCCTTCGGTGGTCGGGTTGTTGAACGGCGGTTACGTTGTGACCTGGTCCGGTCTCAATACCGGGGGGCTGCAGTGCATCTTTACCCAGCAGTACAACACCAGTGGGGCCAAGGTCGGTGGCGAAACTGTTGTCAATACAACCACGGCAGGCTCTCGCGATTCCCCTGAAATTACCGCCCTGGCCGACGGTGGTTATGTGGTGACATGGGGGGCAGAGGAAACCGCTGGCGACTTCGGGTCTTATCTGCAGCGCTTCAATGCCAGCGGGGTGAAGGTCGGTGGGGAAGTTCACATCAACACCACCACCGTGGGGCCTCAGGATTTTCCACAGATTTTTGGTGTTCCCGACGGTGGTTACCTGGCGGTGTGGGAGGGGAGTGGGCCGGGAGATGACTACGGCATCTTCACCCAGCGCTTTAACGCGGCTGGCGCCAAGGTCGGTGTGGAAACCCTGGTCAACACACCCTCTGCGGAAATCCAATCCGAGCATATGGTTGCTGTGCAGGCCAACGGCAATTACCTGCTCGTCTGGGAGTCTTACCCTAATACTGTTACCGGAGTGGAACAAAGAGACGTATTTTCCCAGCTCTATAACTCCGCAGGTGGCAAGATCGGTGCCCAGACCCGGGTCAATACCACAACCACTGGTTCTCAGGGAGAGGCTCACGTCTCGGCAATGTTCGATGGTGGCTACGTGGTCACTTGGGTGGGTAACGGCCCAGGTGACGCCTCCGGCGTTTTCACTCAGCGTTTCAATGCCAGTGGCGTTGCGGTCGGTGCGGAGACCCGGGTCAATACGACGGTGGCGGGCGACCAGGTCATCTCGCGGATGACCACGCTGGCTGATGGTGGTTATGTAGTTGTCTGGGAGTCGATTGGCCAGGACGGGGCAAGTTTCGGCACGTACCTCCAGCGATTCGATGCAAGCGGCAACAAACTGACCGGCCTGTCGGGCGATGCCGCGGCCAACGTGCTGACCTGGGCGGGTGTCGGAAGCGTGGTCATCGATGCCGGTGCGGGTGACGACACTCTTATCGGCGGCAGTGCAAACGACCATCTCAACGGCGACGCTGGCAACGACACCCTCAACGGCGGGGGCGGCGCAGACCGGATGACCGGCGGCGACGGCTCCGACACCTATTTCGTCGACAACCTGTTCGATGTCGTCAGCGAAACCAATGCCATTGCGGCTACCGGTGGCATCGATACGGTCAACAGTCTCCTGGCGACCAACATCCTCGGCGCCAACGTGGAAAACCTGCACTTGTTGGCAACCACGGCCGCCAACGGTACCGGCAATGCCTTGAACAACACGATCTTTGCCGGGGCCGGCAACAATATTCTCAATGGCGGCGATGGCGTCGATACTGCGTCCTACGCCTTTGCCACCAGTGCGGTGACTGTCAGCCTGGCTGTCACCACCGCCCAGGTCACGGGTGGTTCCGGCAGCGATACGTTGCTGGCCTTCGAAAACCTGACCGGCAGTAACTTCAACGACGTCCTGACCGGCAATGCGGGCGCCAACACCCTCAACGGGGGCGCGGGCAATGACATCCTCAATGGCGGTGCCGGCGCAGACACGCTGATCGGTGGTGATGGTTCGGACTCCTACGTTGTCGATAATGTCGGTGATGTGGTCAGTGAAACCAATGCGGTCGCTGCCACTGGTGGCACGGATACCGTCAGCAGCTCCCTGGCCGCCTATACTCTGGGCGCCAACGTGGAAAACCTGCGCCTGCTGGCAACCACGGCCGCCAACGGTACCGGCAATGCCTTGAACAACACGATCTTTGCCGGGGCCGGCAACAACATCCTCAATGGCGGCGACGGTATCGACACCGCGTCCTATGCCTTTGCCGCGAGTGCGGTGGTGGTCAGCCTGGCTGTGACTACTGCCCAGGCCACCGGCGGCTCAGGCAGCGATACGCTGCTGGCCTTCGAAAACCTGGCCGGTAGTAATCTCAATGACACCCTGACCGGCAATGCCGCCGCCAACACCCTCAGTGGCGGCGCGGGCAACGATGTCCTCAATGGCGCTGCCGGCAATGACACCCTTGATGGCGCCGCCGGTGTAGACACACTGGTCGGTGGTGACGGTTCGGACATCTACATTGTCGATAACGTCGGTGATGTGGTCAGTGAAAGCAATGCGGTTGCCGCTACCGGTGGTACGGATTCTGTCTATACCACGCTGGCGGGCTATATCCTCGGCGCCAACGTTGAAAACCTGCGCCTGATGGCCACAACCGCTGCCAACGGCACTGGCAATACCTTGAACAACACGCTGTTTGCCGGGGCCGGCAACAACATCCTCAATGGTGGCGACGGTATCGACACTGCGTCCTATGCCTTTGCCGCGAGTGCGGTGGTAGCCAGTCTGGCTATCAGCACCGCCCAGGCCACTGGCGGCTCGGGCAGCGATACGCTGCTGGCTTTCGAAAACCTGACCGGCAGTAACTTCAACGACACCCTGACCGGCAATGCGGCTGCCAATACGCTCAGTGGGGGCGCGGGCAATGATGTCCTCAATGGCGGTGCCGGCAATGACACCCTCGATGGCGGTGCCGGTGTAGACACACTGGCGGGTGGCGACGGCTCGGACATTTATGTTGTCGATAACCTCGCCGATGTGGTCAGTGAAACCAATGCGGTCGCGGCCACCGGCGGCACGGATTCTGTCTACAGTTCCCTGGCCGGGTATACGCTGGGCGCCAACGTGGAAAACCTGCGCCTGCTGGCAACAACGGCCGCCAACGGTACCGGCAATACGTTGAACAACACGCTGTTTGCCGGGGCCGGCAATAACATCCTCAATGGCGGCGATGGTGTCGACACCGCGTCTTATGCCTTTGCCGCGAGTGCGGTGGTAGCCAGTCTGGCTGTAACGACTGCCCAGGCCACCGGTGGCTCAGGCAGCGATACGCTGCTGGCCTTCGAAAACCTGACCGGCAGCAATTTCAACGACACCCTGACCGGCAATACAACCGCCAACACCCTCATCGGAGGCGCGGGCAATGATGTGCTCAATGGGGGGGCCGGTAACGACCTGCTGATCGGCGGGGCGGGGGTTGACCAGCTCACTGGCGGTATCGGAGCCGACCGTTTCGACTTCGACACCTTGAGCGAAATGGGCCTGGGCACATTGCGCGATGTGATCGGGGATTTCAAAACCGCCGAGGGCGACAAAATCGACCTGTCGACCCTGGACGCCAACGTGGCCACCGCCGTCAATGATGCCTTCAGCTTTATCGGGGCGAACGCCTTCAGCGCTAATGCGACCGGGCAGGTGCGCTTCGCTGGCGGCATCCTGTTCGGCAGCACCGATGCCGACACGGCGGCGGAGTTCGAGATTTCCCTGGTGGGTGTTGCGACGCTCGTTAACACGGACATCATTGCCTGATGGTGCATCGCCGGGGCTCTATGGAGCCCCGGCGCACAGGGTTCCTGAACCGATGCTGTCGCCGCGCAACATTTCATGATGCCCGGCACGGACGAGGCATAGGATGACAGCCAAAGGTCATGTCCCCGCGCCTCACTCCCTCAGGAATAAAAAGATGATCGTAAACCTCGTCAAAGTCTCGCTGATTGCCGGTGCTTTGTTGTTGAGCGCCTGTTCGGGTGTAAGCACTCAGCGCGATTATTCGGCCGACTCGGTACAACCCGCCGGCTTTGGCCCGGGGCCCACCAACAGCAACGCCGGCAAGATGAATTTCCACGGCAGTGCGCTAGGCAACAGTTTTGGCGAGTATGGTTCGGGGTTGTTGCACGACGATTGATCGGTGACGCAAGACGGTGGAGTGATTTCCACCGTTTTGCTATCTGGGCGAGACTCAGACGAGCCTCAAACCTTCAAAAGGATTCCAGCCTTGCGAGCCTTTTACCTGTTTCAGGTAGTAGGCGTAGTTGGCGCTCAATCCGTACATGAGTGCAAAGACAACGTTCATGCCGCTGTTGAAGGCCTTGGGTGCTTCTTCATAACCCAGCAGGGTGAAAATCAATGCCAGGGCAAAGGATAGGGCAACGATGATCGCGATGATCGCCAGGTTCTTTTTCCACAGTCCAAGTACGAAAAAATAGATCGGCCCGAAAAAAAACGCGATGAAGTTCAGGTTGATCAAGAGGCGCTTGCGCGCTGGCAACTGTTTGAAGCCCAACTTGAAATCGGGGCTTTTGGGGCCGCCGTACTGATCAAAAAAAGCGAAACGTTCTTGCCATTTCGGACTGACGTTGTAGGTTTGCAATTCATCCGTGCTGCTCATTATCTGTCCTTTTTTGAGGGTTCTGCTCGGTCGAGGCATCGACCGAATGATCGTTCGGTGCGCTTGTCAACGCGTCTTGCAAATGACCGGCCTGCTACCGGTGCGACAGTAGTTTCAAACATGTAACGAGAATTAACAAGGTATGGCCAAGGGCCTTGGCATGCGGTTCTCGCGTCAGGTCTTGTGGGAAAACGACCTGACGGCGGTCACCTATTCCAGTGGCAGGCACGTCGTTATTTGCCCTCAGGCACCGCCAGCCACTGCCGCAGAATCTTCTGGTAATTGCCGGTCACTTTGGCAAGGTGCAGCCACTGATCGACGTACAGCTTCCAGGTGATGTCGTCGCGGGGAAGCAGGTAGGCTTTTTCGCCGTATTGCATGTAGTGCGTCGGGTTGACGGCACACAGGCCCGGTTTGAGTTTCTGCTGATACAACGCCTCCGACGCATCGGTGATCATCACATCAGCTTTTTTATCCAGCAGTTCCTGGAAGATGCTCAGGTTATCGCGCAGCTGCAATTGCGCCTGGGGCAGGTACGCGTGGACGAACGCTTCGTTGGTGCCGCCGGCGGGTTCGACCAGGCGAACCGAGGGCTGGTTGATCTGTTCGAGGGTCTGGTACAGCGCCTGGTCTTCGCAGCGCACCAAGGGGACTTTGCCATCGACGTCCAGGGTGGTGCTGAAGAAGGCTTTTTTCTGCCGTTCCAGGGTGACCGAGATGCCGCCCATGGCGATGTCGCACTTGCCGGCGAGCATGTCGGGCATCAGGGTTTTCCAGGTGGTGGGCACCCACTCGACCTTGACGCCAAGGCTGTCGGCCAGGGCGCGGGCCATGGCGATGTCGATGCCGGAATGCTCGCCGTCCTCAGCTTTGAAGGTGTAGGGCTTGTAGTCGCCGGTGGTGCAAACGCGCAGTTGTCCCTGTTGCATGACGCTGTCCAGATGCGAAGGTTCTGCCTGGGCGCCAAGGGAGAGTGCGAGCAAGCCGCCGAGCATCATTGCTCTTATGATTTTCTTCATTGGTATCGGGCTTTTGTGCTGGAGTGGTTTTGAAGGGGGCAGTGTAGTGAAGTTTTCATGGGTGTGAAAAATCAACGCCCCCTGAAACGGCTCACTCCACTTCCGGACTCAAGGTCCCCAGCCACGCCACCACCGCCACAATCAATACCGCCGCGGCCATTTCCACCAGTACACTGCGCCGAAGTGCATGGACCGCCATGCGATGTTGGCCCTCTCGCAATGTCCGCTCCAGCAAGGGCCCAAGCTGAAAGCGGTTCAAAGCCGCCAACACCAGCATCCCGGCAAACAGCAGCACTTTGATCGCCAGGAGCATTCCGTAGTGGCTGAGTAGAACGCCATCGAGCTGCGGCCCGACGATGAACAGGTAGTTCACCACCCCGGTCACGGTGATGATCACTACGATCAGCGCACCGACAAGTTCGAATCGCTTGACGGCGCGGGCCAGCAAGCGAATGTGCACTTCGGTTTGCAGCGCCCGGATTTGCGCCATCAACCCAATCGCAAGCAACGCGCCGAGCCAGGCGCCTGCCACCAGCAAGTGCAGGATGTCTGCGGTGAAGTGCCAGTAACGACGGCTGCCTTCGTCCATGGCGCCATGCCCGCTCCAGGCCAGGCTGGCGAGGGCGATGCCGCCGGCAGTGGCGGCGATCACCAGGCTGATGCCGGGGGCGCGAGGGTTAAACATCAACGCCAAACCTGCGACGGCTAACGCAGTCATCCGCACGGCCCAGGCCATCCCGACGTCTGTCTCGAACAGCATCATCTCGAGGTGAGGGCGCAGCTCGGTTATGTCTGATTCGCCGCTCATGGCGCGGACCATCAGCACCATGCCGGCGATGGACAGCAGCGCGCCGAGGCCGGCTGTTGCCGTCAACAATCGGCGCAAGGGCAACACCCTCCCGGATAGCCTTTCCTGTCCTTTAAAACTGTAAAGCCCGAACAGCGCCACGCCAAACAACAGCATCAAATCCACATACAACACAAACCGCAGCACGACGTTGGCCGAGTCGCTCATCGATCATTTCACTTTGAACGTGACGTTGCCGGTGATCGGGTGGGTGTCCGACGACACCGCGCGCCATTCGACCTTGTAGGTGCCGGCAGTCAAGGGCGCTGTCGGAGTGATGAACATGGTCTTCGGATCACTGCCGCCGCCGACTTTGGCCTTGACCGGCATCGGGGCGTGGACCATGCCGGACATTTCGGTCATCAGCAGTTTTGCCCCGGAAAACTGGGTGACGAGGTTTTCGGAAAAGTGCAGTTCGATCTTGTCGGGAGGCGCACCTTCCGCGCCTTCCGTTGGGGTGGAGGCGAGCAGTTTGGGGTGCGCTTGAGCGAGGCTGCTCATGAGCAGGCCAGTGATCAGCACGATGACGGCAGTGGTGGGTTTGATGAGGCGCATGCACGGTCCTTTACCGCTTGAAGCGGTTGTTATTGGTTTGAGGTGAGTCTGTTCAGAACCACAGCCGGACACCGAGCACCAGGCGGGTTTCGCTGCGGTCCTCGCCTTCGTCGTTGGCGTAGTCGGCGGTGTTGCCGTAGGTGCGGTTCCAGGTCACGCCGAGGTAGGGCGCGAATTCCCGGCGGATTTCGTAGCGCAGGCGCAGGCCGGCTTCGGTGTTGGACAGCCCCGAACCGATGCCCCGTTGCGCATCGTTTTTGCCGTAGGCGTTGAGTTCGACGGTCGGCTGCAGGATCAGCCGATTGGTCAGCAGGATGTCGTAGTCGCCCTCCAGCCGCACGGCGCTCTGGCCGCCTTCGCCGATGAAGGCCGTGGCTTCGGCCTCGAAGTTGTACAGCGCCATGCCTTGTACGCCGAACGCGGCCCAGGTTTGCGGGGCTCCGGGTTTGAAGTCCTGGCGAACGCCGCTGACGACGTCCCACCATGGGGAAATGGCGTGGCCCCACAAGGCCTGGATTTCCGCGTCTTCGGTCACGCCGTTGCTGCGTTCGCCTTCGGAGCGCAGCCACAGGCGATCAATGTCACCGCCGATCCAGCCGGACAAATCCCAGGCCAGGGTGCTGCCGTCATCGGCGTCTTGCCATTCGAGTTTGTCGGCGAGGAAAAAGCTATTGAGCGTGCTGTCATGTACGCGGTGACCGGCGGGATCGACATACACCGCAGCGCGATCGGCATCGGTCAGCAGCGGGATCGGCGTGCGGCTTTCGCTGGGGGCGGCGGGCTGCATCTGGCCTTCGTCCATGCCTTGCATCTGGCCGTGGTCCATCTGGCTGTGATCCATGCCTTGCATGTCATCGCTGGCGGCCATCGCCGTCGAGGTCGCGAGGGCTAAGAAAAACGGGGTGAATCGAATCATGGGGTGCGCCTCATTCTTCCACGCGAACTTCACGGAACATGCCCATTTCCATGTGGTACAGGAGATGGCAGTGATAGGCCCAGCGGCCGAGCGCATCGGCAGTGACCCGATAGCTGCGCCGGGAACCGGGTGGCATGTCGATGGTGTGTTTGCGCACCATGAACTGGCCGTTTTCGTCTTCGAGGTCGCTCCACATTCCATGCAGGTGGATGGGGTGCATCATCATCGTGTCGTTGACCAGCACAATCCGCAGCCGCTCGCCGTACTTGAGGCGCAGCGGTTCTGCATCAGAGAACTTCACGCCGTTGAATGACCAGGCGAATTTTTCCATATGCCCGGTCAGGTGCAGTTCGAGGGTGCGGCCAGGTTCGCGGCCGTCCGGGTCTTCGAAAGTGCTGCGCAGGTCGGAATAGGTGAGCACGCGGCGCCCGTTGTTGCGCAGGCCCATGCCGGGGTCGTCGAGTTTCGCTGAGGTGGACATCGCTTGCATGTCCACCAGCGGGTTGTCGGTTTCCGAGGCCGGGTGGGACTGCATGCCGGGCATGTCGCCCATGGCCATGTTGCTGTGATCCATGCCCGCCATACTGCCGTGGTCCATGCCGGCCATGCCCATGTCGTCCATGGTCACCAGGGGGCGTGGGTCCTGTGGTGGCAGCGGCGCAACCAGCCCGGCTTTCAGCGCCAGGGTGCCGCGTGCGTAGCCGGTGCGATCCATCGCTTGGGCGAACAGGGTGTAGGCCGCTTCGCTCGGCTCGACGATCACGTCGAAGGTTTCCGCCACGGCAATGCGAAACTCGTCGACGCTCACCGGTTTGACGTAGAGGCCGTCGGCGGCGACCACGGTCATTTTCAGGCCGGGGATGCGCACGTCGAAGTAAGTCATGGCCGAGCCGTTGATGAAGCGCAGCCGCAGCTTTTCCCCTGGGCGGAACACCCCGGTCCAATTCGAATCCGGCGCCTGGCCGTTCAACAGGTAGGTGTAAGTGGCGCCACTGACGTCCGCGAGGTCGGTGGGGTTCATCTTCATCTCGGCCCACATCGTGCGATCGGCGACGGTCGGCCCCCAGCCTTTTTCGCTGACGTCGTGGATGAAGTCGCCCACGGTGCGTTTGTTGAAGTTGTAGTAATCGGACTGCTTTTTCAGGGTCTTCATCAGGTCGACCGGGTCTTCGTCGGTCCAGTCGCTGAGCATCACCACGTAGTCGCGGTCGTACTGGAACGGCTCCGGGTCCTTGGCGTCGATTATCAGCGGGCCATACACGCCGGATTGTTCCTGGAACCCCGAATGGCTGTGATACCAGTAGGTGCCGTTCTGGCGCACGGTGAACTGGTAGACGTACAGGCCGCCCGGCTCGATGCCCTTGAAGCTCAGGCCCGGTACGCCGTCCATGTTGGCCGGCAGCAAGATGCCGTGCCAGTGAATGGAGGTACTGTCCTTGAGTCTGTTGCGTACCCGCAGCGTCACCGTATCGCCTTCACGCCAGCGCAGCAGCGGGCCGGGGATGCCGCCGTTGATGGTCATCGCGGTGCGTGGGCTGCCGGTGAAGTTGACCGGGGATTGGCCGATGAACAGGTCGAAATCATTACCGGCCAACACCTGCGGTTCGCCGGGACTGCTGATCGCCCAGGCCGGCGTGCGCCATAACCCGAGACCGCCGAAGAGCCCGCCGATGGCCAGCCCTTTGACGAAGGTGCGTCTTGAAGTGTGGGAGTGCATGCCGTCTGTTCCGCCGTCAGCCTGTTGAACGTGTCGACGAGGCTAGCGGGCGGTGCCTTTCAGCAGGCTGAGGCGGGGATTACAGTTTTGACAGGTTGGATGTCGCTTTCTGGCTTGAAGTGGACTTTTCCCTTGAGGCCACGGTGTCGCCGCCGCAGTTGATGTAGGAGGACGACTTCAACCAGCGCTGGTCCGGGTAGTAGGAAAACAGCAACTGCCCGTCCTTCATCGAATCGATCAGGCGGTGGGCAATCGCCGGCCGAACCGCCGGGCAACCCAGGCTGCGGCCGATCCGGCCATTGGCGCGGGCCAGCACCGGGCTGACATAGGGCGCGCCGTGGATGACGATGGCGCGGTCATAGGCGTTGTCGTTGAAGCCAGGCTCCAGGCCTTCCATGCGCAACGAGTAACCGTTCTGGCCGCTGTAGCTCTCTTGTGTGCGGAACAGGCCGAGGCTGGTGGCGTGGCTTTCGTTGCGGTTGGAGAACAGCGTCGCCATGTTTTCGCCGCTGTTGCGGCCATGGGCGACCAGTTCGTGAAACAGCAACTTGCGTCGTTTAAGGTCGAAGACCCACAGACGTTGTTCGGTCGAGGGCAGGGAATAATCGATCACCGCCAGTCTTTGGGCTGGGGCGATACCTTGGGCACGGCTGCATTGGGTTGCGCGAACGGCCAGGGCAATCACTTTGGCATCGGCGTCTGGTGCTGCTTTGACCAGCGCGTTTTCAAGCGAATCGGCGTAGGCTGACGGTACTGAAAGGCACGTCAGTAAAATGGCAAATAAAAGGCCAAAGCGGTTTAGCGCCATAGTCGGGTCTCATCATGATAATTTCGAGTCTAGCTAGCAGTGAGCGGAAAGCTAGCCGTTTGAAACGGAGGATTAAGGATTATCCATGGTGCAATTAACAAGGTCATTCGTCATAAGCCGCATGTTTTTTATGGGCTTTCTGATCAGCGGTGTGGCGGTTGGGCAAACGTCGCCGATTGAGCCGGTATCTGCGGCAAGCAGCGGAATAGATGCCGCGGCGCCCGACGATGCGGTCGGCCAGGCGATTCAGGCATCGCTGGAGCCGCTGCGCTCGGCCTTTCCGCCGTTGCTCACGGCCAGGCGCCAGCAACGGGTGGATGTCAGCCGGGTGGTGCTGGATTTCTATATGCATCGTAACTATCGCGCCGCGTGGACGGATGATCGTGACGTGGCCCAGTTGCTCAAGAGCCTCGAAGACACCCGGATCGACGGGCTGAACCCGGCGGATTTTCGCATCTCCGAACTGGCCCAGGCCCATGAATCGCTGGTGGCCGCCATGCCTTCCACGGCGCAGCGGGCGATGTTCGACATGGCGGCGACCCGCACATTCATCACCGCACTGCTGCAGTTGCGGCGGGGCAAGGTCGATCCGTCGCGGCTGGACATTCACTGGAATTTCGACCCGGCCGGCGGCGCTGCCCGCGAAGACATGAGCGCCCTGTTCGCCGCCCTCGATGCCCATGACGTGGCTCGAGCATTCGCCGATGCGCCTCCTCAAGAAGCGATTTACCGCAATTTGCGTGAGGGCCTGGCCCGTTTGCGCCAGATCCGTGATGCGGGCGGCTGGCCGAAAGTCACCGAAGGACAATCACTCAAGCCCGGCATGGACGGGGTGGCGGTCGCACAATTGCGTGCACGCCTGGTGGCGGGCGGTTACCTGGACGCGCACCTGTCGAAAAAGGCCGGTTACGACGACAAGGTCATTGCCGCGGTGAAGAAGTATCAGGTCGAGCAATACCTGGGCACCGATGGCGTGGCCGGGGCGGCGACGCTGGCGGCGTTGAACGTGCCTGTCGAGGCGCGGATCGATCAGGTGCGGGTCAACATGGAGCGCGCCCGCTGGCTGTTGTACAAACTCCAGGGCACGTTCGTGATCGTCGATATCGCCGGCTACAAGGTGGCGATGTACCGCGACGGCCTGCCGATCTGGCATTCGCGGGTGCAGGTCGGCAAGCCGGTGCGCAGTACACCGGTGTTCCAGGCCGAAATCACCTACATCACGTTCAACCCGACCTGGACCGTGCCGCCGACCATCCTCAAGCAGGACGTGATTCCAAAAGTCCAGAACGATCCGGGCTATCTGGCGGCCAACCGGATTCGCGTGCTTGATCGCGAAGGCAATGTGCTCAATCCGTCGGACGTTGACTGGAGCAATCCGCGAGGCATCCACCTGCGTCAGGATGCCGGGCCCGACAGTTCGCTGGGGCAGGTGGTGATCCGCTTCCCCAACGACTATGCGATTTACCTGCATGACACGCCGCACCGCGAACTGTTTGCGAAAACGGTACGGGCCACCAGTTCAGGTTGCATCCGCGTGGAAAACCCGCTGCAACTGGTCGAGTTGCTGTTCAACGACCCGGTGCGCTGGAACAGCGCCGGCATTCAGAAGCAGTTGGCCAATGGCAGGACCGAGAACGTCCTGCTGCCGGTGAAAGTGCCGGTGCTGTTGGCTTACTGGACCGTGGACCTGAGCACTGACGGGCGAGTGACGTTCAAGCCCGACATTTACGATTACGATGCCAAGGTGCTGCAGGGCTTGAGTCAGCCTACCAAGTTGCCCCCGCTGGACTTGCGTCGGGCAGAGGTGCCGCTAGTGGTGACGGGGCAGAACCAACAGTAATGAAAGACCGAAAAAGGGCGCCTCTGGAGCGCCCTTTTTTGGGGGGACTGTTTTGGAAAGACACGGTCCCCTGTAGGAGCCAGCTTGCTGGCGATGGTCGTTAACGATAACGCGTGTGAACTGGATAAACGCGGCGCACTTGTGTCCATCGCCAGCAAGCCGGCTCCTACAGGTGAAGATCAACGCTGACTTTTGTAGGCGCTGGCTTGCCAGCGATGGTCGTTAACGATAAAGCGTGCTAACTGGATAAACGCGGCGCACTTGAGTCCATCGCCAGCAAGCTGGCTCCTACAGGTGAAGATCAACGCTGACTTTTGTAGGCGCTGGCTTGCCAGCGATGGTCGTTAACGATAGCGCGTGTGAACTGAATAAACGCAGCGCACTTGAGTCCATCGCCAGCAAGCCGGCTCCTACAGGTGAAGATCAACGCTGACTTTTGTAGGCGCTGGCTTGCCAGCGATGGTCGTTAACGATAGCGCGTGTGAACTGGATATACGCAGCGCACTGGAGTCCATCGCCAGCAAGCTGGCTCCTACAGGTGAAGATCAACGCTGACTTTTGTAGGAGCTGGCTTGCCAGCGATGGTCGTTAACGATAAAGCGTGCTAACTGGATAAACGCGGCGCACTTGAGTCCATCGCCAGCAAGCCGGCTCCTACGGGTGAAGATCAACGCTGACTTTTGTAGGAGCTGGCTTGCCAGCGATGGTCGTTAACGATAAAGCGTGCTAACTGGATAAACGCGGCGCACTTGTGTCCATCGCCAGCAAGCCGGCTCCTACAGGTGAAGATCAACGCTGACTTTTGTAGGCGCTGGCTTGCCAGCGATGGTCGTTAACGATAGCGCGTGTGAACTGGATAAACGCGGCGCACTTGTGTCCATCGCCAGCAAGCCGGCTCCTACAGGTGAAGATCAACGCTGACTTTTGTAGGCGCTGGCTTGCCAGCGATGGTCGTTAACGATAAAGCGTGCTAACTGGATAAACGCAGCGCACTGGAGTCCATCGCCAGCAAGCCGGCTCCTACAGGTGAAGATCAACGCTGACTTTTGTAGGCGCTGGCTTGCCAGCGATGGTCGTTAACGATAAAGCGTGCTAACTGGATAAACGCGGCGCACTTGTGTCCATCGCCAGCAAGCCGGCTCCTACAGGTGAAGATCAACGCTGACTTTTGTAGGCGCTGGCTTGCCAGCGATGGTCGTTAACGATAAAGCGTGCTAACTGGATAAACGCGGCGCACTTGAGTCCATCGCCAGCAAGCTGGCTCCTACAGGTTTCGTGTGCCATCCGATCGGCCAATCCCTTAAAGCGCCAACCCTTGTTGCACCACGACAAGCAGATCGGTTTCCGTCAGCGCCACCGCATCCAGCTGCGCGGTGGCCTGCTCGATCGTTTGTAGCCACCAGTGCGTTTCGCCGTGTTCGTCCACGGTGCGCAACAGGGCGAACTCGTTGCCTGCGGAGTGAATCTCGACCCGCCCCTCGCCATCTGCCGTGAAGCGCGCAACCGGGTCAAGGGTGAGGCTGTGTTTGTTGCCGGTGATCACCAACTGGTCGATGGCGTAGTCGTAAGCGTCGCCATCGGGGTGACTTTCGTGAACGTGGGTGGAATTGCGCCGCAGGACCAGGCCAACCTCGGTCAGGGGCAACAGCCACTGTTCGATCCGTTGATACAGCTCGTAGACCTGGCCCGGCCAGGCGTCGATCGCTTGATCCGTGCCGGTCAGCCGGGTCTGTTTCAATTTTGCCGCGAGCTCGTCTGCCTTGCTCATGTCGATTCCCTGTATTGAGGTCTGTTTAATCCTAGCTCGTTGACGCGCAGGCAGCGCTGCCCTGGGTCATGTTTGCCGCACTGCCCGGTGGGTGGGATACCGCTGGACAAGTGGCTGCCCATTTATCATGGATAACCCCGTAAACTACGCCCCACAAAGACTGAGGGCTTTTTGCGGCGTTGCCCATGCCTTGCCCCGACAGGACTAACTTTTGCCCACACGCTTTAGCCACCCGGACCACACCCCAGTTGTCGCATTGAAACGCATCCCGCTGCGCAAGGCCGCGGTGTTGTTCATTGCCACGGTGTGCCTGTGCCTGTGCGGTTTGCTCTACCTGCAACTGGAACAGTCCCGTCGCCATGACCTGAGCCTGGCGCAAGTGGCGTCTTCGAACCTGACGCGAGCCATGGCGCAGCAAGCCGAAGACACCTTCATGAAGGCCGACCTGGTGCTGACCAGCCTGGTCGACTGGATTCAGGCCGACGGTTTCGGCCCGGCCCAACGACCACGCTTGCAGCAGACCTTTGCCCGGAGGGTGCTGGCGCTGAATCAATTGCACGGCATCCTGCTGTTCGACCAGAAGGGCCAGTGGGTCGTGACCTCGTTTGAAAACCTGCCCCGGGGGGCCGGGGTCGCGGACCGTGAGTACTTCAAGTATCACCAGCAGAACGCATCGTCGCTGGTGCACATCGGCCCGGCCATCCGCAGCCGGGAAAACGGCGAGTGGATCATTCCGGTCTCCAAGCGGATCAACGACAGGAACGGGCATTTCCAGGGCGTGTTGCTGGCCGGCATCAAGATGTCGTACTTCGACCAGTTCTTCAAAAGCTTCGACCTCGACGACAACGGCTCGATGTTTCTCGGCCTGACCGATGGCACGTTGTTGGCGCGGCGACCTTTTGTCGAGGCGCAGATCGGCGTGTCGCTGGCCCAGAGTGAGATATTCCGGAAGTCCCTGCTGCTGGCCACTTCCGGCAATGCGATGTTCACGTCCATCATCGACGGTGTAACGCGCCTGTACGGTTACCGACAGCTGGAGGGGTATCCGCTGGTGGTCGCCGCTGCGTCGTCCACCGAATCCATTCTCGCGGGCTGGTACGACACGGCGTTTCGCTCCAGCCTCATCGTTGCCCTGGTGTTGCTGGGCGTGGGGTTGTTCGGTTGGGTGTTCATTCATCAGGTGCGTGTTGGTGAGCGGGTCGAGTCGGATTTGCGCAGGGCCCAGGAAGCGCTGGAGCTGATCGCCACCCATGACAGCCTGACCGGGCTGGCCAACCGCCGATTGTTCGAGCGGGCGCTGGACATCGAGTTCGGGCGCGGCGCCCGGCAGACCAGCCCCTTGAGCCTGATCATGCTCGATATCGATTACTTCAAGCGCTATAACGACACCTACGGCCATGTGGTGGGGGATCATTGCCTGGCCGAAGTGGCGCGCGCGCTGAAGAGTTGCTGCCATCGCAAGGCCGATCTGGCGGTGCGTTACGGAGGCGAAGAGTTTGCGGTGCTGCTGCCTGACACCGACCTTCACGGCGCCATGACGATTGCCGAGCAGATCCGTCGTAGCGTCATCGACAAGGACATCACTCACACCGGTTCGCCAAATGGCTATGTGACGGTCAGCCTGGGTTGCTATTCGTTCGTACCCTCGGGCCGTGACAGCATGGACGTGTTTGTCGAACGGGCGGATGCGGCGTTGTATCAGGCCAAGCATTCGGGGCGAAACCGCGTGGCAACGTTGTCGATGGCCGGCGGTGGCGAGGCGTTGATGCGTTCTGATCGTTGAGGTGTTGTGCCTGCCGGTGGTCCGTCTTTCGGGCCCGGCTGGATTGATCGTCTAGAGTTCCGTTAGCTCTGCCGATCCGGGCAGACTCCCTTACGCACGGATGATCGCCAACATGTTGCTACCACCAACATTGACAGCCGTTGCTTTGACCGTTGCAGCCGCTGCCTTATTCCCGCTGTCCAGCCACGCGCAATCGAAAATCACCGCCGAAGAAGCGCATGCCATTGGCGTAGATGCCTACATCTATTTTTACCCGCTGCTGAGCATGGACATCACCCGCAAGCAATTCACCAACATCGAGCCGGGCAAGGAATTCGGCAAGGGCCCGATGAACATGTTTGTCAGTGTGCCGCAGTACCCGCCAGCTGATTTCAAAGGGGTGGTGCGCTCCAACTTCGACACTTTATATTCGATTGCCTGGCTGGATTTGACCAAGGAGCCGCTGGTGATCGCCGCCCCGGATACCGACGGGCGTTTCTACCTGCTGCCGATGCTCGACATGTGGACCGACGTGTTCGCGTCGCCGGGCTGGCGCACCACGGGCACCGAGGCCGGGCAATTTCTGGTGACGCCGCCGGGGTGGACCGGCACGGTGCCTGCCGGGATGAGTCATCTGCCGGCGCCAACGCCCTTCGTCTGGGTGATCGGCCGGACCAAGACCGACGGCGCGGCGGATTACGCCGCGGTGCACAAGATCCAGGCCGGCTACACGGTGACGCCGTTGTCCCGGCTGGGCAAGGAGCCTGAAGCCGTCAGCGTGAAAATCGACCCGGCGGTGGACATGAAAACGCCACCGAAGATTCAGGCCGACTCCATGTCGGCGGCCAACTACTTCACTTACGCTGCCGAGTTGCTGAAGGTCAATCCGCCGCATAGCACTGACCAGCCGATGCTGGCGCAGATCAAGCGTCTTGGCATCGAAGCCGGCAAGCCGTTCAACATGGACGCGCTGGACCCGCAGATCCAGGCCGCGCTGCAAACGGTGCCGCAGGATGCGCAGGCCCTGATGACCTGGAAAGTGCCGACCCTGGCGCGGGAGGTCAATGGCTGGTCGATGAACACCGACACCATGGGCGTCTACGGCAACTACTACCTCAAGCGCGCCATCGTTACGCAGGTGGGACTCGGCGCCAACCTGCCCGAGGACGCGATTTATCCGCTGAACATCGGCGACAGCAATGGCAAGCCACTCGATGGCGCGAACAAGTACGTGCTGCATTTCAGCAAGGGCGAGACGCCGCCGGTGAGTGCCTTCTGGTCGGTCACCCTGTATGACCCGGAAGGTTTCCAGGTCGGTAACTCGCTCAATCGTTTTGCGGTCAGTAGCTGGATGCCGTTCAAGAGCAACGCCGATGGCTCGCTGGACCTGTATTTCCAGAACGAAAGCCCCGGCAAGGATCTGGAGGCCAACTGGCTGCCGGCGCCTAAAGGCTCATTCAATCTGACCATGCGTTTGTATGGCCCGAAAGCCGAGGCGCTGAATGGCAAGTGGAACCCACCGGCGATCAAGCGGCTGTAAACCCCGGACGACAAAAGGCAGCCAGCGACGGAGTGTCATCGGCTGCTTTTGTTTGTCCAGCTGCCCGTCCCGCCGCCAGCGCCACCTGTTCCACCTCCGGGGGCGCCAGTGCCACCGCCCGCGCCGCTGCCCGGACCATTGACGCCGGTGCTGCCGATTGACGAGCTGGGGCCACGACTGCTGCTGTCGTTACCCGAGGGTTCGCTGGGCCTGTTGTTGTCTGGATGCATGGTTGAGTTGCGGGTGGCGCCCGATGTCGTCCCCGTCGTGACAGTGCCATCGCCGGACGCCGCCAAGGTGGCCAGGGGCAGCGTCGATAACAATCCCGCCAAAAGCAGCGAAGTCATTCTGATGTTCATCATGGTCGTCTCCAGGGGTGAGTCGTTACCTGATGACCGCAGTGGGTCACGAACCCTGTGGGAGCGGGCTTGCTCGCGAAAGCGGTTGGTCATTCAAAAGTGATGTCGACTGACACTTCGCCTTCGCCAGCAAGACCGCTCCCACATAGGTCTCAGCGTCAGCGAATCCCGTCACCGCCCAGCTTCTGCTCAAGGTTGTGCCGCACCTGCGGCCACTCATCGTCGATGATGCTGAAGCGCACGGAGTTGCGCTTGCGTCCGTCGGGCATGATCCGCTCGTGACGCACGATGCCTTCCTGCTGTGCGCCGAGGCGCAGGATCGCGTTGCGCGATGTCTGGTTGTTTTCGTCGGTGGTGAATTGCACCCGCACGCAATCGAGCACCTCGAAGGCGTAGCGCAGCATCAGGTACTTGGCCTCGGTGTTGACGAAGGTTTTCTGCCAGCGCGTCGCAATCCAGCTACTGCCTATTTCAAGTTTGCGATTGATTCGGTCAATTTTCCAGAAGCGCGTCGAACCAATGACCTCACCGGTATCCTTGAGCACGATGACGAAGGGCATGACCGTACCGGTTTCGCGGCCATCGAGGGCTTTTTTCAGGTAGGCGTCGACGGTGTCGGCAGAGGGTACGATGGTGACCTGCAGGTTCCACAGTTCGCCCTCGGCGGCGGCCTGGACCAGCGCGTCGGCGTCGGCGTATTGCAGCGGGCGCAAGCCGATCCGGCTGCCTTCCAGGGGAGTATCCATGAGGTTGATGTTCTCGGTAGGGCGGGCGGATGTGGGGCGTCTATTACGCCGCACCCGGGACCACCGACGCAACCACCGGCACGTGCAGGTGTCACACGTCAGGCACCTCGTCCCCAGGAGTGTCCGTTCATGAAGAAGCTGCGGATCGCCACATTCAACGTCAATGGCCTGCGCGCACGGCTGCCGAATCTGCTGGCCTGGCTTGAGCGGGAAAAACCGCACATCGCCTGCCTGCAGGAGTTGAAGGCGGTGGACAGCGCATTCCCGGCGGCAGAACTTGATGCGGCCGGCTACGGCGCGATCTGGCAGGGTCAGGCGTCATGGAATGGGGTGGCGATCCTGGCACGGGATGCGCAGCCGCTGGAAAGTCGGCGCGGGTTACCTGGCGATGACAGCGACAGTCAGAGTCGTTATCTGGAAGCCGCCGTCCACGGGGTTCTGGTGGGTTGCCTGTACTTGCCCAACGGCAATCCTCAGCCGGGGCCGAAGTTCGAGTACAAGCTGGCGTGGTTCGAGCGGCTGATCCGTCACGCGCAGACGCTTCAAGGCAGCGAACATCCGGTGGTGCTGGCGGGCGACTACAACGTGGTGCCTACCGACCTGGACATCTACAACCCGCGCTCGTGGCTCAAGGACGCCTTGCTGCAACCGGAAAGTCGCGAGTGCTACCAGCGGTTGCTGGACCAGGGCTGGACCGATTCATTGCGGCATTTGTATCCGCAGGATCGGCTCTACACCTTCTGGGATTACTTCCGCCAACACTGGCAGAAAAACTCGGGACTGCGCATCGACCATCTGCTGCTCAACCCGGCCCTGAGTCCGTATCTGCAAGACGCCGGGGTGGATGCCTGGGTGCGTAACGAGCCCCACGCCAGTGACCACGCGCCGACCTGGATTCAATTGGCTTCTCGCAAGCGGCGTTGAGTATTTTTATGCCGGGTGATTGGCTAAATCAATTGTCGGCGGCAGTGCCTGATCCCGTATACATAACGGCCACTGGCGGAGCAATCCGCCGCTTGCGTGCAAAAGGATTGAACGATGAGCGAGCCACGTCTGACCGACCGTGCTTTGTATCTGCGCCGCCTGGGCTTCGATGCACCCCCGGCACCGACCCTGGAAACCCTGCGCCAACTGCAACTGCGCCATACCGGCGTCTTCCCGTTTGAAAACCTCACCACGTTATCCGGCGAACCGGTGCTGATCGACTTGCCGTCCATCGAGCGCAAGGTCTTGCACGATGGCCGTGGCGGTTACTGCTACGAACTCAACAACCTGTTTCTGGCCTTGCTGCAAGAGCTGGGTTTCGACGCTCGAGCCATCAGCGGCCGGGTAGTAATGGGCCAGCCGGAAGGCGCCTGGACCGCCCGTACCCATCGCCTGAGCCTGGTGATCATCGACGACGTGCGCTACATCACCGACGTCGGCTTCGGTGGCATGGTGCCGACCGCGCCACTGCTGCTCGATTCCCGCGCCGAACAACTCACCCCGCACGAACCGTATCGCATCGACCTGCATGTCGACGGCTTTACCCTGCGGGCCAACGTTGCGGGCGAATGGCGAGCGATGTACATCTTCGACCTGCAACGCCAGGAAGATATCGATTTTGCAGTCGGTAACTGGTACGTCTCGACCCATCCCGAGTCGTCTTTCGTCAAGCAACTGATGGTGGCACGCACCGGGGAGGGGTGGCGCCGTACGCTCAACAACGGCAGTTTCGCGATCCACCGCATTGGCCATGACAGCGAGCGGCGGCAGGTGGCGGATGTGCAATCGCTGATTGAACTGCTGCACCGTGAGTTTGGCATTCAGGTTCCGGAGCATGGGCAGTTGAACTGCGTGCTCGAACGCTTGGTTTCAGAGCCAAAGTAGGTCTTTCATTGTATGCACTGTAACGGGGCCGAACGTATCGATCGGCCCCGTTTTTGTTTTCAGTATGGTGCTGAAAAATAGCCACCGTCTTCACCGACGCTCCAGTCGTTCCGATGATGCAAACAAGCGGAAGACCCCTGTCATTGCTGGTGGTTACGGCATTTAGTCGATCATCTCCGGCGTCCTGTACTGCATTCAATTGTCCATGCCAGCCAATAGCGGCGCGTTTTTTGCCTTGTGATTGGCGTTTCTGGCAACGCTGCGCCGGTCGTCAGGAAATCCATGGATTCGTATGCAAAAAAGCAGGCAATGGAGTGACATGTTTAAAGGTTTTTCAAGACGTGATTGCCCGCTGGCGCTGGGCTGAATGGCCGTTCGGCCATTATGTGACTGATAAGTTGTATACAACTCTATAGACATTTGTCCTGACTATTGAATACAGTGTGCGCATAACAAAAACCAGGGAACCCCCTACCATGAAAACGCCCCATGTTTCACACCAACGGCCCGAGGACGAAAACCTAGGGATCGGCGCGAATATGGCTTATGGCCTGCAACATGTTCTGACCATGTATGGCGGTATCGTCGCGGTGCCATTGATCATCGGCCAGGCGGCCGGTCTCTCGCCGGCGGACATCGGTTTGTTGATTGCTGCTTCATTGTTTGCGGGGGGGCTGGCGACGCTGCTGCAAACCCTGGGTCTACCGTTTTTTGGTTGTCAATTGCCGCTGGTACAGGGCGTATCCTTCTCCGGCGTCGCGACCATGGTGGCGATTGTCAGCAGTGGCGGGGAGGGCGGGTTTCAGTCGGTGCTGGGGGCGGTGATAGCGGCGTCTCTGATCGGATTGCTGATAACCCCGGTGTTCTCGCGTATCACCAAGTTCTTCCCGCCGTTGGTGACCGGCATCGTGATTACCACCATCGGCCTGACGCTGATGCCGGTAGCCGCGCGCTGGGCCATGGGCGGCAACAGCCACGCACCGGATTTCGGCAGCATGGCGAACATCGGTCTGGCGGCGGTAACGCTGGTGCTGGTGCTGCTGCTGAGCAAGATCGGCAGTGCGACCATCTCTCGCCTGTCGATTCTGCTGGCTATGGTCGTCGGTACGGTGATCGCGGTGTTCCTTGGCATGGCGGATTTCTCGTCCGTGACCCAGGGCCCGATGTTCGGCTTCCCGACACCGTTCCACTTCGGCATGCCGACTTTCCACTTCGCTGCGATCCTGTCGATGTGCATCGTGGTGATGGTGACGCTGGTGGAAACCTCGGCGGACATCCTGGCTGTTGGTGAGATCATCGGCACCAAGGTTGACTCCAAACGCCTGGGCAACGGCCTGCGCGCCGACATGCTGTCGAGCATGTTCGCGCCGATCTTCGGTTCCTTCACCCAGAGCGCCTTCGCCCAGAACGTCGGGCTGGTGGCGGTGACTGGCATCAAGAGCCGCTACGTGGTGGCCACTGGCGGTGCGTTCCTGGTGCTCCTCGGCCTGCTGCCATTCATGGGCCGGGTCATCGCCGCCGTGCCGACCTCGGTACTGGGTGGCGCCGGCATCGTGCTGTTCGGCACTGTCGCGGCCAGCGGCATTCGGACCTTGTCCAAGGTCGACTACCGTAACAACGTCAATCTGATCATTGTCGCCACCTCCATCGGCTTCGGCATGATCCCGATCGCTGCGCCAAACTTCTACGATCACTTCCCAAGCTGGTTCGCGACCATTTTCCATTCGGGCATCAGCTCGTCGGCGATCATGGCCATCGTGCTGAACCTGACCTTCAACCATCTCACCGCCGGCAACTCCGATCAGCAATCGGTGTTTGCGGCCGGAACCGAGCGGGTGCTGCGTTATCAGGATCTGGCGGCGTTGCGTGAAGGGGACTACTTCAGCGAAGGTAAACTGCACGATTGCGACGGCAAGGAGATTCCGGTGGTTGAGGCGGACCACGGGCATGGCGAGCCACGCGCGGTGCATGCGAAAAATAGTGAGCATGTCTGACAACAAGGCTTGATGAACGAGGCCGATTTACCAACAGGTAGATCGGCCTTTTTTTTGTATTCGGGAAATGCATCGGTATCGCTGGTTGTTAACCAGAATAAGAATGTCACCTGGGTATACCGAGTGTTTCGCAGGCAGACTTGATTTAATGCTCTTTGTATTAATGTGTTGCTTCGGATTGTGTAAAAAAAATTGCAGCTATTAAGTCTGGTTTCCTACGTGCGGAGTTGAATAATTACATTTCGCTGTTTCTTTTAAGTGGTTAGCATTGTCTGGCAGTTTTCAAGGTCTGCTCTCAAAAAGTTGATAGCTCCTCTCGAAATTGAATGTAATAACTTGGACGTGGAATAATCATGGAAGATATCGAAATTTATAGTCCGGCCAGTCATGAGGGCGCTCAACCTTCGATTGACGTGAATTCAGGGAAGCGTGAGGAGTCGGTTTATCAACCAAGGCTAGTAGTCACGCCAGAGCAGTTGCTGGAAATAAAGCAGTATGTACGGCTTGGGCGAGCGCTACCGACTGAGCGAGAAGAAATAGAGAAAAACCTGGGAGGGGTCATTGATCATCCGAATTTTGGGTGGTTGGAAGTTCAGGATTTGAATGTAAAAGTAAAAGATCACGCTGCTGGGTGGCCTTCTATAGAAAATGGATTGATTCAGGTCGGTAGTGGATTGAGCGGATTAGCAAAGGATCTGGTTAATTTTAGTCAGAATCTGGTCCGCGACATTGAGCAGATGCCCATTGTCGAGCGCCTCAAGCCATATAATGATCTGGAGGTCGAGAGCGCGCCATTCATGGCATTTGACCAGAGCGATGTGGCTATTCATGCGCAGCTTGGGTTGGTGTTCGAAGATCTTAAAGGAAGTGTGGTTGTTGCCAGTAAGCCAACATTGGAATTGAAAGTTGAAATCGAAAATTTCAACAGAGTATTGAATGATAAGCTCATTCCATTGATAAGTGAGAAGGTCGCCAGGCTCGATACCGTTGATTTTGCGATTGATCTTGACAAGTTTCGTGCGGAACTTGATCGTGTTGAAAAAAATATCGATCAGACAAACAAGGAGTTGGTTAAGCATAGTGCGATGCAAATTGTGAAGGGGTTCTATGTTCTTGGGCTGCTTTTGAATACGCTTTTCTCCAGTCCTGAAGAGGCAGTCCTGGGTAAGGCGTTCCTTGAGAGCCAGGAAAAGCTCAACAGTTTCATCATGGAAAAACAGAGGCTGTTGAGCCAAATTGACGGTCAGGAGAAGTTGCCTGGGTTGATTCTTTCTCACAGCAAGTCGCTGGACAATCTATCCGCTCACATGGCGGCTGCCGCAAGGGCGTCGAACGCGTTGGTGTTAGTTTGGAATTCCATCGTGGCCGAGATCGACAGGTCGGCCACTGAATTTTCACTGATAGAGGATGGCGTCAGTCTGATCCGATTTAAGCAGAGTTTCAATCGCGGTATTTCCCCTTGGAGTGAAGTTCAGAATGTGGCTGATGCACTGCTGAGCTCCCTGAGGAAGGCGATCAAGGGTTTTAATGAGCAGAGTACTCTTCAGGAAGAGGGGGTGGTATGAATATGGACGGTGCAGTGATGACTCATGAGCAGCGCATGCCGGATTATTCGTTGATGAAGGTTAATAAAAAGGCTATCAATAAAATTGTTGCTCAACTGAATCTGGATTTTTCCGATTATTTGAAAGCAAAGCTTGGACGGCTTGATCATGCGATCAATGATACGCATGCAAATATCTTTGGAGTGGCAGTGGCAGTAATGCCTATGTTGAGGGAGGCTAATTTCAAGAGTTTCATGATCGAATTTCAGCGGTTGAGCAATGAGCCGGATTTGTCGGGTGATTTGCGAATGAAGACCCTGGAAGGTCTTAAAGCTGATTATATAAAAAGTGTGAATGCCGATGCGGGGAAAATTCGAGGGTTCGCGCTTGCAGTGAATGCTCATCTCATTAGTCTGGACGATATCGATATCCTGGGGGAGGGGCAAAGTGACTCAAGTATTTTGCTTGGATTCGATGAGGATATTGTGAAGGCGCTCAGTGATCTGGACAGGCGGCTTGAAGAGGTTGAGGTGCAATGCAGGATTTTAGATGATTTGATCAGTGTGATAGATGATAAAAACCTGATCGATCACCTGTTGCCATGGATTCCGGATGGCAATTTTTTCAAGAGTTTTGAGATATCTGCTCCGCAGGCTGAGCTAGTGAAAAAAGGATTGGAACTGCTGCGCAAGCTCCTTGAACAGGCTTCTGAATATATAAGGTACACCGAGATGGTGCGGGCCCGAGACGGTTTGCGGATTAAGCGTGCGCATTATTTTGAACAAAAAAATGAGTACCAGAAACTGCAGGCAGATCACGAGATCAGAGTTGATACCTTGCGGCAGGTAAAATCGATAGAAGGCCTGAAAGTCGATTATTTGTATGAAGCCAATACGTTTCTCCGTAACATCAACAACTATGCAAGCCTTTTTGATCTTGCTCCACAGACCACGATCGACAATTTGAAGGTGATCACCGACGCCGCTGTCAGCTTGTCCAAAACCCTTGAGCCAATTGCCTCGGCCTGGCGAACCTAAGAGGCGCCATAGCGAATGCCGAGCCAGATGGTCGGAGTGCGTGAATAACCGGCGATTCATCGTCCACAAAAAAGCCCCTGAGTCTTTCGACTCAGGGGCTTTTTGATGTTGCTGTCTGGCTCCACGACCTGGACTCGAACCAGGGACCCAGTGATTAACAGTCACTTGCTCTACCAACTGAGCTATCGCGGAATGGCGCCTATGTTACTGATTCAAAAAGAGAAGTCAAGCACCGAATGGCAATTTGACGGATTCATGGGGGCGGGCGGTGGTTTAGTGGTCATTGGCGGTTACCAGAATCGCACCAGAGGTCTACCATGGCCGCCCGGAAGTGGTGACACGCGCTGCCGGCCACTACGCCGAAAAGGTACGCGCCATGAATCATTTGAAACTCACACCTCGACATTCCGCGGTGCACCCATGAGCGTCGCTCAGATCAGCCTGCCCAAAGGTGTCGGCCCCCATGCCGAAAAGTTGTTCGACGCCATCACCCAGGCCAGCACCGTTGAAGAACTGAACCGCGCGGGCGGCAAGGCTGAAGGCTTCGTTCTCGGGCTGGAAAGCACCAAGGCGATCAAGAGCCAGATCGCCGAATCGCTCTACGTCGCTTATGACGATGCGGCCAGCCAGCGTGCGAATGAGCTGGCTTAACCGCCGAAGGTAATCGTGCCAAGCATCAGTTTGGCATACAGCATCGTGGCTCCCAGTTGCACCAGCCACAGGGCCAGGCCGCCGAGGAATACACCGGCGGCCACTTGCATCACCAGGTTGTTGCCGCGTTTGGCCGGGGTGCGCGGGACGAAATGGTCCAGCTCATCGCGGTCGGCGCGTAGGTCATCGTTTTTCATTTGAGTTCTCATCGGAATTACAGAGTGTACGCATAACCTGTGGGAGCGGGCTTGCTCGCGAAAGCGGTGGCACATTCGGCATCAATGTCACAGACAGATTGTCTTCGCGAGCAAGCCCGCTCCCACATTTTGACTTGTGTGGAGTTTAGAGGGCTGCGTCGTTGCTTTGAAAATTATCTGAAGCGAATGAAAAACGGGAAGCCACATGGCTTCCCGTTTTTCATTTCAAGGCCGGATCAGATGACCTGGACGATAGCGTCCGTCACCACCTCGATGTTGCTCTGGTTCAGCGCAGCCACGCAGATGCGGCCGGTGTCCAGGGCGTAGATGCCGAACTCGTTGCGCAGACGGTGAACTTGCTCAACCGTCAGGCCGGAGTAGGAGAACATGCCGCACTGACGACCGACGAAGCTGAAATCGCGCTGAGGCGCTTTTTTGGCCAGCAGGTCGACCATCTGGGTACGCATGCCACGAATGCGCAGGCGCATTTCGGCCAGTTCGGCTTCCCACTGGGCGCGCAGTTCCGGGCTGTTCAGCACTGCAGCAACAACGCTGGCACCGTGAGTCGGCGGGTTGGAGTAGTTGGTACGGATCACGCGTTTGACTTGCGACAGCACGCGCGCGCTTTCTTCTTTCGATTCGCTGACGATCGACAGGGCGCCGACGCGCTCGCCGTACAGCGAGAACGATTTGGAGAACGAGCTGGAGGCGAAGAAGGTCAGGCCCGACTCGGCGAACAGGCGCACGGCGGCGGCGTCTTCGTCGATGCCATCACCGAAACCTTGATACGCCATGTCGAGGAATGGCACGTGGCCTTTGTTTTTGACGACTTCCAGGACGTTTTTCCAGTCCGCCGGGCTCAGGTCCACGCCGGTCGGGTTGTGGCAGCAGGCGTGCAGCACAATGATCGAGCCGTTTGGCAGCGCGTTCAGGTCTTCCAGCATGCCGGTACGATTCACGTCGTGGGTCGCGGCATCGTAGTAGCGGTAGTTCTGCACCGGGAAACCGGCGGTTTCGAACAGCGCGCGGTGGTTTTCCCAGCTTGGGTCGCTGATCGCCACAACGGCGTTCGGCAGCAGCTGCTTGAGGAAGTCGGCACCGATTTTCAGAGCGCCGGTACCGCCGACAGCCTGAGTGGTGATGACGCGGCCAGCGGCGAGCAGTGGCGAATCATTGCCGAACAGCAATTTCTGCACAGCCTGGTCGTAGGCGGCGATGCCGTCGATAGGCAGGTAGCCACGGGAAACGTGTTGAGCGGCGCGAATCGTTTCGGCTTCGACAACGGCGCGCAGGAGTGGAATTCGCCCCTCCTCGTTGCAGTAAACACCGACCCCCAGGTTGACCTTGTTGGTACGGGTATCGGCGTTGAATGCTTCGTTGAGGCCCAGGATTGGATCGCGTGGTGCCATTTCGACAGCGGAGAACAGGCTCATTATTGCGGCGGCTCTGAATGGAGAGTGGAGGGACGTGTCGCGCTCCAGCCGAATGCACTAGAGCGGTGCACAAACGGGGAGCTAGTATAGAGGCCATCCGCGATCAATGGCGACAGGCGATTCGGCTTTTAAGGTATGTTTTTCCGATTATTTTTCGACCGTTAGTCGAATGGCGTCGGCAAAGGTTTTGCGCGATGTAGGACGTTTACCTTGAAAGGGCTGGCAATCGGCTCCACATTGAGCACAATCCAGTTTTTTCCTCGGGAGACATCGGTCGTTTGCGGTCTTTCTCGTTCGTGCCTGATCCAGAGGTTTTTCATGTCTGAATTCCAGCTAGTCACCCGTTTCGAGCCCGCCGGCGACCAGCCGGAAGCCATCCGCCTGATGGTCGAGGGCATCGAGGCCGGGCTGGCGCACCAGACGCTGCTTGGTGTGACCGGTTCGGGCAAGACCTTCAGCATCGCCAACGTGATCGCCCAGGTGCAGCGCCCAACCCTGGTGCTGGCGCCGAACAAGACCCTGGCGGCGCAGTTGTACGGGGAGTTCAAGGCGTTCTTTCCGAACAACGCGGTGGAATATTTCGTTTCCTACTACGACTACTATCAGCCTGAAGCCTACGTGCCGTCCTCGGACACCTTCATCGAGAAAGACGCCTCGATCAACGACCACATCGAGCAGATGCGTCTGTCGGCGACCAAGGCATTGCTTGAGCGCAAGGACGCGATCATCGTCACCACGGTGTCGTGCATCTACGGTCTGGGCAGCCCGGAAACCTATCTGAAAATGGTCTTGCACGTGGATCGCGGCGACCGGCTCGATCAGCGTGAGTTGCTGCGACGCCTGGCCGACCTGCAATACACCCGCAACGACATGGATTTTGCCCGTGCGACTTTCCGCGTGCGGGGCGATGTGATCGATATCCACCCGGCGGAATCCGATTTCGAGGCGATCCGCATCGAGCTCTTCGACGATGAGGTGGAAAGCCTGTCGGCGTTCGATCCGCTGACTGGCGAAGTCATTCGCAAACTGCCGCGCTTCACCTTCTACCCGAAGAGCCACTACGTGACGCCTCGAGAAACCCTGATGGGTGCCGTGGAAGGGATCAAGGAGGAATTGAAGGAGCGCCTGGAATACCTGCGCTCCAACAACAAACTGGTGGAAGCCCAACGCCTGGAGCAGCGCACCCGTTTCGACCTGGAGATGATCCTCGAACTGGGCTACTGCAACGGCATCGAAAACTACTCGCGCTATCTGTCCGGTCGCGAAGCCGGCGCGCCGCCGCCGACGCTTTATGACTATCTGCCGGCCGATGCCTTGCTGGTGATCGACGAATCCCACGTCAGCGTGCCGCAGGTTGGCGCCATGTACAAAGGCGACCGCTCGCGCAAGGAAACCCTGGTCGAGTACGGTTTCCGCCTGCCTTCGGCCCTGGACAACCGGCCGATGCGTTTCGATGAATGGGAAAGCATCAGCCCGCAGACGATTTTCGTCTCGGCGACTCCCGGAAACTACGAAGCCGAGCACGCCGGGCGCGTCATTGACATGGTGGTACGTCCGACCGGGCTGGTGGATCCACAAATCGAGATCCGCCCGGCACTGACCCAGGTCGACGACTTGCTGTCGGAAATCACCAAGCGCGTCGCTCTGGAGGAGCGGGTGCTGGTGACCACGCTGACCAAACGCATGGCCGAAGACTTGACTGATTATCTGGCGGATCACGGCGTGCGCGTGCGCTACCTGCACTCGGACATCGACACCGTGGAGCGGGTCGAGATCATCCGCGATCTGCGCCTCGGTACTTTCGATGTTTTGGTGGGGATCAACCTGCTGCGCGAAGGCCTGGACATGCCGGAAGTGTCGCTGGTGGCGATCCTCGATGCCGACAAGGAGGGTTTCCTGCGATCCGAGCGCTCGCTGATCCAGACCATCGGCCGCGCGGCGCGTAACCTCAATGGCCGGGCGATTCTGTATGCCGACCGCATCACCGGCTCCATGGAGCGCGCGATCGGGGAAACCGAGCGTCGTCGTGACAAGCAGATTGCCTTCAACCTGGCCAACGGCATCACGCCAAAAGGCGTGTTCAAGGACGTTGCCGACATCATGGAAGGCGCCACCGTGCCCGGTTCGCGGAGCAAGAAGCGCAAGGGCATGGCCAAGGCCGCCGAGGAAAACGCCCGGTACGAGGCCGAACTACGCTCGCCGGGCGAGATCGCCAAGCGTATCAAGGCGCTGGAAGAGAAGATGTACCAGCTCGCTCGTGACCTGGAGTTCGAAGCGGCGGCGCAGATGCGCGACGAGATTGCCAAGATGCGCGAGCGCCTGCTGACGGTCTGAACTTTGCGGTGGGTGTGCGGGCCTCTTCGCGAGCAAGCCCGCTCCCACAGGGATCACACTGAACTTTGTGGGAGCGGGCTTGCTCGCGAAGGGGGCAGTATTGGCGCCGCAATTTTTGACTAGTGCGCCTCACCCGCCTTCAACCCCTCCGGCAGCTTCTTGGTCAGCAACACCGCCACCATGCTGATCCCCAGCGCAATCCCGACAAAGTGAAACGCATCGTTGTAGGCCATGATCGACGCCTGTTGGTGGGCGATCTCGCTGAGCTTGCCCAGTGCCGCCGTTTCGTTGCCCAGTCGGTCAGCCAGCGAGGCGATCCGTTCAGCCACCTGCGGATTGCTTGGCACGATGGCTTCGCGCAAGTAGTCAAAGTAAACCTTGGTCCGCGCATCCAGCAGCGTGGCGAGTAGGGCGATGCCGATGGCGCCGCCGAGGTTGCGCAGGATATTGAACAGGCTCGATGCCGATCCCGCATCCTGGGGCAGGATATAGGAGGTGGCGATCAGCGAGATGGTCACCATGATCAGCGGCTGGCCCAGTGCGCGGATGATCTGGATCTGATTGAACTGCGGCCCGGCAAAGTCCGGGTTCAGCACCCCTGAAGAGAAACTCGCCAACCCGAACAAGCCGAATCCCAGGGTGCACAGCCATTTCGGCGAGATGAACTTCATCAGCTTGGGCACCAGCGGAATCAGAAACAGCTGGGGCACGCCCATCCACATGATCACTTCGCCAATCTGCAAGGCGTTGTAGTTCTGGATCTGCGCCAGGTACAGCGGCAACAGATAGATCGAACCGTACAGCCCGACCCCCATCCCGACGCTGGAAATACTGGATAACCCGAAGTTGCGGTTGCCGAGGATGCCAAGATTGATCAGAGGGTTGGGCTTGGAAAACTGCACGATCACAAAGGTGATCAGGCTGACCAGCGCGATGCTGCCAAGGGTCACGATCAGGTTCGATTCCAGCCAGTCCTTGCGATGGCCTTCCTCGAGAAACACCTGCAAACAGCCAAGCCCGACGCCGAGGGTGAGAATGCCGGTGTAGTCGGTGCTTTTCAGCAGTTCCCAGTGCGCTTCTTTCTTCTCCAGGCCGTACATCAGGCCGGCGATCATGATCAGGCCGGGCGGGATGTTGATGTAGAAGATGTACTCCCAGCCCCAGTTTTCCGTCAGCCAGCCGCCGAGTGTCGGGCCGATGGAGGGGGCGAAAGTGGCGGTCATGGCGAACATGGCCATGCCCTTGGCGCGGTGGTGTTCCGGCAGTTTGATCAGGGTCAGGGTGAATGCCAGCGGAATCAGCGCGCCACCGGTAAACCCTTGCAGGGCGCGGAACACGATCATGCTCTCCAGGCTCCACGCCATGGAGCAGAGCAGGGACGCGAAGAGGAATCCGAGGGACACCCACACTGCCAGGCGTCGTGCCGAAAGCAACTGCACCAGCCAGGCGGTGAGGGGGATCATGATGATTTCCGCCACCAGGTACGAGGTGGAAATCCACGAGCCTTCTTCCAGGGTTGCCGACAGCGCGCCCTGGATATCCTTGAGCGAGGAGTTGGTGATCTGGATGTCGAGCACCGCCATGAAGGCGCCGAGCATCACGCTCATCACCGCGATCCAGTCCCGCCGGGTCGGTTCGCCGACCGGGCGGATCAGTTGATCACCGGCCATCGTCAGCGGCGTCTTTGCTGCTCACTTTGGTGGTGACTTCTTCAGGGGCGTCCTTGATGTTCACCTTGGCGGTCACCGACATGCCCGGGCGGATCTTGCCGCGCAGCGGGTTGTCGGCGGCGAAGGTCAGTTTTACCGGAATCCGCTGCACGACCTTGGTGAAGTTGCCCGTGGCATTGTCTGGCGGCAACAGGCTGAACTGCGCGCCCGAGGCGGCAAACAGGCTGTCGACCCGGGCCTGGATCGGTGTGTCGCTGTAGGCGTCGAAGGTCAGTTCGGCTTTCTGCCCGGGTTGCATGTGGCCGATTTGGGTTTCCTTGAAGTTGGCCTGAATCCAGATGTCCTGGTCCGGAACGATCGACAGCAAATACGCGCCGGCCTGCACAACCTGGCCTTCGCGGGCGGCACGCTGGCCGATCAGGCCGCTGATGGGCGAGTGGATTTCAATGCGGGTCAGGTTCAGCTCGGCTTGCGCCAGGTCGGCCTTGGCATTGGCGATCTGCGCGTCGAGGCGCTTGATCTCGGCGGTCAGCGCGTTGACTTGCTGGCGCTGGCCCTGGGCATCCGCCTGGGCCTTGACCAGTTGCGAACGGGCAATGTGGTTGTCGGCGGAGAGGGTGGTCACCCGTTCTTCCGAGACATAACCCGGCTTGCGCAAGGTCTCGGCACGGGTCAAATCAATCTGCGAACGGCCCAGGCTGGCCTGGCTTGACGCTACTTGCGCTTCGCTGGAGGCAATCAGGCTGGCTTGCTGGGTCAGTTTGCTCTGGGCTTGCAGGCGTTCGGCTTCGCGGGTGGCGAGGGTCGCATTGGCACGGTCGACAGCGAGGTGGAAGTCATCGCCTTCGAGTTTGATCAGCAACTGACCCTTCTCGACATGCTGGTTGTCCTGCACCATCACCTGATCGATGCGCGCGCCCAATTGGCTCGACACGCGGGTGATCTCGCCCTGGACATAAGCGTTGTCGGTGCTTTCATAAAAGCGCCCCTTGAAGAACCAATGGGCAAACAGGCCCCCGGCAATCAGCAGGACAATCATCAGGAACGTGAAGAGGCGGCGCTTGAGTTGGGCAGGCATGGGGCAAACTGTAGTCGAGAAATTGTAAGGGAAGGTATCAGCAGGCAAATCTGGCATACAGCCGATAAACGGTAAATGCCATCGGCTGATATTCGCCCATTCACCCCCTCATACGGGTGTTCCAGACGCAACCTTGGCTTAAATGCCCTGTTCACTGGAGCGGGGCGGGTGTCGCCTGTTACCATTCCGCTCTTGTTTGATGTTCTGTTTGAACTTCGCTTTTTATTCTTTTCGAGACATGCCATGACCACCGTCCGCACTCGCATCGCGCCATCGCCTACCGGGGATCCCCACGTAGGCACCGCCTACATCGCCTTGTTCAACTACTGCTTTGCCAAGCAGCACGGCGGTGAGTTCATCCTGCGGATCGAAGACACCGACCAACTGCGTTCGACCCGCGAGTCCGAACAGCAGATCTTCGACGCCCTGCGTTGGCTGGGGATCGAGTGGAGCGAAGGTCCGGACGTTGGCGGCCCGCACGGTCCGTACCGTCAAAGCGAGCGTGGCGATATTTATCAGAAGTATTGCCAGCAGCTGGTAGAGCTCGGTCATGCCTTCCCGTGCTTCTGCACCGCCGAAGAGCTGGACCAGATGCGCGCCGAGCAGATGGCCCGTGGCGAAACCCCGCGTTACGACGGCCGCGCGCTGCTGCTGTCGAAGGACGAAGTCGCCCGTCGCCTGGCCGCTGGCGAACCACACGTGATCCGCATGAAGGTGCCGAGCGAAGGCGTCTGCGTGGTGCCGGACATGCTGCGCGGCGACGTCGAGATCCCGTGGGACCGCATGGACATGCAAGTCCTGATGAAGACCGACGGCCTGCCGACGTACTTCCTGGCCAACGTGGTCGATGATCACCTGATGGGCATCACCCACGTATTGCGCGGCGAAGAGTGGCTGCCATCGGCCCCGAAGCTGATCCTGCTTTACGAGTACTTCGGCTGGGAACAACCGGAGCTGTGCTACATGCCGCTGCTGCGCAACCCGGACAAGAGCAAGCTGTCCAAGCGCAAGAACCCGACCTCGGTGACGTTCTACGAGCGCATGGGCTTCATGCCCGAAGCGATGCTCAACTACCTGGGCCGCATGGGTTGGTCGATGCCGGACGAGCGCGAGAAGTTCTCGTTGCAGGAAATGGTCGACAACTTCGATCTCAAGCGCGTGTCCCTCGGCGGGCCGATCTTCGACATCGAAAAACTGTCGTGGCTCAACGGCCAGTGGCTGCGTGACCTGCCCGTGGAAGAGTTCGCCGCACGTGTGCAGAAGTGGGCGCTCAATTCCGAATACATGATGAAGATCGCGCCGCACGTACAGGGCCGGGTCGAAACTTTCAGCCAGGTCGCACCGCTGGCCGGGTTCTTCTTTGCCGGTGGCGTGAACCCGGATGCCAAGCTGTTCGAATCGAAGAAACTCTCGGGCGATCAGGTTCGCCAGTTGATGCAGTTGATCCTGTGGAAACTGGAAAGCCTGCGCCAGTGGGAGAAGGACAGCATCACCGCGACCATCCAGGCGGTGGTCGAGTCCCTGGAGCTGAAGCTGCGTGACGCCATGCCGTTGATGTTCGCCGCGATCACGGGCCAGGCCAGCTCGGTCTCGGTGCTCGATGCGATGGAAATCCTCGGACCGGACCTGACCCGTTTCCGTCTGCGCCAGGCGATCGACCTGCTGGGCGGTGTGTCGAAGAAAGAAAACAAAGAGTGGGAAAAGCTGTTGGGCGCTATTGCCTGATCCCGCTGGGTCGGACCTGTAGGAGCCGGCTTGCTGGCGAAGCGACCTTGCAGCCTGCATCAATCTTGCGGCTGCTATCGCTGGCAAGCCAGCTCCTACAGGTGGGGAAAACCCCGTTTTTTCGGGGGAAGGGCGGTAAGTGATTGTTATGTCGGCAAAAAATTTTGAAAAATTTCAAAAATAAGTTTGACAGACTTTCGATACGCCCTTAAGATTCGCCCCGTCCTCAGCGATGACATCGAAGATGCATCAACGATGAGGGGCTATAGCTCAGCTGGGAGAGCGCTTGCATGGCATGCAAGAGGTCAACGGTTCGATCCCGTTTAGCTCCACCAATTTACACTTCAAGGCCTGGCCACACCGGCCTTGAAGCGATCAACACTCAGCGTTGATCAGTTGTATAGAAGGGTTTGCGTCCCCTTCGTCTAGTGGCCTAGGACACCGCCCTTTCACGGCGGTAACAGGGGTTCGAGTCCCCTAGGGGACGCCAGTTTTACAGAAGTGATGTTGCAAGATGTCACTCCGCCGCGAGGCGAAAAATCCGGGGCTTTAGCTCAGCTGGGAGAGCGCCTGCATGGCATGCAGGAGGTCAGCGGTTCGATCCCGCTAAGCTCCACCAATTTTACAGTTCAAGGTCTGGCCACACCGGCCTTGAATCGATCAGCACTCAGCACTGATCAGTTGTATAGAAGGGTTTGTGTCCCCTTCGTCTAGTGGCCTAGGACACCGCCCTTTCACGGCGGTAACAGGGGTTCGAGTCCCCTAGGGGACGCCACGATTACCCGCTCTGCGGGATTTTATAAGGGTCATTCAATTATTGAATGGCCCTTTTGTTTGTCTGGCGTTTGGCCAAATTCCCCCCCATTTCAAAAAAACTGTTCTTCAGACCAGCGGTCACAGCCATGACTTGCTAAAATTTATTATGAGAATAATATTTCAATCGTAATATTCGGAGGCAACGATGAACGATAAAAAAGCTCAGACCCGCGAACGCATCCTCAAGGCTGCCAGCGCCGCGCTGATTCAGCGCGGCCCGGCCGAGCCAAGCGTGGGCGAAGTGATGGGCGCGGCGGGCCTGACGGTCGGCGGCTTCTACGCACACTTCGAAAGCAAGGACGCGATGATGCTCGAGGCGTTCAGGCAATTGCTCGGTCATCGCCGCGACCTGATTGCCGACATGGACGCGCAGTTGACCGGCGAAGAGCGCCGCGCTCTGGTGGCCGCGTTTTACCTGTCGCGCAAGCATCGTGATTCCTCCGAATCGGCCTGTCCGATCCCGGCTTCGGTCGGCGAATTGGGGCGGCTGCCGGACGCGTTTCGTGTCGCGCTGAATGAGCATGTGGAAATGATGGTCGCGCAGTTGGCGTCCAGTCCTGAAGAAACCGATAAAGCCCTGGCCGATATGGCCTTGATGGTGGGTGGGCTGGCTCTGGCGCGGGCGCTTGGGCCGGGAGAGTTGTCCGATCGATTACTGCGCGCCGCCAAATCGGCAGTGCGTTGACCTGAAGGCTGCGGCCTGAGGAGAATGCGATGAGCGCGTTAAAGTGGGTTCGTGGCGTTAATGGCACCTTGGGCTGGTTTGCCCCGAAACTGGTCGCTAGCAAAATGCGACTGGCCTTCATGACACCGCGGGATCTGCCGCCCCGTGACTGGGAACTGCCGCTGTTGGCGAGGTCCGAGCGGATCACCTTGCGCTTCGGCCTCTCGGCGTTGCGTTGGGGGCAGGGTCCGGCAGTGTTGCTGATGCACGGTTGGGAAGGGCGGCCAACGCAGTTCGCCAGCCTGATCACCGCGCTGGTCGATGCCGGTTACTCGGTCGTGGCCCTGGATGGTCCGGCCCATGGTCGCTCACCGGGCAGCGAGGCGAATGTGGTGCTCTTTGCTCGGGCCATGCTTGAAGCGGCCGCTGAACTGCCACCCCTGCAAGCGGTCATCGGCCACTCCATGGGGGGTGCCAGTGCCATGCTTGCGGTGCAGTTGGGCCTGCGCACGGAAACCCTGGTCACCATTGCCGCCCCGGCGCGAATTCTGGGTGTGTTGCGTGGGTTCGCGCGTTATGTCGGGCTGCCACCCAAAGCCCGCTCGGCGTTCATTCGCCAGGTCGAGAAAGACGTCGGCATGCGCGCCTCGACGCTGGATGTCGCCCACTATCAGCTCGATATGCCCGGCCTGGTCGTCCACGCCGAAGATGACCGGATGGTATCGGTCAAGGAGTCTCAGCTGATCCACGAAGCCTGGTTCGACAGCCGTTTGCTGCGCCTGGAAGACGGTGGACATCAGCGGGTGCTGGCTGACCCTCGGGTGATCGAAGGCGTGTTATCACTGCTGGCCGGTCGCCGACTGCAATCGCGCCAATCGGCCTGAGCTTCCGTTACACTGCCCCGGTCGAATCGAAATGACCGGGAGTGGGGCATGGGCTGGGATCGGGAAACGCCATTTATCATTGATCTGCAAGTGGACGCCGAGGACATTGACGGGCTGGGGCACGCGAACAATGCGGTCTACGTGACCTGGCTCGAACGCTGTGCCTGGCGCCACTCACAACGCCTTGGCCTGGACCTGGTCGAATATCGGCGGCTGGACCGGGCGATGGCGGTGGTGCGTCACGAGATCGATTACCTGGCGGCAGCCTATGAGGGCGATGAGTTGCAATTGGCGACCTGGATCGTCGATTGGGATCAGCGCCTGAGAATGACCCGGCACTTCCAGCTGATCCGCCCCAGCGACAATGCAACGCTGCTGCGTGCGCAAACCACGTTCGTCTGCATCGAGCTGTCCAGCGGCAAGCCCAAGCGTATGCCGACGGAGTTCATCGAGGGCTATGGCCCGGCGATCCGGGCGCAGGAGTTGGTACAACCCTGAGCTCATGTGGGAGCGGGCTTGCTCGCGAAAGCGGTCTGTCATCAACGGTGATGTTGGCTGATCCACCGCCTTCGCGAGCAAGCCCGCTCCCACAATGGATCTGCGATGTTCTGCAGATTTTCTCTGAACCCAGTAAACTGCCGCACGTTTTTCCTCGAGTGTGTTTTTCATGCAAATTGCTTTGGCGCCCATGGAGGGGTTGGTCGACGACATCCTGCGCGATGTGTTGACCCGCGTGGGTGGTATTGACTGGTGCGTGACCGAGTTCATTCGGGTCAACGACCAGTTGCTGACACCTGCCTATTTCCACAAGTTCGGCCCGGAGTTGCTCAACGGTGCCCGGACGGCCTCCGGTGTGCCGCTGCGTGTGCAACTGCTCGGTTCCGATCCGGTGTGCCTGGCGGAAAATGCCGCGCTGGCTTGCGAGCTGGGTTCCGAAGTGATCGACCTGAACTTCGGCTGCCCGGCCAAGACCGTCAACAAATCCCGGGGTGGCGCGGTATTGCTCAAGGAACCCGAGCTGC
This sequence comes from Pseudomonas sp. P5_109, assembly GCF_034009455.1. Lineage (NCBI taxonomy): Bacteria > Pseudomonadati > Pseudomonadota > Gammaproteobacteria > Pseudomonadales > Pseudomonadaceae > Pseudomonas > Pseudomonas sp. P5_109. The sequence continues at coordinate 2,239,161 of NZ_CP125380.1, forward strand.
TCAACCAGATCGTCGAGCACGTCCGTCGTGCCGTCCCCGCGCACATTCCGGTCACCGCCAAGATGCGCCTGGGCTTCGACAGCCCGGATGGTTCGCTGGTGTGTGCCACGGCCCTGGCCGAAGGCGGTGCGGAACATATCGTGGTCCATGCTCGGACCAAAGTGGACGGCTACAAGCCGCCGGCGCACTGGGAGTGGATTCCGCGGGTGCAGGACGTGGTCAAGGTGCCGGTGTTCGCCAATGGTGATATCTGGAGCGTCGAAGACTGGCGTCGTTGCCGCGAGATCAGCGGCGTGGAAGACATCATGCTCGGTCGTGGCCTGGTTTCACGCCCCGATCTGGCCAGGCAGATCGCCGCTGCCCGGGCCGGTGAAGAGGTCGTGGAGATGACCTGGAACGAGCTGCTGCCACTGATCCAGGACTTCTGGTTGCAGGCCAAGGCGCAAATGACGCCACGCCAGTCACCGGGTCGCCTGAAGCAATGGCTGGCAATGCTGACCCGCAATTATCCCGAGGCGGTAGAGCTCTTTACCGTCCTGCGGCGTGAGACCGAACTGGATAACGTCTCGCGCTTGCTGGGGCTGCCGGTGGCGGAAGCGGCCTGAAGTTCCCAAAAAAAAACAGAAAATAATCTCTTGAAATGCAATCAGCGGTCCCTATCTAAGGGTTACGCGATGCCGAATTCGGGTCGCGGAGACAAAAAACCTTGCTGATTGTTTTCAGGAGATTTGAACCATGAGTACTGCTTTTTCCCTGGCCCCACTGTTCCGTTCCTCGGTAGGTTTCGACCGTTTCAACGACCTGTTCGAAACCGCCCTGCGCAATGAACCAGGCAGCACCTACCCACCCTACAACGTGGAAAAACACGGTGACGATCAATACCGCATCGTCGTAGCCGCCGCCGGTTTCCAGGAAGATGACCTGGAACTGCAAGTCGAGAAGGGTGTGCTGACCATCAGTGGTGGCAAACGTGACGCCAACGAGGGCGTGACCTTCCTGCACCAGGGCATTGCCCAGCGTGCGTTCAAGTTGTCCTTCCGTCTGGCGGACCACATCGAGATCAAGGCTGCTGACCTGCGCAACGGTCTGTTGAGCATCGACCTGCTGCGGGTGATTCCGGAAGAGGCGAAAGCCAAGCGCATCCCGATCAACGGGGCGCAAAAACCGGCTCTGCAACATTGAGTCGGAGCAAGAAAAAAGGGCGCTAATGGCGCCCTTTTTTGTGCCTCTAAAGCGCTACTTCAGCAGTTTTTGAAACTCCTCCACCGGCAATGGCCGGCTATGTAAATACCCCTGGTAGAAGTGACAGTCCAACCCCTGCAAGAACTCCAGCTGCTCCGCTGTTTCCACCCCTTCGGCAATCACTTTCAAATCCAGGCTGTGGGCCATGGCGACGATGGCGCGGATGATCTCGGCGTCGTTCGGGTCGCTGGTGGCGTCGCGGATGAACGACTGGTCGATTTTCAGGGTGTCGACCGGCAGGCGCTTGAGGTAGGTCAGCGAGGAATAGCCGGTGCCGAAGTCGTCCATGGCGAAGCTCACGCCGAGTTTTTTCAGGCGGCGCATTTTGCTGATGGTGTCTTCCAGGTTCTGGATCACGATGCCTTCGGTGATTTCCAGTTTCAGCAAAGTACAGGGCAGTCCGTAGGTGGCGAGGCTGTTTTCGACCCGTTCGACGAAATCGTTCTGGCGGAACTGGCGCGGGCTGATGTTCACGCACAGGCTGAATTTGTACGGATTCACCAGGCCGTCGTCGATCAGTTGTTTGAAGGCCTGGCAGGCTTCGTCGAGGATCCAGGTGCCCACCTCCAGAATCAGTCCGCTGTCTTCCAGTACCTTGATGAACTCGGTGGGTGATTGCGCGCCGAGGTCTGGGTGATTCCAGCGCACCAGGGCCTCGGCGCCGACGATGCGATCGCCCCGGGCGTCGACCTGGGGTTGGTAATGCACGCGAAACTCGCCCCGGGAAAGGGCCAGGCGCAGATCGGTCTCCATGCGCAGGCGTTCGCTCGCGGCCTTCTGCATGGTGTTGTGGTACATCTGCGCGGTATTGCGGCCCGAGTCCTTGGCGCGATAGAGCGCAATGTCGGCGCGCTTGAGCAGGTCGGTCGGGGTCGAGCCGTGATCGGGAATCAGTGCAATGCCGATGCTGGGCGTCACTTGCAGGCGCTGGCCGTCGAGGAACATCGGTTCGGACAGCAGTTCGCGGATGGTGTCGGCCACTTCGCGAACCTGATCGCTGACCTCGCTGCGCGTGCCTTCGAGGCCGCTGAGCAGCACCACGAATTCGTCACCGCCCAGGCGCGCAACGGTGTCCTCCATGCGCACGCTGGCCTCCAGGCGCGCGGTGATGATTTTCAGCACCGTATCGCCCACCGGGTGCCCGAGGGAGTCGTTGATGTGCTTGAAATGGTCGAGGTCGAGAAACATCAGCGCGCCGCGCAGGTTATGCCGCTTGAGCAGGGCGATCTGCTGGCTCAGGCGATCCATCAGCAGGGCGCGGTTGGGCAGGTTGGTCAGGGGGTCGTGGTAGGCCAGGTGGCGAATCTGCGCTTCGGCGTTTTTCAGCAGGCTGACGTCTCGTGCGGTCAGCAGCAGGCAGGCTGTTTCGTTGAGGGTGATCGGCTCCACCGACACTTCGACGGTGAGCAGTTCGCCGCGCTTGTTGCGCCCGAGCATTTCCTGGTGATGAACCCGCCCCTTGATCTGCAATTCCGCCAGCAGCGCCGAGCGTTGTTTTTCTTCGGCCCAGATCCCGACCTGGTACACCGTACGGCCCACCACTTCTTCGGCGCGGTAACCGGTCAGGCGGCAGAAACCGTCGTTGACCTCCAGGTAGCGTCCGGTGTCGCGCTCGGTGATGGTGATGGCGTCGGGGCTGGAGTGGAAGGCCTTGGCGAATTTCTCTTCACTGGCCTTGAGCGCCGCTTCCGAGCGCTGTTGCTGGGTGATATCGCGCAGCGTGGTGACGATACAGGGCTGGTCGCCGACGCTGATCTGGCGGCTGGAAATTACGCAGGTCAGGACCTGTCCGTCCTTGTGCTGGACGAGAATGGCCACGTTGTTCAGGCCTTGTTCGCGGATCACTTGTTCGATCCGTCGCAGGCTTTTCGCCGAAGCGTCCCACAGGCCTATTTCATCGGCGCTGCGGCCGATCACATCGGCGGTGCTCCAGCCGAAGGTCTGGGAGAAGCTGGAGTTGATTTCAATGAACTGGCCGGAGTCCTGGTGGGTGACGCAGATCGGATCGGGGCTGACCTGGAACAGCGTGGCGAATTTTTCTTCGGAGGCCACCAGCCGTTGTTCGCGCTCCACCTGGTCGGTGATGTCGAGCAATGTGCCGGCCATGCGCACCGGCACGCCGTTGTCATCGCGGTAGAGGCGGGCGCGGCTTTCCAGGTAGCGCGAGCTGCCGTCGGCCAATTGCACGCGGTAGGTCAATTGGTAGTTGCCGGCCGGGCCTTCACGCAGGCTGCGGTAGGCATCGCGCATGGTGTCGCGTTCTTCGTCGGGCACGCCTTCGAAGAATTCGTCGAAGGACTCGTGGAAGGGTTTGGCGTCCAGGCCATGCAATTGGGCGGCCCGTGCCGATCCGTAGAGCATGCCGCTGGGAATGTGCCAGTCCCAGGTACCCAGTTGCGCCGAGTCCAGGGCCAGGTCGAGGCGTTCCTGGCTGTCCTTGAGTGCGTGCTCGGCGACTTTGCGTTCGGTGGTGTCGAGGAAGGTGCTCAGTAGATAGGGCTGGCCTTCGAGCTCGACCTTTTGCGCACTGAGGATGCCATCGTGGATCTGGCCATTGCTGGCGCGAAACTGCACTTCCATGCTGACCAGGTCGCCTTTGGCTTTGGTCGCCTTGACCAGGTCGGCCCGTTGCTCGGGGTGCACCCACAGCCCCAGTTCCAGGGTGGTGCGGCCAATCGCATTTTGCACCGGCCAACCGAACAGGCTTTCGAAATACTGGTTGGCTTCGGTGATCAGGCCATCTTCCTGACGGGTCAGCAGGACCATGTTCGGGCACAGGTGAAACAGGGTGGCAAAGCGTTTTTCCGAGCTGCTCAGCGCCTGTTCACGCTGGCGCTGGTGAGTGATCTCGCGGATCACACCGATCATCCGTGGCCTGCCGTGCTTGTCCGGCAACAGGCTGCCGCTGATCTCCAGCCAGTGCAGGCTGCCATCGGGCCAGCGGATGCGGTGGTGCATCGCTTGCTCCAGCGGCGCGCCAGCGATGACCGCATGGAACGCGCGAACGGTTTTCGCGCGATCTTCCGGGGGCAGCAGGTCGAGGTACTCCAGATCCGCTGGCAATGGTTTGCGGGGGTCGAAGCCGAACAGCGCCTGCGTACCCCGGGACCAGCTGATCTGCCCGCGCTCGATGTCCCAATACCAGGCGCCCAGGCGCGCGCCGTTGAGCGCGGCCAACAATTGCGAGGCACTCTCCCAGCTCTGTTCGGAGTTTTTCGGGTCAAGTGCCTGTATGCGCGGCATTGGCGGAATACGGTCAACAGATTTGGGCATTGGCAAGCCTTAGGCTGAATGGGCGTTTTGTACAGGGTTTCGCGGCTCTATAGGAGTAGCACAAGTTAGCCTTGAGTCCCTGGCGGATCGAGTTGAGCGTCCAGCAGGGCCATGAAAGCCCGGGCAGCATTCGACAGCGTCCTTTCCGTGTGCAGGATATAGCCTAGCTGGCGAGTGAGCTGTATGCCTGGCAAAGGTATGCGCGCCACCTGATCGTCGAGCATGGTGCGCGGCAAAACACTCCAGGCCAGGCCGATCGAGACCATCATCTTGATGGTTTCCAGGTAGTTGGTGCTCATGGCGATGTTTGGCGTCAGGCCCTGGGCTTCAAACAGGCGCTGCACAATATGGTGGGTAAAGGTATTGCCGCCGGGGAAGACCGCCGGGTGTCGGGCGATGTCCGCCAGGCTGACCTTGCCATTGTTGAGCAGTGAGTGCTCCGGGGCGACCACGAAATCCAGCGGGTCGTCCCACACCGGGGTGGCCTTGACCAGTGCATGGGGTTCCGGTGCCAGGGTGATGACCGCCAGTTCGGCGCGGCCATGGAGTATTTCCTCGTAGGCGACTTCCGAATCGAGAAACTGGATATCCAGCGCCACCTCGGGATAGCGGCGGGTGAACTCCCTTAATAAAGGAGGCAAGCGGTGCAGGCCGATGTGGTGACTGGTGGCCAGGGTCAGACGACCGGTCACCTCGCCGGTGAGGTTGGTCAGGGCGCGGCGCGTATCATCGAGGACATTCAGAATCTGGTAGGCCCGCGGCAGCAGGGCGCGCCCGGCCTCCGTCAAGCCCACTTCACGACCCAGGCGATCGAACAGTCGCACCTTCAATTGCTGCTCCAGCCCGGCGATGCGTTTGCTGATGGCGGGCTGGGTCAGGTGCAGCCGTTCGCCAGCGCCGGAGAAGCTCCCGGTCTCGGCGATGGCAATAAAAGCATTGAGGTTGGCCAGGTCCATGGTCGTATTCCAGTTGGTTATCCAAAGCATAAAAAATATGAATTTGAGTTATTTAATGTAACCCCATAGGATCAGCCTCACAAGCCAAAGGGTTATTGAATACTTCAAGACCCGGGGCATAGAAACAAGCTGATGAGGAACCGTCTGATGGCCGGCAAAACGCTCTACGACAAGCTCTGGGATTCGCATTTGGTCAAGCAGCGCGACGATGGCTCTGCGCTGATCTACATCGATCGTCACATCATCCACGAAGTGACCTCGCCGCAAGCCTTCGAAGGCCTGCGCCTGGCCGGGCGCAAGCCATGGCGTATCGATGCCAACATCGCGACCCCGGACCACAACGTACCGACCACGCCGGAGCGCAAGGGTGGCATCGATGCCATCGTCGACCAGGTCTCGCGCCTGCAAGTTCAGACCCTCGATGACAACTGCGATGAATACGGCATCGTCGAATTCAAGATGAACGACATCCGCCAGGGCATCGTCCACGTCATCGGCCCGGAGCAGGGCGCCACCTTGCCGGGCATGACCGTGGTCTGCGGCGACTCCCACACCTCGACCCACGGCGCATTCGGCGCATTGGCTCACGGTATCGGCACTTCCGAGGTCGAGCACGTGCTCGCCACCCAGTGCCTGGTCGCCAAGAAAATGAAAAACATGCGGGTAGCGGTCGAAGGCCAATTGCCTTTCGGTGTGACCGCCAAGGACATCGTGCTCGCCGTGATCGGCAAGATCGGCACCGCCGGCGGTAACGGCCACGCCATCGAATTCGCCGGCAGCGCGATTCGCGAGCTGTCCGTGGAAGGCCGCATGACCATCTGCAACATGTCCATCGAAGCCGGCGCTCGGGTAGGCTTGGTGGCTGCGGACGAAAAAACCGTGGAATACGTCAAGGGCCGTCCGTTCGCTCCGAAAGGCGCGGAATGGGACCTGGCCGTCGAGGCCTGGAAAGACCTGGTGACTGACGCTGATGCCGCGTTTGATACCGTGGTTGAGCTCGATGCCGCGCAAATCAAGCCGCAAGTCAGCTGGGGCACCTCGCCGGAAATGGTTTTGGCGGTCGATCAGAACGTGCCGGATCCTGCGAAGGAAATGGACCTGGTCAAGCGCGACTCCATCGTCCGCGCCTTGAAATACATGGGTTTGACCGCCAACCAGGCGATCACCGACATTCAGCTCGACCGTGTGTTCATCGGTTCCTGCACCAACTCGCGGATCGAAGACCTGCGTGCTGCTGCGGTGATCGCCAAGGGCCGCAAAGTGGCCTCGACCATCAAGCAGGCGATCGTGGTGCCGGGCTCGGGTCTGGTGAAGGCGCAGGCCGAATCGGAAGGCCTGGACAAGATTTTCCTCGAAGCCGGTTTCGAATGGCGTGAGCCGGGCTGCTCGATGTGCCTGGCGATGAACCCGGACCGTTTGGAAAGTGGCGAGCATTGCGCGTCGACTTCCAACCGTAACTTCGAAGGCCGTCAGGGTGCCGGTGGCCGTACTCACCTCGTCAGCCCGGCCATGGCCGCCGCCGCCGCCGTGAACGGTCGTTTCATCGACGTCCGTGAATTGATCCAGGGAGCGCAGTAAGCATGAGAGCATTTACCCAACATACTGGTCTTGTCGCGCCTTTGGATCGTGCCAACGTCGACACCGACCAGATCATCCCGAAGCAGTTCTTGAAGTCGATCAAGCGCACCGGTTTCGGTCCGAACCTGTTCGATGAATGGCGTTACCTGGATGTGGGGCAGCCGTACCAGGACAACTCCAAGCGTCCGCTGAACAAGGACTTCGTCCTCAACGCCGAGCGTTACCAAGGCGCCAGCGTATTGCTGGCCCGTGAAAACTTCGGTTGTGGCTCCAGTCGCGAACACGCGCCATGGGCGCTGGAAGAGTACGGTTTCCGCAGCATTATCGCGCCGAGCTATGCCGACATCTTCTTCAACAACAGCTTCAAGAACGGCTTGCTGCCGATCATCTTGAGCGATGCCGAAGTCGATGAGCTGTTCCAGCAGGTCGAGGCCAATCCGGGCTATCAGTTGCAGGTTGATCTGCAAGCCCAGACCGTGACCCGCCCTGACGGCAAGGTGTTGAGCTTTGATATCGATGCCTTTCGCAAGCACTGCCTGCTCAACGGCCTGGACGATATCGGCCTGACCTTGCAGGACGGCGATGCGATTGCGACGTTTGAAGCCAAGCATCGCGCGAGCCAGCCGTGGTTGTTTCGCGACGCGTGATTGATCCGATATTTCGGTAGACAGGGCCGGTCTCTTCGCGAGCAAGCCCGCTCCCACATTGGATTTGTGGCGTATACACAACCCCTGTGGGAGCGGGCTTGCTCGCGAAGACGGCAGCTCAGACGACACAAGGCTAAACCCCAAAAAGGAAGTCCCCATGACCAGCACCGCCCAGCACACCCAGGTAGTCCAGAAGCAATTCGGTGAACAGGCTTCGGCCTACCTGAGCAGCGCCGTACACGCTCAAGGCACTGAATTCGCGCTGCTACAGGCTGAGGTGGCCGGGCAGGGCGAGGCACGGGTGCTGGACCTGGGCTGCGGCGCCGGTCACGTGAGTTTTCATGTGGCGCCGTTGGTCAAGGAAGTGGTGGCTTACGACCTGTCGCAGCAGATGCTCGATGTAGTGACCGCTGCTGCCGTCGACCGTGGCTTGAGCAACGTTTCCACGGTCAACGGTGCCGCCGAGCGCCTGCCGTTCGCCGATGGCGAGTTCGATTTCGTCTTCAGCCGCTATTCGGCGCACCATTGGAGCGATCTCGGCGTGGCGTTGCGGGAAGTGCGCCGGGTGTTGAAACCGGGCGGCGTGGCGGCATTCATCGATGTGTTGTCACCGGGTAGCCCGCTGTTCGACACTTACCTGCAAAGCGTCGAAGTGCTGCGCGATACCAGCCATGTGCGCGATTATTCCGCCGGCGAGTGGTTGCGCCAGGTCAGCGAGGCGGGGCTGCACACGCGCAGCACCACCCGCCAGCGTTTGCGCCTGGAGTACACCAGTTGGGTCGAGCGCATGCGCACACCTGAAGTGATGCGCGCCGCGATCCGTGCGTTGCAGCAGTCGATGGGCAATGAAGTACGCGAATATTTTGAGATTGAAGCCGATGGCTCGTTCAGTACCGATGTACTGGTCCTGATGGCTGAACGATAAGCGCTGAGCGCTGGATTTTTTCCGGGAGCGCCCAAGCGCGCACCGACTGATGACATGAGGAAAGCATGAGCAAGCAGATTCTGATTCTCCCAGGTGACGGTATTGGCCCGGAAATCATGGCCGAAGCGGTCAAGGTTCTGGAATTGGCCAGCGACAAGTTCGCATTGGGTTTCGAACTGAGCCACGACGTAATCGGTGGCGCCGCCATCGACAAGCACGGCGTGCCGCTGGCTGACGAGACCCTGGAACGTGCCCGCGCGGCCGACGCCGTGCTGCTGGGTGCCGTTGGCGGCCCGAAATGGGACGCGATCGAACGTGACATCCGCCCTGAGCGCGGCCTGTTGAAAATCCGCGCGCAACTGGGCCTGTTCGGCAACCTGCGTCCGGCGATCCTGTACCCGCAACTGGCCGAGGCTTCCAGCCTGAAAGCGGAAATCGTTTCCGGCCTGGACATCCTGATCGTGCGCGAACTGACCGGCGGCATCTATTTCGGCGCGCCACGTGGCACCCGTACCCTGGAAAACGGCGAGCGTCAGTCCTACGACACGCTGCCGTACAGCGAAAGCGAAATCCGCCGTATCGCCCGTGTCGGTTTCGACATGGCCATGGTCCGCGGCAAGAAGCTGTGCTCGGTGGACAAGGCCAACGTACTGGCGTCCAGCCAGCTGTGGCGTGAAATCGTCGAGGAAGTGGCCAAGGATTACCCACAAGTCGAACTGAGCCACATGTACGTCGACAACGCCGCCATGCAACTGGTGCGCGCACCGAAGCAGTTCGACGTGATCGTCACCGACAACATGTTCGGCGACATCCTGTCCGACCAGGCCTCGATGCTCACCGGTTCCATCGGCATGCTGCCGTCGGCGTCCCTGGACACCAACAACAAGGGCATGTACGAGCCGTGCCACGGTTCGGCGCCGGACATCGCGGGCAAGGGCATTGCCAACCCGCTGGCGACCATTTTGTCGGTGTCGATGATGCTGCGTTACAGCTTCAACCAACAGACCGCGGCCGATGCCATCGAGAAAGCCGTCAGCCTGGTGCTGGATCAGGGCTTGCGCACCGGCGACATCTGGTCGGCCGGTTGCACTAAAGTCGGTACGCAGGAAATGGGTGACGCAGTAGTCGCCGCGCTGCGGAATCTGTAATCTCTCGGGCCCGCTACCAAATTCAAGACAAGGTAGCGGCCCACATTTCAAGAAGGTGTAGTTGCGATGAAACGTGTAGGTCTGATCGGTTGGCGCGGCATGGTCGGTTCCGTGCTCATGCAGCGGATGCTGGAAGAGCAGGATTTCGATCTTATCGAGCCGGTGTTTTTCACCACTTCCAATGTCGGTGGCCAAGGCCCGTCCGTGGGCAAGGACATTGCTCCGCTCAAGGACGCTTACAGCATTGAAGAGCTGAAAACCCTCGACGTGATTCTGACCTGCCAGGGTGGCGACTACACCAGCGAAGTCTTCCCCAAGCTGCGCGAAGCCGGCTGGCAGGGTTACTGGATCGACGCCGCTTCCAGCCTGCGCATGCAGGATGACGCGGTCATCGTCCTGGATCCGGTCAACCGCAAGGTCATCGACCAGCAGCTGGACGCGGGCACCAAGAACTACATCGGCGGCAACTGCACCGTCAGCCTGATGCTGATGGGCCTCGGTGGCCTGTTCGAAGCTGGCCTGGTGGAGTGGATGAGCGCCATGACGTATCAGGCGGCCTCCGGTGCCGGCGCGCAGAACATGCGTGAACTGATCAAGCAGATGGGCGCGACCCACGCCTCTGTCGCTGATCAACTGGCCGACCCGGCCAGCGCGATCCTCGACATCGACCGTCGTGTGGCCGAAGCCATGCGCAGCGACGCGTACCCGACTGAAAACTTCGGCGTACCACTGGCCGGCAGCCTGATCCCGTGGATCGACAAGGAACTGCCGAACGGCCAGAGCCGCGAAGAGTGGAAGGCCCAGGCCGAGACCAACAAGATCCTTGGTCGCTTCAAGAGCCCGATCCCGGTCGATGGCATCTGCGTGCGCATCGGCGCCATGCGCTGCCACAGCCAGGCGCTGACCATCAAGTTGAACAAAGACGTGCCGATCGCTGATATTGAAGGGCTGATCAGCCAGCACAACCCTTGGGTCAAGCTGGTGCCGAACAGCCGCGAGACCAGCATTCAGGAACTGAGCCCGAACAAGGTCACCGGCACCCTGAACATCCCGGTTGGCCGTCTGCGCAAGCTGAACATGGGTTCGCAATTCGTCGGCGCGTTTACTGTCGGCGACCAATTGCTGTGGGGCGCGGCCGAACCGCTGCGTCGCATGCTGCGGATCCTGCTCGAGCGTTGATCGATTGATGCAATGAAAGAACCCGTGCCTTGAAAGAGGTGCGGGTTTTTTTATGGGAGTTGTGTCGCCAGTCAGGTCGCCATCGCCAGCAAGCCGGCTCCTGCAATGATGAAATTACTCACACGTGTAGGAGCCGGCTTGCTGGCGAAGGCGATCTCATCGGCGCCGCATAACCCCCTGCAGAAATTGCCTGTGTGTCACTCACCCGGTAAAGTGCCGCTCCCCCCGTTTCGCCAGAGGTCAAACCATGAGCCAGTCCATTGATATTGCCGTGATCGGCGCCACCGGTACTGTCGGCGAGACACTCGTGCAGATTCTCGAAGAGCGCGATTTCCCGATCGGCACCCTGCACCTGCTGGCCAGCAGCGAATCAGCCGGCAGTTCGGTGCCGTTTCGCGGCAAGAACGTACGGGTGCGGGAAGTCGATGAGTTCGACTTCAGCAAGGTGCAACTAGCATTCTTTGCCGCCGGCCCGGCGGTTTCCTTGAGTTTTGCTTCCCGCGCGACAGACGCTGGTTGCTCGGTGATCGATCTTTCCGGTGCCTTGTCGGCGGAAAAGGCGCCGCAGGTCGTGCCTGAGGCCAACGCCCAGGTGCTGGCCGGCTTGAAAAAGCCCTTTCAGGTCAGCAGTCCAAGCCCGTCGGCCACCGCGCTGGCGGTAGTGCTCGCGCCATTGATGGATTTGCTCGATCTGCAGCGCATCAGCCTGACCGCCAGCCTGGCGGTATCGGCCCAGGGCCGCGAAGCGGTGAGTGAGCTCGCCCGGCAAACTGCCGAGTTGCTGAATGTGAGGCCGCTGGAGCCGAAATTCTTTGACCGGCAGATGGCCTTCAACCTGCTGGCCCAGGTCGGCACGCCGGATGAGCAAGGTCATACCCTGCTGGAAAAACGCCTGGTGCGCGAACTGCGCCAGGTCATGGCGCGACCTTCGTTGAAGATTTCCGTCACCTGCATTCAAGCCCCGGTGTTTTTTGGCGATAGCTATAGCGTGACCCTGCAGTCCGCGAGTGAAATCGACCTGGCGAAAATCAATGCGGCCCTGGAAGACGCACCCGGCATCGAGCTGGTGGAAGCTGGCGATTACCCGACGCCGGTGGGCGATGCGGTGGGGCAGGATGTGGTCTACGTCGGTCGGGTTCGCCATGGGATCGACGACCTGTCGGAACTTAATTTGTGGCTGACGTCAGATAACGTACGCAAAGGCGCGGCGCTCAACGCTGTGCAGCTGGCCGAGTTGTTGATAAAAGACCTGCTGTAAAAGATACTTTGCAACAATTTGTCGAATGATTCCGGGCGAGCCTATGCTTGCCGCAGTGCCGAAGGCGAGCCGCTTTGCGGGGCTTTGCCGGGCATCAATGAAATGACCGCGCGCGACGACCCTCGCCGTTGCGCGCAATGCCTTACGGCAGCGGCTATCAATACCTTCTCGCTGGCCGAGGAATGTTCAAACTAAGGATGAGCTAATGGTTCAAGTTCGCAAACTGGTGTTAGCAATAGCGGCCGCCTCGGCGCTGTCCTCCGGTATGGCGCATGCCCTCGGGCTCGGGGAGTTGACCCTGAAATCGACGCTCAACCAGCCGTTGGTGGCGGAAATCGAGCTGCTCGATGTCAAGGATCTCACGGCTGCCGAACTGGTACCGAGCCTGGCTTCGCCGGAAGATTTCGCCAAGGCCGGTGTCGACCGCCAGGCGTTTCTCAATGACTTGACCTTCACCCCGGTGCTGAACGCCAGCGGCAAAAGCATCCTGCGCGTGACCTCCAGCAAGCCACTCTCCGAACCCATGGTGAAGTTCCTGGTTCAGGTCATGTGGCCCAATGGCCGTTTGCTGCGCGACTACAGTGTGCTGCTCGATCCATCGAAATTCTCCTCGCAAACCGCCGAGGCGGCCGCGCAGCCCGCACCGAATTCGACCGTCGCTGCGCCGGTTACCGGTGCGACCAAGCCGTCCCAGTACACCACCACGCCGCGCGATACCCTGTGGGAAATCGCCGCGAAGGCGCGTAATGGCGGTTCGATCCAGCAAACCATGCTCGCCATCCAGGCGCTGAACCCGGACGCCTTCATTGACGGCAACATCAACCGCCTGAAAACCGGCCAGGTGTTGCGCATGCCGGACCAGGTGCAGAGCACCGGCCTGCCGCAACCGAAGGCCATTGCCGAAGTGGCCGCACAGAACAAGGCCTGGCGTCAGGGTCGCCGGTATGTGGCGAAACCCGGGGCAGGGCAGCAACAGCTCGACGCGACCAATCGCGCTCGTACCGATGCCGCTCCGACTCAAGCGACCAGCGACAAGCTGAGCCTGGTGTCTGCCGAATCCGGCAAGAACCGTGGCAAAGGGGTTGCCGGCGATGCCAAGGCCCTGAGCAACAAGCTGGCGGTGACCCAGGAGAGTCTCGATACCAGTCGTCGAGATAACGCTGAACTGAAAAGCCGCGTGGCCGATCTGCAAAGCCAGATGGACAAGCTGCAGCGCCTGATCGAACTGAAGAACAATCAACTGGCCAAGTTGCAAACCGAGGGCGCAAATGGCGCACCAGCGGTTGCGGCAGCGCCAGCAATGTCGGCCGAGCTGACACCCAACCCGGCAACGCCTGCTCCGGCAGACGCTGCAGCGGTGGCGCCAGCGCCCGAGGCAACTCCGGCACCGGCCGAGAAACCCGTCGAGGCGACACCTGCGGCATCCGACGATCGGAAATTCAATGAGTTGCTGACCAATCCGGTACTGCTGGGCCTGGTGGGTGGCGGCGCGGTGATTCTGCTGCTCCTGCTGCTGTTGCTGGCGCGTCGTCGCAAGGCCCAGCAAGAAGCCGAGAAGCATCTGCGCATGGCGCGTGCCCTGGCTGAAGAGCAGCCGTTCTCGACGGATCTCGACCTGCCGGAAAGCAGTTTCGAAGGCCTGGAAGTCCCGGCACCGAGCGTGAAGCTGGCGACAGCACCGGCAATGGCACCAGCGCCAGCCCCCGCACCGGCGCCGGTCATTGCTCCGGTGGTGATGACCACGCCGATTGCCGCGCCATTGGTGGCGCCGGCTGCCGAGCGTTCCGACGACGTGCTGGGCCAGGCTCAGTCGCACATCGATGCCGGTCGTTTGAACCAGGCTGCCGCGTTGCTCGAAGACGGCGTCAAGCGAGAGCCGCAGCGCAGCGACTTGCGCCTGAAACTGATGGAAGTCTACGGCCAGCAAGGCGATCGCGATGCGTTCGTCGGTCAGGAGCGTAAGTTGGTGGCCAATGGCGACAACTACGCCCAGGTTGAAAAACTCAAGAGCCGCTTCCCGGCCATGGCGCTGGTGGCTGCTGGTGGCATCGCCGCAGCCGCCGCTGCTGCCGAGCTGGACGCGCAATACGTCAAGGATCTGCTGCTTGACGAGCCGCCAGCACCGGCGCCGGCACCAGAACCAGCACCGTTCGAAGACGACCTCGACAGCGCCTTCGACCTGAGCCTGGATGATCTGGATGCGATTACGCCTGTGACGCCTGCGCCAGCACCTGAGCCCGAAGTGACAGCGCTGGCGGATCTGGACGAGTTCCCGCTGGATGACGATCTGAGTTTCGGCTCGGTGTTGCAGCAACAGACTGAAATCAAGGAAAACCTCGACGATCTGTCGGACTTCGATCTGGATCTGGATCTTGGTGCAGAGCCGTCGCCGGCGATACTGGCTGAAGACGATTTCCTGCTGGATCTGGATGAGGGTGTGAAGGATTTTCCGGTCGCTGAAGCCCCGGCCGTTCCCGAGGTTGCGCTGGATGATCTGGAGTTGCCAGCCGATTTCGATTTGTCGCTGGCCGAGGAAATGCACACGCCGGATGTGTCGGACACGTTCGCGGCAGAGCTGGATGATGTCAACGCCGAGCTGGAAAGCTTGTCCAACAGCATCGGTGAGCCGACCTTTACCGAGGCTGACGCCGCCCTCGATGGCGATGATGGCTTCGACTTCCTCTCGGGGACTGACGAGGCCGCTACCAAGCTCGACCTGGCTCAGGCCTATATCGACATGGGCGACAGCGATGGTGCCCGCGACATCCTCAATGAGGTCGTGAGTGAAGGTAATGCCGAGCAGAAGAGCGAAGCCCGGGAAATGCTTTCGCGCCTGGGTTGAGTGATCGGTAGGTTGTAAAAAAAGCGGCAGCCCATTGAGGCTGCCGTTTTTGTTTGGCCGGTGATGCGTTGGTGTCTGCGAAATTGCTATCGCGGGCAAGCCCGCTCCTACAGGTTATGTGGGCGACATAAATCACTGTAGGAGCGGGCTCGCCCGCGATGAGGCCGGAACAGTCAATGGAGATCCCTCTGGCATCCCCGCCCGGCGGCCTTATAATGCCCGCCTTTGGTACATCAGCAGGCTGTCCCTCCTTGGCAAATATAGATAACCCGGCCGCCGAAATGGCAGCCGACGGCTTTTTCCGGATCGCGCTGGGCGTCGAATACAAAGGCTCGCGCTATCGCGGCTGGCAGCGCCAGGCGTCCGGGGTCCTCACCGTGCAGGAAACCCTCGAAAACGCCTTGTCCAAAGTCGCCGACTCACCCGTTTCGCTGATGTGCGCCGGGCGTACCGACGCCGGGGTGCATGCCTGCGGACAGGTGGTGCATTTCGACACCCAGGTCGAGCGCTCGATGAAGGCCTGGACCATGGGCGCGAACATCAACTTGCCCCACGACGTCAGCGTCAGCTGGGCCAAAGTCATGCCAGGGCATTTCCATGCGCGGTTCAAGGCCATTGCCCGGCGTTATCGCTACGTGATCTACAACGATCAGATCCGCCCGGCGCACCTGAACGAAGAAGTGACCTGGAACCACCGTCCGCTGGACGTCGAGCGCATGGCCGAGGCCGCCCGGTATCTGCTCGGCACCCATGATTTCAGCGCATTCCGCGCCGGCCAGTGCCAGGCCAAGTCGCCGATCAAGGAACTGCACCACCTGCGCGTCACCCGCCACGGCAAGATGATCGTGCTGGATATTCGCGCCAGCGCTTTCCTGCATCACATGGTGCGCAACATTGCCGGCGTGCTGATGACCATTGGCGCCGGTGAGCGTCCCGTGGAGTGGATGAAAGAGGTGCTGGAGAGCCGCATTCGCCGCACCGGTGGCGTGACGGCGCATCCGTTCGGTCTGTATCTGGTGCAGGTCGAGTACCGTGACGAGTTCGAATTGCCCGAGCGTTACATCGGTCCACACTTCCTGACCGGCTTCTCGGAACTTGGCGGCTGACGCCCTCGAATGCTTTTGTTACCATCCGGGACTTCCCCGGATTTGTCTTGGAGTTGTGTCGACATGTCAGCCGTTCGCAGCAAGATCTGTGGGATTACCCGCATAGAAGATGCGTTGGCAGCCGTCGAGGCCGGGGCGGATGCCATCGGATTTGTGTTCTACGCCAAAAGCCCCCGTGCGGTGACGTTCCAGCAGGCGCGCTCGATCATCAAGGCGCTGCCGCCGTTCGTGACCACCGTGGGCCTGTTCGTCAACGCCAGCCGCTGCGAATTGGGTGAACTGCTCGATGCGGTGCCCCTGGACCTGCTGCAATTTCACGGCGATGAAAGCGCGGCGGATTGTGAAAGTTGGCACCGCCCGTACATCAAGGCGCTGCGGGTCAAGGCGGGTGATGATATCGCCGCGGCCTGTGATGCCTATGCAAGTGCCAGCGGAATCTTGCTTGATACCTATGTCGAAGGCGTTCCAGGAGGAACCGGTGAGGCCTTTGACTGGTCATTGATACCGCAAGGCTTGAGCAAGCCGATCATTCTGGCCGGCGGTCTGACACCGGATAACGTCGCCGAAGCGGTTGCGCGCGTTCGGCCTTATGCCGTGGATGTCAGCGGCGGGGTAGAGGCGAGCAAGGGCATCAAGGATCACGCAAAGATTCAGGCATTTATCAAAGCGGTGCGCGGTAGCACCTGTTGATGTGACGGCTGGCAGACTGCCGCCGTCCACTGCACTGTACAAAGCGGATGCACTGCACACTGCAGGCAGATCCGGGGGTTTGTGGTTGCACGCAGGTCATGTTTCGCGCTGACCGTGGCAGTCCATCGACCGTCGCCGCACACATGAATTTAGCGCTAGGGCATACACGGGGCTGCGAACCAGAGCGTTCGGGCCGCCGGTACTGGAGAAAGAAAGCATGAGCAACTGGTTAGTAGACAAACTGATCCCTTCGATCATGCGTTCCGAGGTCAAGAAGAGCTCGGTGCCTGAAGGTCTTTGGCACAAATGCCCGTCTTGCGAGGCTGTGCTGTATCGTCCGGAGTTGGAAAAGACCCTGGACGTTTGCCCCAAGTGCAACCATCACATGCGTATCGGCGCTCGCGCCCGCATCGACATCTTCCTCGACGTTGAAGGCCGTACCGAACTGGGTGCAGACCTGGAGCCGGTCGACCGTCTGAAGTTCCGCGACGGCAAGAAGTACAAGGATCGCCTGACCGCTGCACAAAAGCAGACCGGTGAGAAAGACGCGCTGGTTTCCATGAGCGGTACTTTGCTGGGCATGCCGATCGTGGTGTCGGCGTTCGAATTCTCCTTCATGGGTGGTTCGATGGGCGCGATCGTCGGTGAGCGCTTTGTTCGCGCCGCCAACTACGCCCTGGAAAAACGTTGCCCGATGGTCTGCTTCTCCGCCTCCGGTGGTGCGCGGATGCAGGAAGCGCTGATCTCCCTGATGCAGATGGCCAAGACTTCCGCGGTGCTGGCGCGCCTGCGTGAAGAGGGCATCCCGTTCATCTCCGTGCTGACCGACCCGGTCTACGGCGGCGTTTCCGCCAGTCTGGCGATGCTGGGCGACGTGATTGTCGGCGAGCCGAAGGCGTTGATCGGTTTTGCCGGTCCGCGTGTGATCGAGCAAACCGTGCGCGAAAAACTGCCGGAAGGCTTCCAGCGCAGCGAGTTCCTGCTGGAGCACGGTGCCATCGACCTGATCATCGACCGTCAGGAGCTGCGTCCGCGCCTGGGCAACCTGCTGGCGCAAATGATGGGTCTGCCGACGCCGAAGTTCGTGGCTGCACCCATCGAGCCGATCGTGGTTCCACCGGTACCTGCCAGCCTATGATCCAACGTACCCTTGGCGAATGGCTCGCCTACCTTGAGCAGTTGCACCCTTCAGCCATCGACATGGGGCTGGAGCGGTCGCAGCAGGTAGCGTCCCGCATGGGACTGGGCAAGCCGGCGCCTCGGGTGATCACGGTCACCGGGACCAACGGCAAGGGTTCCACCTGTGCGTTCGTGGCGTCCTTGCTGCGGGCCCAGGGCTTGAAAGTCGGGGTTTACAACTCCCCGCACCTGCTGCGTTACAACGAGCGGGTAACGGTCAATGGCGTCGAAGCCACGGATGCCGAGCTGTGCGAGGCCTTTGCCGCGGTAGAGGCCGGGCGCGGGGATACTTCCCTCACGTACTTCGAAATGGGCACCCTGGCGGCATTCTGGCTGTTCCAGCGCTCGGGCCTCGATGCGGTGGTGCTGGAAGTCGGTCTGGGCGGTCGCCTGGATACGGTCAATGTGGTGGATGCCGACATGGCGCTGGTCACCAGTATTGGCGTCGACCATGCGGATTACCTGGGTGATACCCGAGAGTCCGTGGCTTTCGAGAAGGCCGGTATTTTCCGTCAGGGCGCTCCGGCGCTCTGCGGCGATCTGAATCCTCCACAACCCCTGCTGGACAAGGCGCGCGAGCTCAATTGCCCGTTTTTCCTGCGTGGGCGCGATTTTGACCTTGGTGTGACTGATCACCACTGGCAGTGGCGCGGTGTCGATGCGCAAGGGCGTGTGGTCGAGTTGCGCGACCTGCCGCTGCTTGATCTGCCGATGGAAAACGCAGCGCTGGCGTTGCAGGCTTACCTGCTGCTCGGGCTGACTTGGGTGGATGCGCAGATTATCGAAGCGCTGCGGGCTACGAAGGTGGTCGGTCGCCTGGATCGTCGCGAGATCGAGTGGCAAGGCAAGCGTTTGAATTTATTGCTGGATGTGGGGCATAACCCACATGCGGCGGAGTACCTGGCCCGTCGCCTGGCCAGCCGCCCACCGGTCGGCAAGCGTCTGGCGGTGTTCGGACTGTTGGCGGACAAGGATCTGGATGGTGTTGTCGGCGAATTGAATGCTAGTGTCCAGCACTGGGCTGTCGCACCACTGGATTCGCCTCGGGCGCGTCCGGTTACGGACCTGCACGATGTGTTGCAAGGTCTTGGTGCTTCGGTCACGTCATACGAAAGTGTGGCGGCTGCCCTGGAAGGGCAGTGCGCACAGGCTACGAGCGACGACGAAATCCTGTTGTTCGGATCATTTTATTGTGTCGCCGAGGCCCTTGAATGGCTGGCCCGGCGCTCCACGGAGGACGCGGCAAATGGCATTGCTGGATAAGGCATACAAACAGCGCATGGTTGGCGCCCTGGTGTTGGTCGCGCTGGCGGTGATTTTTCTGCCGATGCTGTTTTCCCGCCAGGACGAACAGCGCCAGGTGACGGTCGAAGCGCCTGCGGCTCCGCAGGCGCCTGCGATGCCCCAGGTGCAGGTCGAGCCCGTGGTGGTGCCCGAGCCACAAGCCTTGCCTCAGGAACCCGTGCCGAGCGATGACGAAATCGCCCAGCAGGAATCGGCGGTGCCAGCTGCGCCGGTGGCTGCAGTGCCAGCAGCCAAACCGCCTGCACCCGCGCCGGTCCCGGCTCTGGCGGCCAAACCTGCAACAGCGCCTGCCCAGCCGATCACCGCGGCACCGGGCAAGCCGGACACCACGCAAAGCCGTGTCGACGCCAATGGCCTGTCTGTCAGCTGGTCGGTGCAACTGGCCAGCCTGGCGAATCGTGAAAGCGCGGAAAAACTTCAGAAAACCCTGCGCAGCCAGGGTTACAACGCCTACATCCGTACCGCCGACGGCAAAAACCGGGTGTTTGTCGGGCCGCTGATCGAGCGCGCCGAAGCCGACCGGCTGCGTGACTTGCTGAACCGCCAGCAGAACCTCAAGGGCTTTGTCGTGCGCTTTCAACCGGAGCGTGGCTAAAACTATCGCCCCGATATGCAATGCACTGACAATCGCAGCTTACCGATAAGCATGGGCTCTGCTAAAATGCGCCGCCTTATCCGTCTGTAGGCTGCACTGTGCCATTTACCTGGGTTGACTGGGCGATCGTAGCAATCGTCGCCATCTCCGCATTGATCAGTCTGAGCCGCGGCTTCGTCACAGAAGCACTGTCGCTGCTGACCTGGATCATCGCAGGGGTCGTTGCCTGGATGTTCGGTGGTTCACTGTCCGAGTACCTCGGTGGGTACATTCAAACGCCATCAGCCCGTATAATCACGGGCTGTGCCATCATGTTTGTCGCCACTTTAATCGTAGGCGCCATGATCAATTATCTTATCGGCGAACTGGTTCGCGTCACCGGGCTCTCCGGGACCGACCGATTCCTCGGCATGGCCTTCGGCGCCGCGCGTGGCGGGTTGCTGGTGGTCATTGCCGTCGGGCTGTTGAGCCTGGGGCCGGTACAGCAGGACGGGTGGTGGAAAGAGTCACAGCTCGTGCCAAAATTTCTATTGGTCGCCGACTGGTCCAAAAACCTGATCCTCGGGTGGAGCAGTCAGTGGCTTGCCAGCGGAATCAGCGTACCCGCTGATATTCCGTTCAAGGAGCAACTCTTGCCGATGGCCAAAACGCCTCAGTGAGTGGTGCTCAGTTCAGATCCATTAAGTAGGGGTTGCGTCGCATGTGTGGCATCGTCGGTATCGTCGGTAAGTCGAACGTCAATCAGGCGCTGTATGACGCGCTAACCGTCCTCCAGCACCGCGGCCAGGACGCTGCCGGTATCGTGACCAGTCATGATGGCCGGTTATTCCTGCGCAAGGACAACGGCCTGGTGCGTGACGTGTTCCAGCAGCGTCACATGCAGCGCCTGGTCGGTCACATGGGCATCGGCCATGTGCGTTATCCGACCGCGGGCAGCTCGACCTCGGCCGAAGCTCAACCGTTTTACGTCAACTCGCCTTACGGCATCACCCTGGCGCACAACGGTAACCTGACCAACGTTGAACAGCTGGCCAAGGAGATTTACGAATCTGACCTGCGCCACGTCAACACCAGCTCCGATTCGGAAGTGCTGCTCAACGTGTTCGCCCACGAACTGGCCCAGCGCGGCAAGTTGCAGCCGACCGAGGAAGATGTGTTTGCAGCGGTCACCGACGTGCACAACCGTTGCGTCGGTGGCTACGCCGTCGTGGCGATGATCACCGGCTACGGCATCGTCGGTTTCCGCGACCCGCACGGCATCCGCCCGATCGTGTTCGGCCAGCGTCACACCGATGAAGGCGTCGAGTACATGATCGCCTCGGAAAGCGTTTCCCTGGACGTGCTCGGCTTCACCCTGATTCGCGACCTGGCGCCAGGCGAAGCGGTCTACATCACTGAAGAGGGCAAGCTGTACACACGTCAGTGCGCGACCAACCCGTCCCTGACCCCGTGCATCTTCGAACACGTCTACCTGGCGCGTCCGGATTCGATCATCGACGGCGTATCGGTCTACAAGGCCCGCCTGCGCATGGGTGAGAAACTGGCCGAGAAGATCCAGCGCGAGCGTCCGGATCACGATATCGACGTGGTCATCCCGATTCCGGACACCAGCCGCACCGCCGCGCTGGAACTGGCGAACCACCTGGGCGTGAAGTTCCGCGAAGGCTTCGTGAAGAACCGCTACATCGGCCGGACCTTCATCATGCCGGGCCAGGCTGCGCGCAAGAAATCCGTACGGCAGAAACTCAACGCCATCGAGCTGGAATTCCGCGGCAAGAACGTGATGCTGGTGGATGACTCCATCGTTCGCGGTACCACGTGCAAGCAGATCATCCAGATGGCCCGCGAAGCCGGTGCCAAGAACGTCTACTTCTGCTCCGCGGCGCCAGCGGTTCGCTACCCGAACGTCTACGGCATCGACATGCCGAGCGCTCACGAACTGATCGCCCACAATCGTTCGACCCAGGACGTGGCTGACCTGATCGGCGCCGACTGGCTGATCTATCAGGACCTGCCTGACTTGATCGAGGCGGTCGGTGGCGGCAAGATCAAGATCGACAAGTTCGATTGTGCGGTGTTCGACGGCCAGTACGTCACCGGCGACGTCGACGAGGCTTACCTGAACAAGATCGAACAGGCACGCAACGATGCCTCTAAGGTCAAGACGCAGGCAGTCAGTGCGATCATCGACCTGTACAACAACTGAGTAATTACCGGCCCTGAGGGGCCGGTTTTGTATCCGGCTTTTAATTTACGAGAATAGGGAAAGGGGTGACAGCATGAGTCAGGATTGGGATGCCGGTCGGTTGGACAGCGACCTCGAAGGCGTAGCGTTCGATACCCTGGCCGTACGTGCCGGTCAGCACCGTACGCCGGAAGGTGAACACGGTGATCCGATGTTCTTCACTTCCAGCTATGTATTCCGCACCGCTGCCGACGCCGCCGCGCGTTTTGCCGGGGAAGTACCGGGCAACGTTTACTCGCGCTACACCAACCCGACCGTGCGCGCCTTCGAAGAGCGCATTGCCGCGCTGGAAAGCGCCGAGCAAGCCGTGGCCACCGCAACCGGCATGGCGGCCATCATGGCCGTGGTGATGAGCCTGTGCAGTGCTGGCGATCACGTATTGGTGTCGCGCAGCGTGTTCGGCTCGACCATCAGCCTGTTCGAGAAGTACTTCAAGCGTTTCGGCATTGAGGTCGATTACGTGGCCCTGGCGGATTTGTCCGGCTGGGACGCGGCGATCAAGGCCAACACCAAGCTGCTGTTCGTCGAGTCGCCGTCCAACCCGCTGGCTGAGCTGGTCGACATCGCCGAACTGGCGAAAATCGCTCACGCCAAAGGCGCGATGCTGGTGGTCGACAACTGCTTCTGCACCCCGGCATTGCAACAACCGCTGAAAATGGGTGCGGACATCGTCGTGCACTCGGCCACCAAGTTCATCGACGGCCAGGGTCGTTGCATGGGCGGCGTGGTCGCCGGTCGCAGCGAGCAGATGAAAGAAGTGGTGGGTTTCCTGCGTACCGCAGGGCCGACCCTGAGCCCGTTCAACGCCTGGATCTTCCTCAAGGGCCTGGAAACCCTGAACCTGCGGATGAAGGCGCATTGCGCCAACGCCCAGCAACTGGCCGAGTGGCTGGAGCAGCAGGACGGTATCGAGAAAGTCCATTACGCTGGCCTCAAGAGCCATCCGCAGCACGAACTGGCACTGCGCCAGCAGAAGGGCTTCGGTGCGGTCGTCAGTTTTGAAGTGAAGGGTGGTAAAGAGGGCGCCTGGCGCTTTATCGATGCCACGCGGCTGATTTCGATCACCGCCAACCTGGGTGACAGCAAAACCACCATCACCCATCCGAGCACCACGTCCCATGGTCGTTTGGCACCGCAAGAGCGTGAAGCGGCGGGCATTCGCGACAGCCTGATCCGCGTTGCGGTTGGCCTGGAAGACGTGGCGGACCTGCAAGCCGATCTGGCGCGCGGTCTGGCTGCGTTGTGATCGAGTTGTCGGTGCCGGCCACCGGTTCGAATGGCCGTGTAGCCCTGGTGACCGGTGCTGCGCGCGGTATCGGCCTGGGGATCTCGGCCTGGCTGATCAGCGAAGGCTGGCAAGTCGTGCTGACGGACCTGGATCGGGAGCGCGGTTCGAAAGTGGCGAAAGTGCTGGGCGATAGCGCCTGGTTCATCGCCATGGATGTCTCGAATGAAGGGCAGGTCGCGCTGGGCGTGGCCGAGGTGCTCGGCCAGTTCGGGCGCCTGGATGCGCTGGTCTGCAATGCCGCGGTGGCCGACCCGCACAACATCACCCTGGAAAGCCTGGATCTGGCGCACTGGAATCGGGTGTTGGCGGTGAACCTCAGTGGGCCGATGTTGCTGGCCAAACACTGTGCGCCGTACCTGCGCGCTCACAGCGGTGCCATCGTCAACCTGGCCTCGACCCGGGCCGGGCAGTCGGAGCCCGACACCGAGGCCTATGCGGCGAGCAAGGGCGGTTTGTTGGCCCTGACTCACGCATTGGCCATCAGCCTTGGCCCGGAGATCCGGGTCAACGCGGTCAGCCCTGGCTGGATCGATGCGCGCGACCCCTCGGTGCGGCGTGCCGAACCGTTGACCGAAGCCGATCATGCCCAGCATCCGGCGGGCAGGGTAGGGACGGTCGAGGATGTGGCGGCGATGGTGGCCTGGCTGCTGTCGAGGAATGCCGGATTTGTCACTGGCCAGGAATTCGTGGTCGACGGCGGCATGACCAAGAAGATGATTTACAGCGAGTAGATCGGTTCTTTCCTCAGGCATTGATGTTGAATGCACCGCCGTCTTCGCGAGCAAGCCCGCTCCCACATTGAAATGCGATCCACTGTGGGAACGGGCTTGCTCGCGAAAGCGGTTTGACTGTTGCTGATGCTGTTGCGATTGACTTGATTTTGTCTTTTTCAGAAAAACTTCAATCCTGCTATTGACTTAGGTTCGCTACCTGCGTAAATTTCGCGGCCTCGGAGATGCAAACGGGTGATTAGCTCAGCTGGGAGAGCGTCTGCCTTACAAGCAGAATGTCGGCGGTTCGATCCCGTCATCACCCACCACTTCCGAGATACTTGCGAAAGCAAGAGGTAGGCTGAAATGCCTCCACCGACGCGCAGCGGTAGTTCAGTCGGTTAGAATACCGGCCTGTCACGCCGGGGGTCGCGGGTTCGAGTCCCGTCCGCTGCGCCATTATTTACGAAGCAGATTTCGATCTGGTTCGCGATTGAAAAGCACCGAAGCTTTCAATCACACGAGTTACTTGGACGAAAGTCCAAAGCGATACGCAGCGGTAGTTCAGTCGGTTAGAATACCGGCCTGTCACGCCGGGGGTCGCGGGTTCGAGTCCCGTCCGCTGCGCCATATCTGCCCCGAGGCCCACTGAACGCCTTGGAGCTACGAAGAAACCGCTGGTTACTTCGAGTCGATAGCAAAGACCCTGGTCGAAAGACCGGGGTTTTTTGTTTCTGCGATTTAAGTTTTTGCGACCCGTTCTGCAGGAGCGAGCAAGCGCGCTCCTGCACGGTTGTTGGTATCCGGCAATCAGCCTTGCAAATACACCGCATGAGTATGGGTGTACTCATACAACCCATGCTTACCATCCGCACCACCAATCCCCGATTTGCGCACGCCGGCATGGAAACCCTGCATCGCTTCGAAATTTTCGCGATTGACGTAGGTTTCGCCAAAATCCAGCTCACGCATCGCCTGCATGGTTTTGCTCAGGTCGCGGGTGTAGATCGACGAAGTCAGGCCATATTCGCAGTCGTTGGCCATGGCGATGGCTTCGTCCAGGTCATCGACGATTTGGATCGGCAACACCGGACCGAAAATTTCTTCGCGCATGATCTCCATGTCGGCACGGCAACCGGCCAATACGGTGGGCTGGAAATGGAAGCCATAGGGCAGGTCGGCAATCTGTCCACCGCTGATCAGGCTGGCGCCCTGGCTCAACGCGTTGCGGACCTTGCGGTTGACGCTGTCCAGGCCCTGGCGATTGATCAGCGGACCCATTTCGACATCAGGCTGCGCAATCGGATCGCCGTAGCGGGTCGCGCTCATGGCCGCGGCGATGCGCTCGATAAATTGATCCGCCACCTTGCGCTCGACGTACACCCGCTCGGCGCAGTTGCACACCTGCCCGCTGTTGATGATCCGCGAATCGCGGATCGCCCTCACCGCAAGGTCGAGGTTTGCATCCGCCAGCACAATGGCCGGCGCCTTGCCGCCCAGCTCCAGATTGAGCTTGGTGATGTTTGGCGCGGCAGCGGCCATGATCCGCGAGCCGGTGTCGACGCTGCCGGTGAAGCTGATCATGTCCACACCTTTGTGCGCGCTCAGTGCCGAGCCCACTCGACCGTCACCGCAAACCACGTTGAATACGCCGGCCGGCAAGTCGGTTTCGGCCACCAGTCGGGCGAATTCGAAACAATTGTTCGGGGTTTCTTCGCTGGGCTTGATGACGATGGTGTTGCCGGTCAGCAGGGCCGGGGCCATCTTGCGGGCGATCAGGAAGAAGGGGAAATTCCACGGCAGGATCCCGGCCACCACGCCCAACGGTTTGCGGAACAGGAAGATGTTTTCGTTCTGGCGGTCGCTGGTGATGATTTCGCCTTCGATGCGCCGGGCCCATTCGGCCATGTAGTCCAGGTAGTCGGCGGTGAAGTTCACCTCGACTTCCGCCAGGCCACTGATCTTGCCTTGTTCCAGGGTGATGGTGCGCGCGAGGTGCGCAACGTTTTCCCGCAGCTTGGCCGCAATGCGGCGCAAGTAACCGGCGCGCTCGTTCGCCGGTTTGCGTGTCCAGTCTTTTTGCGCGGAGCGGGCGGCAGCGAGGGCGCGGTCGACGTCTTCGGCGGTCGAAGCCGGGACTTTCGACAGCACGGCTCCGGTGGCCGGGTTGATCACATCGAGGTGGGCAGCGCTGGCCACGAACTGGCCGTTGATGAAGTTTTCGTAAACAGGCACGGACGGCATGGTGCGACTCCTTGGCAGATCAGTAAGTGCGTGACGGTGCTTGAGCGCTGGCGGGTTCGCGATAGCGGGCGAGGGTGGCCATGGCGCCTTGGCGCAGCAGGCTGATGTCGATGGCCACCGCAATGAACTGGCAGCCCCAGCGCTGGTAGCGGCGTGCGTCTTCTTCGTTGGGGGCGAGAATCCCGCAGGCCTTGCCCGCCGCCAGCGTGGCGTTCACGGCATGTTGAATCCGCTCCTGGACTTGCGGGTGGCCGGGGTTGCCGGCATGGCCCAGGCCGATCGACAAATCCGCCGGCCCGATAAACACCGCATCCACGCCCTCGACGGCGGCGATCGCTGCGACGTTTTCCACGCCGGTGCGCGATTCCACCTGCACGATCAGGCACAGTTGTTCGTGAGCGGTATTGAGATAGTCCGGCACGCCGTCCCAGCGGGTGGCGCGGGTCAGGCCACCGCCGACTCCGCGAATGCCGTGGGGCGGGTAGCGCATGGCGCGCACCAGTGCCTGTGCCTGCTCGGCGGTTTCGACCATCGGGATCATCAGCGTCTGTGCGCCGACATCCAGCAATTGCTTGATCAGGTTGGCGTCACCATTCACCGCGCGCACCACCGGCGCGGTCGAGTAAGGCGCCACGGCCTGCAACTGAGCGAGTACGCCGGGCACTGTATTTGGCGCGTGCTCACCATCGATCAGCATCCAGTCGTAACCGGTGGTGGCGACGATCTCGGCGGCGTAGCCGGTGGCGAACCCGGCCCAGATTCCGTACCGGGTTTCGCTGTTGTTCAGCGCGGCTTTAAACGCGTTTTGCGGCATGTTCATGTCGAACTCCTTTCTCAGCGGTTGTACGGCCGATGCAGTTGGCATTCCGGGTTGAGGGTCACGCCGAAACCTGGCTGGTCGAGTGCCGACAGGCGCATGCGGCCATTGACCGGCACCGGTTCGCCGAGCAATTGCGGATGGAACATCGGCACCACTTCGTCGGCCTTCGGCGCCATCATCAGGAACTCGGCGAACGGGCTGTTATGCCGGGTGGCGACGAAGTGGTAGCTGTACACCGACGAACCGTGAGGGATGACCAGCGCGTTGTGGGCGTCGGCCAGGGCGGAGATCTTCACCAGTTCAGTGATCCCGCCGCACCAGCCGACATCCGGCTGGATGATGTCGCAGCAACCCATCTCCAGCAGCATGCGAAAGCCCCAGCGCGTGGCTTCGTGTTCGCCTGTGGTCACCAGCATGCCCTTGGGTACGTTGTTGCGCAGGGCCGCGTAGCCCCAGTAATCGTCAGGCGGCAGGGCTTCCTCGATCCACTTCAAACCGTATTCGTGGGCGCCGACCGCCAGTTTGGTGGCGTAGTTGAGGTCCAGGCTCATCCAGCAATCGAGCATCAGCCAGAAGTCCGGGCCGACGCGTTCGCGCATGGTCGCCAGTTCTTCGAGGTTCTTGCGCAGGCCTTCCTCGCCTTCGGCCGGGCCGTGGTGCAGTGGCATCTTGCCGCCGATGAAGCCCATTTTCTGCGCCAGGTCCGGGCGGGCGCCGGTGGCGTAGAACTGCAATTCGTCGCGCACCGCACCGCCGAGCAACTGGTGCACGGGCTCCTGGCGGATCTTGCCGAGCAAGTCCCAGAGCGCCAGGTCGACGCCTGAGATTGTGTTGATGACGATGCCCTTGCGCCCGTAATACAGGGTCGACTGGTACATCTGGTCCCAGATTTTTTCGATGTCGGTGACACGAGCACCTTCGAGGAAGCGCGCCAGATGCTTCTCGACGATGTAGGCGGCAGGCTCGCCGCCCGTGGTCACGGCAAAGCCGACGGTGCCGTCGCTGGCTTCGATTTCCACCACCAGGGTGCCGAGCACGTTGATGCCGAAGGTGCGGCGACTCTGGCGGTACTCCGGGTATTTGCTCATTGGCGTGGCAATGTGATCGTCGATCCAGTGGCCGTCGGCTTGGTCGTGATAATCCGCGCCGCCGCCTCGCAGAGTGAAAGCGCGGACGTGTTTGATGGTTGGAATGCCCATGGTGTGATTCCTTTTGTTAAACGGCGGTCAGGTTTAAACGGTGGCCGGTTTGTTCGAGGCTTTATGGCCGGGCGCGCGTATGCCCAGCACCAGCAACGCGGCGATGACGGTGGTAGCGGACAGCACGTACAGGCCTGCTGCCGGGGAATGGAAGGCGCCTTCGGCCCAGTTCTTCAGCACCGGGGCGATGAAGCCACCGAGGGCGCCGAACGAGTTGATCAGGGCAATCCCGGCTGCAGCGGCGCTGCCGGCGAGGTAGCTGGAGGGGAAGGTCCAGAACACCGGTTGCACGGCGATGAAGCCGGAGGCGGCAAAGCACAGGGCGATGATCCCCAGCAGCGGGTTGCTGAAGGTCACCGAGCAGGCGATCCCGGCGGCGGCCATGAGCAAGGTCAGGCAGGCAGTGCGGCGACGTTCGCCGGTGCGGTCGCTGTAGCCGGGGATCAGGTAGGCGGCGATCAATGCGCAAATCCATGGAATCGCGGTGACCAGTCCGACCATCAAGCCGACCTTGGTGCCGAGCAATCCGCCAACTTGAGTCGGCAGGTAAAACACCACACCGTAGACGCTGGCCTGGATCAGCAGATAAATCAGGCACAGGTACAGCACCGAGGGTTGGCAAATCACGTTGAGCAGGCTACGGCCGTGGTTCTGTTTATGGCTGTCTTCCTGATCGAGCAGGCTCTGTACTTGCTGGCGTTCCTCGACGGTCAGCCACTTGGCATCGGCCGGGCGATTGTCCAGGTACCAGTAGGCCCAGATGCCCACCGCCGTGGCCATCAAGCCTTCAACAGCGAACAGCCACTGCCAGCCATGGAAACCGGCAAAGCCATCCAGTTCCAGCAGCAGGCCGGACAGCGGACTGCCGAAGATGAACGCCAGCGGCGCACCGAAGTAGAAGAAACCCATGGCCTTGCCGCGCACGGCGCTGGGGAACCAGTAGGTGAGGTAGAGGATCACGCCGGGGAAGAAGCCGGCTTCGGCCACGCCCAGCAGGAAACGCAGGACGTAGAAGCTGGTTTCGCTGTGGGCGAAGACCATGGCGGCGGAGACCAGGCCCCAGGTGACCATGATGCGGCACATCCACAGGCGCGCGCCGACGCGGTGCAGGATCAGGTTGCTTGGCACTTCGAGCAGTGCGTAACCGACGAAGAACACGCCGGCGCCGAAGGCAAAGGCGGCGTCGCTGATGTTGGTATCGGCCTGGAAGGCTTGCTTGGCGAACCCGACGTTGGCGCGGTCGAGGAAGGCCATGATGTACATCAGCAGGAGAAACGGCAGCAGCCGCCAGGAAATTTTGGCGAGCAGAGGCGCGGGTAGAGTCTTCATCGCAGTTTTCCTTTGGTAGGGCATTTGTTCTTATGGGGAAGACTGTACGGCCGCTGATCGATGCGTTACAAATCGAATCTAGCTCACAACTGATACCTTCAGGGTATCGATAAAAAAAGGCCCGCCATGACCACGCCGACCATCTCTCGCAGCCTGCTCAATCGCCTGCGCTACAAGCATCTGCACATGTTGGTGACGCTCAGCACCAGCCAGAACCTGCATCGCGCTTCGCAAAGCCTGAACATGTCGCAACCGGCGGCAACCCGCATGCTCCATGAGATTGAAGACATGTTTGGTTGCGACCTGTTCGAACGTTTGCCTCGGGGCATGCGCCCGACGGCGCTGGGCCAGGAACTGATTCGCTTCGCCGAGGCGGCCATCAGTGGCCTCGACCGCTGCGCCGAGGACCTGATGGCGCGGCAGCAGGGTGGCTACGGCTATCTGTCCATCGGCACCATCATGGGCGCGGCGCCGGGGCTGGTGATGGATTCGATCGCCGAAATCAAGTCGCTCAATCCGCAGTTGCGGATTCGCATCATGGGCGACACCAGTGACCAGGTGATCCAGTTGTTGGAGCAGGGGCGCATCGACCTCGCCATCGCCCGGCGCAATGCCGCCACCGACAGTGAGCATTATGTCTTCGAGCAACTGGGCAATGAGCGCCTGCTGGTGGTGGTGCATGCCGGCCACCCGCTGGCACGGCACAAAAAACTGGACATGGCCGAGTTGGTCAACGACTGGCCGTGGATCCTGCAACCGGAAACCAGCCCGGCGCGCATCGGTCTGGATCAGGCGTTGCAACGCCTGGCGTTGCCGTTGCCGGCGGACATCATCGAGTGCAGTTCGGTGTACTCCATGCAGCAACTGATTCAACTGACCGACGCGATCATGGTCCTGTCGGAAACCGCATTGCGCGACTATCTTAAAATGGGCTTGGTGGTGGCGCTGCCGGTGGAGCTGGATGTGCAAATGGCACCCTTCGGGCTGCTGTTGCGCAAGGGCGAGCACATCAGCCGGGAGTTGGGGTTGTTCATCGATCTGCTGCGTCGAAAAGTCGCGGTTTTTTGATTCCTTGGTCAGTTTTTAGTTTTCCGCAAAGGCATAAGCCTATAAACTTAACCTTTCGGTCAGCTTTGCACGGTCAACAACAGCCCTTTGCATCGTCGAAAAGGGCCTCTGCAAGACTCGAGATTTCCAGAACATAACCAGAAGGGCGGACCCCATAACCGCCCAGAGGATGATCCATGTCCAACCGTGATATATCCCGGCGCTCGTTCCTTCAGGGCGGGCTGGTAGCGGGTGTGAGCGTGACGCTCACGCCATTGAGCAGCCAGGCGCTGGCCGCCTTGATGGAGAACAGCGTGACCGTGCCGTCCGAGCAGTGGCTCGGCAACAATGGCAAGGCGCGCGCCCGTAACGATGCCTTGTCCAAGGTCTGCGGCAGCAAGGTCTTTGCCCGCGATATCCGCGCCAAGGACATGCCGGGCTGGCCAGAGCAGCAAGGCCACGCCATGCTGCTGAAAACCATCAAGGCCGACCACATTTTTGCCGGCATCGACCTGTCGTGGCTCGATGCCGGGTTGCAGCCGGACCGCATCGTCACCGCCGAAGACCTGGTCAAGGACGGTATCGTGTTCCCTGAGGAGCACGCCCCGGATCCACTGCTGCCGGCCGGCAAGGTGCCGATGTTCATCGGTCATCCGGTGGCGATCCTGATCTGGAACGACTTCGAGCGCTTCCGTCAGGCCAAGAACCAACTCAAGTTCAATGACAAGGCAATCCGCTACGGCGAGAAAGTGCCGTTCTACGAAGGCGATCCCTACGGCAGCTTCCGCTACGTGCGCGTCGGCGGTGCGACCTCGGCCGACGAAGACGAGTTCGCCAGCCTCAAGGACTCGATCCTGTTCCCGATGCTGAAAAACCGTCGTCCGGTTTGGAACTCCCAACCGAACCTGCACGGCAATCTGACCGAGCGCGGGTTGTTCTACGCCGACCGCATGAAGCAGCAGATCGATACGCCGCCGGATAACTGGCTGGTGTTCGACGAGCGCTACAAGACCCCGTCGATCGAACCGGCCGCCCTGGAGCCGGACAACGGCAACGGCTGGTACGACCCGGCCACCAAGACCCTGCATTTCGTTGTCGCCACCCAGTGCCCGCTGGAAGCCGCGACCGAAACCGCGAAGATGATCGCGCCGTCGCGTTTCGGCCTGGCCAACCTGAACATGCACCCGGGTTACACCGTCGGTTACGGCTCGAAAGACCACAACATTTTCGTCTACTACGCAGCATTGGCGGCGTTGTACGGTGCCGGTGTGCCGGTGCGCCTGGCCAACGACCGCTACGAGCAGTTCCAGAGCGGCATCAAGCGTCACCCGTTCGACATTCGCTACCAATTGGCGGTGGACAAGAACGACTACAGCTTCAAGATCTTCCGCGCTGAAATGAGCGTCGACGGTGGCGGGCGCATCAACTACAGCCCGTCGGTGGCTGCGGTGGGCGCCACGGCCGCGCAATCGATCTACTACATGCCGCAGAACGACCTGCAGGTCACGGCTTATCATTCCCGCGCCGTTGAAGCCGGGTCGATGCGTGGCTACGGCACCCTGCAGAGCATGGCGTCGACCGAAATGATGGTCGACGAAATCGCCGATCGCCTCGGTGTCGATGCCATCGAACTGCGCCGCAAGAACGCACTGCGCTCGGGCATGAAAAACACCCAGGGCGCGATCCCGGCCGGTGCCTTGCGCCTGCACGAGATTCTCGACAAGGCGGCCGTCCACGACACCTGGAAAAACCGCGCTGCGATCAAGCAACAGCGCGAAGCCGCCGATCCGGACAACTGGTACGGCATTGGTTTCGCCATCTGCCAGAAAGACTTCGGCACCGGTTCCGAAGCGCCGATGGCCAGCATTGAATTCACCGCCGAAGGTCGCATCAGCCTGCGCCACATCGGCATCGAAATCGGCACCGGCATGTCCACCTCGCAAGCCATGGTCGTGGCCGATTTCCTCGGTCTCCCGGCGCACGAAGTGAAGACCGGCGAAACCGAATGGAAAGAGTTGCAGCTGATCAGTGGCGGCAACCCGTACATCATGAGCCAGGCCGAGCAGGACAACTTCCTGCGCAATCCGCGCTGGGTCGGCAAGGTGGCTTCGGCTTCGTCGGCCACCAACTCGGCGTACTACTTCAGCCACGCCACCCGTGAAGCGGCGCGTGTGCTGTTCAACCACGGCTTGTGGCCGGCGGCCATGGAAATCTGGCGACAAGGCCCTTACGGCGGCCAGGCCAACCCCTACGTGGTGCGCCGCGAAGACGCCCATTGGGTCGACGGCAAGCTCACCGCCAACGGTATGGAGCCACTGCCGTTTGCCATGTTGGCCAAGCGCGTTCACGAGCGTGGCCTGGTGAGCGGCGCCACCGTGCACGGTTTCAACCGCTGGAGCTGGGCCGAGGCCGAGTTCAGCATCGACGGCGTGCGTGAGCGTCTGCCGCTCGACGGCCTGGCCGTGAAGTACGGCGACGGTGCCCCGAGTGCGAAGAAGGCGCAGATGAACAGCGCCGGTTTCCATCTGCTGGACCGCCAGGGCATCGCCTACCCGGCGACCCAGTTGAACAACGCGGCGGTGACTTACTACAGCCCGGTCGCGACGCTGGTGGAAGTGAAGGTCAACAAGGGTTCGAACGAAGTGTCGGTGCTCAACCACCACTCGTGGGTCGAGTGCGGTCGGGTGCTGGTGGAAGAACTGGTCAAGGGTCAGCTCGAAGGCGGCATCGCCATGGGCATCGGTCATGCGCTGATGGAAGAGATGCCGCTGTACGAAGGCGGGCCGGGGGAGGGTGACTGGAACTTCAATCGTTATCGCCTGCCGATGGCGCGTCACGTTGCCGTGTGGAAACAGACGGCGGAGATCCTGCCGCCACTGTCGCCAAGCGATCCGTCCAAGGGCATCGCCGAGGTGGTGATGATCCCGGTGGTCGGCGCCATCGGCAACGCCGTGGCCCATGCCATCGGTAAACGTGTCCGCGACCTGCCTATCACTTCTGCACGCATCAAGGAGGCCCTCAATGGCTAACCGTCCGCTTCAACTGACCCTCAACGGTCAATCCGTCGGCCCGGTGGACATCCCTGATGACCTGCCGATGATCGACTACCTGCACGAATACAAGAACCTCACCGGTTCGCGCCTGGGCTGCGGCCAGGGCATCTGCCACGCCTGCGTGGTGATCGTCGACAACCCGGACGGCACCAGCGAAGAAGTGCGCACCTGCATCACCGGCGCGCACTATTTCGAAGGCAAGAAAGTACGGACCATCGAAGGCCATGCGACCCGCGACGAGCAGGGTAAGGTCACCGAGCTGAATCCGATCCAGCAGCGCTTCGTCGACGAATTCGCCTTCCAGTGCAGCTACTGCGCGCCGGGTTTCGTCAATGCCGCGACCGTGCTGGTGGAAAAGCTGCAGCGTCAGCCGATCGTCAAAAGCCAGCTGGAAAAAGTCATCGAGGACAGCCTGGGTCATCACATCTGCCGTTGCACCGGGTACGTGCGCTACTACAGCGCCACCCGCAACGTGCTGACCGATCTCGGCCTGGTCAAGGAGGGTTAAGCATGAAGCTTCTACTTAGCCGCCTGGCGTTGGCGGTTGGTCTGGCTGCGCCTGTGGTGGCGGCTCACGCCGATGATGCGCAGGTCAAGCAAGGCCAATACCTCGCCCGCGCTGCCGACTGCATGGCCTGCCACACCGCACCGGGCGGCGCGCCCTATGCGGGTGGTCTGCCGATCGTTTCGCCGTTCGGCACGATCTACGGCACCAACATCACCCCGAGCGAAGAGCACGGCATCGGCCTGTACAGCGATGACGAGTTTTTCGCCGCATTGACTGAAGGCAAGCGCCGCGATGGCGCGAACCTGTATCCGGCGATGCCCTACACCTCGTATCACCTGATGCCGCGAGCAGATTCCGACGCGATTCATGCCTACCTGAAAACCGTTGAGCCGATCGAGCGCGCCGCGCCGGTCACCAGCCTGAGCTTCCCGTTCAACGTGCGCCTGGGCCTGATGGGCTGGAACATGATGTACGGCAAGGACGTGAAGCTTGCGCCTGCCGAAGGCAAGAGCGAAGCCTGGAAGCGCGGCCAGTACATGGTCGACGTGCTCGGTCACTGTGGCGAGTGTCACACCCCACGCGGCTTGCCGGGTGCGATGCAGCAGGACAAGCGCATGACCGGTGGCATTCTCAATGGCTACCTGGCGCCGAGCCTGCTGGCCACTGACCTGGCGGCCCGTGGCTGGAATC
The DNA here is from genome assembly GCF_034009455.1 of Pseudomonas sp. P5_109. Taxonomy (NCBI): domain Bacteria; kingdom Pseudomonadati; phylum Pseudomonadota; class Gammaproteobacteria; order Pseudomonadales; family Pseudomonadaceae; genus Pseudomonas; species Pseudomonas sp. P5_109. The sequence continues at coordinate 2,274,217 of NZ_CP125380.1, forward strand.
ATCAGGACCTGAGCTCGTTCCTCAAACACGGCATGAGCGCCCAGGGCACGATGTTCAACGAAATGTTCCCGGTGTTCCACAACAGCACCCAGGGCCTCAGCGATCCGGACCTGGCCGCGATGGCGACCTTCCTGCTCGGCGATCAGCCACCGGCGGCGAAAGTGCTCACCGAAGTGCCTGTGGACAAGCTGAGCCCGAGCGCCCAGCGCGGCCGTCAGGAATATTTGAATGTCTGCGCCGGTTGCCACGCTCCAGGTGGCGAAGGCAAGCCGCACATCGCCGTGGCCATGCGTGGCAATACCACGCTGCGCCTGGAAGACCCGCGCAACCTGGTACGGGTCATCGACGACGGTATCGGTGAGCAGAAATTCTCCGGGTTCGAGCACATGCAACCGATGCCTGGCTTCGCCCAGAAGCTGAGCGACGGGCAACTCACGGATCTGCTGAACTACCTGCGTCAGGGCTGGGGCGGTCAGCCGAATGATCTGGCTGTGAATGACGTGCAGAAGTTGCGGGTCGATGCGCCGCCGCTCGAGCACAAGGCCCACTGATATGCAGCATCTCGATCTGCAAGTGGTGCGCCGGGCGCTGGAGTGGTCGGTGGCCGGTCAGCGCATCTGGCTGTGTACGGTGCTGGCCACTTACGGCTCGGCGCCGCGCGCACCGGGTTCGCTGCTGGCGGTGAACACGCAGGGGCACTGGATTGGCTCGCTGTCTGGCGGCTGTGTCGAGGAAGACTTTCTCGAGCGAGTCGCCGAGGGCGCGTTTGAGCAGCCAGTCAGCGTTGTTCGTTACGGCGAAGGCGACGACCCACGCTCGCGCGTCAGCCTGCCATGCGGCGGGGTGCTCGATGTGCTGGTCGAGCAGCTGGAGGCCGAATGTGACGTACAAGCGCATCTGCGCGAGCTGGAGTCGGCACTGTTGGGCCGGCGTCGGTTGATCCGTGAAGTCGATCTGCAAAGTGGTGCGCGCAGTCTGTTCGATGATCGTGAGCAGGGTGTGCGTATCGAGCGCGAAATCGACCGGGTGCGCGTGCGCGTCGGTGCGGCCCAGCGCTTGCTGCTGGCCGGCTACTCCAGTGTCGCCCAGGCCTGTGCGGAGTTTGCCGTGGGCCTGGGTTTCGAGGTGATTCTGTGTGATCCGCGGGACGAAGTGCTGGAAGGCGTCGTGCTGGAAAACGTAGAGATTCGTCGCCAACTGCCGTCGGTGTTCATCGCCGATGGTGGTTGTCACAGCGACACGGCGGTGGTGGCGTTGACCCACGATCCACGTATCGATGACCTGGCGATGATGGAGGCGGTGCGCACCGAGGCGTTCTACATCGGCGTGATGGGCTCCATGCAGACCTCGCAAAAGCGCTTCGAGCGCTTGCGGCGCATTGGTGGTCTGGGGGATCTCGAGTTGGGGCGGATTCACGCACCCATCGGGCTGAATCTGGGCAGCAAGACGCCTGCGGAGATTGCCCTGGCGGTATTGGCCGATATCCTGCGGATTCGCAGCGGTATCCCACGAGATCGTCTCTAACCCCACAACATCTTTTGTTTTCTGCAACTGAAAGGGCCGCATCCAGTGTAATGCTGTTCACTGTAGGAGCGAGCTTGCTCGCGATGGTCGTTAACGATAACGCGTATTTACTGGCTAAACGCGGCGCTCTTGAGTGCATCGCGAGCAAGCTCGCTCCTACAGGCATTACGCATCCAGCGGCCCTTTTTGCATCTGTGGGTTACATGCCGAACCTGTCGCGCAATCCGTAATACCAGGCACCCAGCGCCGCGAACGGCGTACGCAGCATTTGTCCGCCGGGGAACGGGTAGTGGGGCAGGTCGGCAAAGGCGTCAAAACGCTCGGCCTGGCCGCGCAGGGCTTCGGCCAGCACCTTGCCCGCCAGGTGCGTATAGGTCACGCCATGGCCGCTGCAGCCCTGGGAATAGTAGATGTTGTCGCCCAGGCGCCCGACCTGAGGCAGGCGTGACAGGGTCAGCAGGAAGTTGCCGGTCCACGCGTAATCGATCTTCACGTCCTTGAGCTGCGGAAATGCCTTGAGCAGCTTCGGTCGAATGATCGCTTCGATGTTCGCCGGATCCCGCGCACCGTACACCACGCCACCACCGAAGATCAGGCGCTTGTCGCCGCTGAGGCGGTAGTAGTCGAGCAGGTAATTGCAGTCTTCGACGCAGTAATCCTGAGGCAGCAGGGTCTTGGCCAGTTCTTCGCCCAGTGGCTCGGTGGTAATCACTTGAGTGCCGCAAGGCATCGACTTGGCGGCCAGCTCCGGCACCAGATTGCCCAGATAAGCGTTGCCGGCAACGATGATGAATTTGGCCCTGACCTTGCCTTGCGGCGTGTGCACGACCGGGTTGGCGCCGCGCTCGATACGTACGGCTGGCGACTGCTCATAAATCGTCCCGCCCAGGGATTCGACCGCAGCAGCTTCGCCCAGCGCCAAGTTGAGCGGATGAATGTGCCCGCCACTCATGTCGAGCATGCCGCCGACGTACTGATCGCAGGCGACCACCTCACGAATGCGGCGTTGATCCATCAGCTCGAGCTGGGTATGACCGAATCGCTCCCAGAGGCGCTTCTGCGACTCCAGATGACCCATCTGTTTGGCGGTCATGGCGGCGAATACACCACCGTCTTTCAAGTCGCACTGAATGTTGTATTTGGCGACCCGCTCACGAATGATCCGGCCACCTTCAAAGGCCATCTGCCCCAGCAATTGAGCCTGCTTGGGGCCGACCGTGCGCTCGATGACATCAATGTCGCGGCTATAGCTGTTAACGATCTGCCCGCCATTACGCCCGGACGCCCCGAAACCCACCCTGGCGGCCTCGAGCACCGTGACCTTGAAGCCGTTCTCCAGCAGAAACAGGGCAGAGGACAGCCCCGTATAACCGGCGCCAATCACACAGACATCGGTCTCGACGTCATCCTGCAACGCTGGGCGCGGCGGAACCGCATTGGCCGATGCGGCGTAGTAGGACTCGGGGTAGGGAGTGTTAGCCATCCGGCAGCCTCTGTTTAATATATTTTACGAGTGCATTGATCCTACCCGAGTTGAAAATCGCCCGCCAGCCACCCGGAAAATCTTCTTTGCAGCGGCAAAATTAAATATTTTGCATATTCATAGGGTTAGCGCGAAAAAAGGTGTTGACACCCCTCCGGAATTCCGTAGAATGCCGCCTCACAGCAGGCACGTAGCTCAGTTGGTTAGAGCACCACCTTGACATGGTGGGGGTCGTTGGTTCGAGTCCAATCGCGCCTACCAAACAAAATCCGCTCTGCTGGGCGGTCTGGAAGGGCTCACCGAAAGGTGGGCCCTTTTTTGTTGTCTGGTGTTTGGGCAAACGACTACTGCGCTAGATCTTCAGGTCGGCTTTCACCTTCATGTAAACCACCGCGTCATCACCGTGCCGTGTCCTTGAAGGGTGTCCTGGAGCCCCGGCGTTTGGGGGGATGCAACCCAAAACTTAGGGTCAGCGAACCCCTTGTTGGGGGATTTTTCACGACTCGAACAGAGCGTTTTAGCGCAATCACCGGGCCTGGACTTACCTATGCCAAATGGCTTGGATTTTGCTCAGGTGCTCTTACTCAAGCATTCTTTGAATGCGGTATCCGGAGAATCGAGCCATGTGGGCAAAAACTCTGCTTCTCGGCGTGGTGTTTGGAATCGGGATCGTTACTAGCGGCCTGGCGACCAGCATGATCCTGATTTGGTGCGAGTTGTGTTAACCACCGTCCCTTCTGCTTCAGGCAGCCAGTCACTCTGGCGCCATGAGCACCGCAAGCGTCATCTTGATGAACTTCTCATGCTTGTCGATGGCTTCGAGAGCTACGCGCGCGTTGTCGGCGACATCGGCTGATCCTGCGTGCGACGATTACTGAGCGGATACCTGACAACCAGGGTTTGCCGAGTAATCGTTCAGATCGTCGCCTGCCTCGATGGAAGTCAGTGGGCAAAGGCCGCTGCAAGGCCGTGATGCCCCTCCTGCATTCCCGCAATCAAATGCAGTGGGATGTTCTGCTGTACTTCAATGGACGGTACCTCGAAGCTTCCTACAATCTGGAGGTGTCGCTCGCTCAGTTCAGTCGACTCTGCTGCCTTTTCCTTAGCCATTCGCGCGTGGTTCATTGCGATTTCGTTGAGCGTTGACACGTTACATCTCCCGGTGACTGACCAAGCGTATCGCTGGAGTCCTTAAGCATTGATTGAATGGCTGCAGCGTCAGAATTATGTCGTTCCCGCGCTGCTACGCGCGATCTCTGCAATCCTCAAGCCACGGACCCAGGGGAACTCCTCGTAGTGTTTTCACAGGCGACGAATGGCGGGTCACTGTCGATGGTGGTCCGGATTCTTTGCCATTCAGGCGTAAACTGGTGGGGCTGCCTCATTGAAAGGAGCCGCCTATGAACGTCGATCAAATCAGCAAGCAGGCATCTGTGGACAAGGCCGTCTGGGACCAATATTTCTGCGCTGCATTGATTGCCGAAAGCAATCTGACAGCCCCGGTTGTGGGTGGTGCTACGCACGAAGACAGGCAGAACCTGTTGATCGAGAGGGCCAGGGCGCTGGCCGACAAAATGATGGAAAACCGGAAGTAACCAGAGCCCAGCCATCGCGCTGGGCTCTTTGCATGCGGGGGTGTTCCGATGCCGGTGATGTGCGTGTTGCGGTTCAAGCGATCAGCTCTACCTTGCCGCTCGCCAGGCGATAGACACCTCCCACGATCTTCAGCAGGCCCTTGCTCTGCGCATCGGTCAGCAAGGGTGAGGCCTGTTTCAGGCTGTTGACCGAATTTTTGACGTTCTGCGCGGTGGCGTTTTCCATCAGGCTCCCGGGTTGCTTGAGCACTGCCTCGATAGCCGACTTGAGTGCATCGGTCAGCTTCGGAATATGGCCGGGGAAAACCGTCTTGTCCTTGACGGCCTTGATACCGGCCTCGATAGCGCCGCAGCTTTCATGACCGAGTACGAGAATCAGCGGCGCGCCAAGCACGGCAACCCCGTATTCAAGACTGGCCAGGCCTTCCGGGGTCACGAAGTTGCCCGCGACGCGGATGGAGAAAAGATCGCCTCGCGCGGTATCAAACGCATATTCCGGGGCGATCCGCGAGTCAGAGCAGCTCAGTACTGCCACGAACGGATTTTGACCGGACACCAGGGCCTCTCGCTCAGCCTTGAAGTCATGCGTCTTGGAAGTGCCGTTTACATATCGCTCATTGCCCTCCATCAGTCTTTTCAATGCCATATCGGGACTGATTGCATTTTGAGGTTTTGGTGGGGCTGTCGCTTTTTCGGCTGCCTGGATGAGCTTGCCGGGCAGTGTGCCGGTCAGCAGCAGGGCGCCTGCGCTCAATCCGGCAAATTGAAGAAAACGACGACGGCCTGTTGTGTTTGAAGCAGAGCTTGAATCACATGATTCACACATGATTTTGTTTACTCAGTTCAATGCGGTGAGAGTGAGTTGCGGTTGGGGCTGGTGTTGCCACGGACGCTCGAAACCAGCGCAGTGGAGTTTAGTTGGTCTGTCATATTGTGTACCGGACTTTGTCCGCAGGTGCCGTGCAAGCTGTCACTTCATGGGCTACTACTGACTGGCTCACACACATTCGACCTGGCAGGAGTTTCTCGATGCTCACTCACTGGTTTCTGGCGGCGGTTCATCTTCTGGCAATGGCCTTGGGATTTTGGGCGGTGCTGGTTCGAGGCACGGCTTTGCGGCGCCTGGCCGATGGGGCCGCAGAAGTGCGTAGTGTTTTGATGGCGGATAATATCTGGGGTATTTCAGCGGTCGTTTTGCTGATCAGCGGGGGGATGCGCGCCTTTGGCGGGTACGAGAAAGGCGCCGACTATTACCTGCACCAGCCGCTGTTTCATCTGAAGATGACGCTGTTCGTGCTGATCCTGCTGCTGGAGATTGCGCCAATGGTGACGCTGATCAAATGGCGGATAGCGCTTGCCCGTAAAGTGTCTGTCGATACCGGCCGTGCGAAGCTGTTTGCACGGATCAGTCATGTCGAGGCGCTGTTGCTGCTGTTGATGGTGGTGGCGGCGACTGGCATGGCGCGAGGCGTGATGTTTGGTTGATCACGCAGCGAACGCATCCTTCCTTGGGATAAACCGGAAAAGTCTGACAGCCAGGGCATTGAGCTTGCCGCTAGTATCGAACCCCTTGTGGATTGCAGGGCAGAGGCGATGCTGAATCTTTAGCCAGCCGTGGTTCCAGACTGAACGGGCTGGCTAGTGACTGCAGCAGGATTCAGGATTGCGGCTTTTCCGGAGCGGTCAGGCCGGCCTGAATACGCTGGTAAATTTCTTCACGATGCACTGCAACGTCCTTCGGAGCGTTGATGCCGATCCTGACTTGCTGGCCGCTTACGCCCAGGATGGTGATCGTAATGTCATCACCGATATTAATGCTTTCACCGACTTTGCGGGTGAGTATCAGCATGGTCTTCTCCTTGATTGCTTTGTGGGGCACCTGATTCGGACAGTGCAGAAGTCGGTGGTATGTATAGATTAGTGCGAAGTCTCAGAGTTTGGGTGCCTCTTTCTGACGCGCAGATGTGGCATTAATTCCCAAGGCGTAACTATACAGAGGCCGCATCCATGATTCTCGTTGTTTTGAGCCCATTTTACGGCTCTCGTGAAGTATTCATGGATGTTAAAATCCCCGCTTTAAGCATTTAGAGGGAAGCGCCGTGCACAAAATGGTCTTGGTATTCGCGATATTGGCACTGGCGGGATGTGGTGAGGGCAACAGTGTGGATGCACCGAAGCCCAAACCGGCCATGGCCACCGTGCCGGCGCCGGTGTCCGGCCCACAATGGGATCTTGAAGTGCGAGGTGAAACCCCTCAGGCGGTCAGCGATTTGAGTGGCTGGCTGATCGAGCATAGTTTCATGTCGAGCATCCTCAAGGAAAATGGCAATACGCGAATCCTGATGGGGCCGTTCAATTCGAAAGCCGAGGCCGAAGCCAAACAGGATGAAGTCCGTGCGGCGCTCACTCGCGCCAAGAAACAGAACATCGAATTGCTGGTGCTTGAGCGACCGGCCGCTCAATAACATTCAGTAGCGCAGACGTCAGAGCAACTAAAAAGGCCTCGGGGTTCAGCCCCGAGGCCTTTTTTGTTTCGGGTATTGCGCCTGGATTCAGCCGCAGGCCTTCATGTCTACCGGGCCGACAAACTCGTTGCCGCGCCCCATGACGCACCCCACGCTCTGGTTGCGTTGGCGTTCCCAGGCCTGGACCGGATAGGTTTTGTCCCAGGCTTCGTACAGTTGCCGATCCTGTTTCGACAGGCGCAAACCATACTGTTTGCTCATGTAGAAGTAGGTCCGGGCGATCATGCCGCGAATGGAAGGGCGGGGCATGACTTTCTTGGCCTTGAAGTCGATCTGGGTCAGGCACGAACCATACTGCCCAGACTGTTCGGGCAGCCAACCGAAACTGAAGTTGCTGCGATCGCCATTGACCTCGCCAATGCTGGGCACCAGGTTGTGCAAATCAGCTTCGGCCTTCTGGTAAACCGGATCGTAGCGGGTGCAGTTCTTGCGACCGCCCTCTTGCCAGCACTGGCGTTGATGGCCGATCTGCCAGGCCGGAACGATATGCTCCCACTCGATGCGGGATGCACGCTTGGCATTTTTACGCGGCACATAGCCGCAGGCGGCCAGATTCACCTGGTTGCCGGTGTACTTGCAGCCACAATAAAACTCGGTGGATTGGGGGGCGTAGAGCTTCCAGGCGACCTTTTTCGCTTCAGAGAAGGTGCGCGGAGCATCGGCTTGCGCGCCCATGACAAAAAACACAAACAACAAAGCAAACCAGCGGGCACTCATCGACTCAATCTTCCTTCGGCACAACCCAGAAAATCTGCACGCCGCCATCGTCGCGGTAGGCGAGGGTGACGTTGTCGTTCTCGTCGATTTCTTCCAGCAAGCGTTCCCATTCATCCACCGGCTCGTCAGGCAGGCGGAAGATCAGTGCTGCCCGGGCCTTTTGTGCGGTGGGGGAGTTGATGATTTTCTGAACGCGCAGGCCCATGCGTACATAGGTGTCGGGAGAGGTAGAGGTGGTGTCCACAGGATTATCCTTATTAAGCTGTACGTGCATACAGTATTTAACTGTACGCCATTTCGCAACTGCTTAAAAATCAAGAGAATCCTCTGACAGCGGTTTACTGCATTTGGCGTAAGGCGAAGGAAGTTTTTTTGTCAGATCGAGCGGCGCCACTCGCCAGGGCTGGCGAATGGTGCACGGGGTGCCCGACCGGATCGGTCGGGCGAGGGTGAATCAGTATTCCCAGAACATCCGCTGCAGCTCTTTGCTGTCATTGGTCTTGGTCAACGCGACCATCGCCAGGATCCGCGCCTTTTGCGGGTTCAGATCGTGGGCCACGACCCAGTCGTATTTGTCGTCAGGCTGTTCGGCGTTGCGCAATACAAAGCCGCCGGCGTTGACATGGGAGGAGCGAATGATCTGCACGCCGTCCTTGCGCAGGGCTTGCAGGGCAGGGACCACTCGCGACGATACCGAGCCATTGCCGGTGCCGGCGTGGATGATGGCTTTGGCGCCCGATTGAGCGAGGGCTTTGTAGGCGGTATCGCTGACGTTGCCGTAGGAGTAGGCGATCTCGACGTCAGGCAGGCTCTTGATGGTCTTGATGTCGAATTCGGAATCCATGGTGTGGCGCTTGGCTGGCAAGCGGAACCAGTAGGACTTGCCTTCTACCACCATGCCCAACGGACCCCAGGCGCTTTTAAACGCTTCGGTCTTGATGTTGATCATTTTGCTGACGTCGCGACCCGACTGGATTTCATCGTTCATGGTCACCAGTACGCCCTTGCCCCGCGCATCTTTGCTGCTGGCCACGGCCACCGCGTTGTACAGGTTGAGCATGCCATCGGCGGACATCGCAGTGCCCGGGCGCATGGAGCCCACGACGATGATCGGCTTATCGGTTTTTTCCACCAGGTTCAGGAAGTACGCCGTTTCTTCCAGGGTATCGGTGCCGTGGGTGATCACGATGCCATCGACGTCGTTGCTGTCGGCCAGTTCGGCTACGCGGCGGCCCAGTTGCAGGAGGTTTTCGTTGGTGATGCTTTCGGAAGCGATTTGCATGACTTGTTCGCCGCGAACGTTCGCCAGTTGGCTCAGTTCTGGAACGCCGGCGATCAGCTGTTCAATGCCGACTTTCGCTGCTTGATAGGTTGCGCTGTTGGCGGCGCTGGCCCCTGCGCCGGCAATGGTGCCACCGGTGGCGAGAATCACCACGTTGGCCAGTTTCTGTTGGGTTTCGGCTTCTTTGGCCTGTAGGGCGGTAGGCAGAAGCAGTAGCAGGGCCAAGGCGCCCGGAACAAAGGTCTTGAATGCAGATGTCATTATTTTTCTCTTCTAGTTGTGAGACGGTGCAGATGCAGGTTCATCTAGATGCGCCCCGGGCGAATCTGAACGCCGGAGGTATGAGGAGAAGAGCAGGATCTGTACCAGTAACACCCTGAATCGAAAAACACGCCTAACTTAATGATTTGTAATGGTATTGCAGTTTGTGTCCGGAGGCGGTTTCCGCTCCTGACGTCCGGATTGCCGAACATGTGTGTCTTTTGCGTTCGGCTCTCCGAAAAGGATGGCAGTCCTGTTTAAGATTTAAACGCGTCAAATCGTCGTGACCGACTCAAGAAAAGCGCTAGTCGGTCGATGCTCCTTCAAGGGATCTATTTCTGCAGGAGCTCACATGTCGTTATCTATTGGCTTCCCGAATACCGCGGGCATCACCATCGGGGGGACGTCTGCGGCGACCATTCGTGCTGTGGGCGATGTGACAGGGGATACGGCTGCCAACGCGCGGGGTGTAAAGGAAGGCGACGGCACCCAGGTTAAAACCGCTCCGGTAGGCCTGAGAGAAAGTGCCGGTGCATCGGCCGAATCGGAAACGAGCGATAACACCAGCGTGGCGGTGAAGGTCTTGCTCAAGCGCCTGAAGGAACTGCAACAGCAATTGCGTGAGCAACAGCAGCAACTGGCGCAGGCCCAGGCAGCGTCCTATCCGACTCCGGAAGCCAAGACCACCGCGGTAGCGGCCATTCAGGGGCAGGTTGCCGAAACCACCGGTGCCATCCTGCAAGTGAGCGCGAGTCTGATCAAGGAGCTGACCAAGGGTTCTGGCACGGGATCGGTGGTCAACACTACGGCATGAGATGCATGCCGTTTTTTCGCTGAACATCTCTGAAAGCACTTTTCAGGTCGTTGACAAATACCGGCAGGGTTCGCATAGTTTGGTTCACGCAAACGTTTGCGCGACCCACGCTGATGGCATTCCATCACTGTGGGTCGTGAAGCTTACGCCAGCGCAAGCGTTGCTCACAATAATCATAAGATCGGAGTGAACCCATGAAGCTGCCATTCGCTGGACGTCTTCTCGCTGTCGCTATGCTGGCTGCCGCATCCGCTGCATTGCCTGTCTCTTCAGCCTTCGCTGAAACCACTGAAAAACCGAAAGTCGCCCTGGTCATGAAATCCCTGGCCAACGAGTTCTTCCTGACCATGGAAGACGGCGCCAAGGCCTACCAGAAAGATCACTCCGGCGAATTCGACCTGATCTCCAACGGCATCAAGGATGAAACCGACACCGCCGGCCAGACGCGGATCGTCGAGCAGATGATCCTGGCCAAGGTCAATGCGCTGGTGATTGCGCCGGCAGACTCCAAAGCCATGGTGCCGGTGATCAAGAAAGCCATCGATGCCGGTATCACCGTGATCAACATCGACAACCAGCTGGACCCCGCCGTCGTCAAAAGCAAGAACATCAATGTTCCGTTCGTAGGCCCGGACAACCGCAAGGGCGCGCGGCTGGTGGGTGATTACCTGGCCAAACAACTGAAGGCCGGTGACGAAGTCGGCATCATCGAGGGTGTGTCCACCACCACCAATGCCCAGCAGCGCACTGCAGGTTTCAAGGATGCGATGGAGGCGGCGCAGATCAAGGTCGTGTCCCTGCAATCCGGTGACTGGGAGATCGACAAGGGCAACAAGGTGGCCGCGTCGATTCTCAGCGAATACCCGCAAACCAAGGCCCTGTTGGCTGGCAATGACAGCATGGCGGTTGGTGCAGTGTCTGCGGTACGCGCCGCGGGCAAGGCCGGCAAGGTGCAAGTGGTCGGCTACGACAACATCAACGCCATTCAGCCGATGCTCAAGGATGGTCGGGTGCTGGCCACCGCAGACCAGTTTGCGGCCAAACAGGCAGTGTTCGGCATCGAGACGGCCTTGAAAATTCTCAAGGGCGAGAAGGTCGACGGCGGCGCCAATGGCGTGATCGAAACGCCGGTAGAGCTGGTCACCAAATAACCTTCTGGCGACGCAACGGCGCTCGTCCAGCTGGACGGGCGCGTGGAGAGTTTTTATGTCAGCTTCCACTCCGAACGCTGTCCTTTCGGTCAGCGGTATCGGCAAGACCTACGCCCAACCGGTATTGAGCGGCATAGACCTGACGCTCATGCGCGGTGAAGTGCTGGCTCTGACCGGCGAGAACGGGGCGGGCAAAAGCACGCTTTCGAAGATTATTGGCGGGCTGGTCACGCCGACCACCGGCCAGATGCAGTTCCAGGGGCAGGACTATCGCCCGGGGAGCCGGACTCAGGCTGAAGGCCTCGGTATCCGCATGGTCATGCAGGAGCTCAATCTGCTGCCGACCCTGTCAGTGGCGGAAAACCTGTTTCTCGACAACCTGCCCAACAGCGGCGGCTGGATCAGTCGCAAACAATTGCGCAAGGCTGCCATCGAGGCCATGACCCAGGTCGGGCTCGACGCCATTGACCCGGACACCCTGGTCGGCGAACTGGGCATCGGTCACCAGCAAATGGTGGAGATCGCCCGCAACCTGATTGGCGATTGCCATGTGCTGATTCTCGATGAGCCGACGGCGATGCTCACTGCGCGCGAAGTCGAAATGCTGTTCGAGCAAATCACTCGCCTGCAGGCGCGTGGCGTATCGATCATCTACATCTCCCACCGTCTCGAAGAGCTGGCGCGGGTGGCTCAGCGCATTGCCGTGCTGCGCGACGGCAACCTGGTCTGTGTCGAGCCGATGGCCAACTACAACAGCGAGCAATTGGTCACGCTGATGGTCGGCCGCGAGCTCGGCGAACACATCGATATGGGGGCGCGCAAGATTGGCGCTCCGATGCTGACGATCAAGGGCCTGACCCGTGCCGATAAGGTCCGTGATGTGTCGTTCGAAGTCCGTGCCGGAGAGATTTTCGGGATTTCCGGTTTGATCGGCGCGGGGCGCACCGAGTTGTTGCGCCTGATCTTCGGTGCCGATATCGCCGACAGCGGCACGATTGCCTTGGGCGCGCCGGCGCAAGTCGTCAGCATTCGTTCGCCGGTCGATGCGGTGGGGCACGGCATTGCGTTGATCACTGAAGATCGCAAGGGCGAAGGCCTTTTGTTGACGCAGTCGATCGGCGCCAATATCGCCTTGGGCAACATGCCCGGCATCTCCAGCGCCGGCTTTGTCGACAACGCTGGCGAGAACGCCCTGGCCCAGCGTCAAATCGACGCCATGCGCATTCGCAGTTCCGGCCCGGCACAGTTGGTGTCTGAGTTGTCCGGCGGCAATCAGCAGAAGGTCGTCATCGGCCGTTGGCTGGAGCGCGACTGCTCGGTGCTGCTGTTCGACGAGCCGACCCGCGGCATCGACGTCGGCGCCAAGTTCGATATCTACAACCTGCTCGGTGAGTTGACCCGCCAGGGCAAGGCGCTGGTGGTGGTCTCCAGCGACTTGCGCGAGCTGATGCTGATCTGCGACCGGATCGGCGTGCTCTCGGCAGGAAGCCTGATCGATACATTCGATCGCGACAGTTGGACCCAGGATGAGTTGCTCGCCGCTGCTTTTGCCGGCTACCAAAAACGTGATGCGCTGCTGAACGAAGCCGCGCCTAGGGATCTTCCATGAAAACCGCTTCTTCCGCCGGCAAACACAGTGGCAACTTCTACGGCCTGGGCACCTACCTGGGGCTGGCGGGGGCCTTGTTGGCGATGATCGTGCTGTTCTCGGTGTTGAGCAGTCACTTCCTGTCGTACGACACGTTCAGCACCCTGGCCAACCAGATTCCGGACCTGATGGTGCTGGCGGTCGGCATGACCTTTGTGTTGATCATCGGGGGCATCGACCTGTCGGTCGGCTCGGTGCTGGCACTGGCGGCCTCGACCGTCAGCGTGGCGATACTTGGCTGGGGCTGGAGCGTTCTGCCCGCAGCGTTGCTCGGCATGGCCGTCGCGGCGCTCGCGGGCACCATCACCGGTTCGATCACGGTGGCGTGGCGGATACCTTCGTTCATCGTGTCCCTGGGCGTGCTGGAAATGGCTCGCGGGGTGGCGTACCAGATGACCGGTTCGCGTACGGCCTACATCGGCGATGCGTTCGCCTGGTTGTCCAATCTGATCGCCTTCGGCATCTCACCCTCGTTCATCATTGCGTTGCTGATCATTTTCATCGCCCAGGCCGTGTTGACCCGCACGGTGTTCGGTCGTTACCTGATCGGTATCGGCACCAATGAGGAGGCCGTACGGCTGGCGGGGATCAATCCGAAGCCTTACAAGATCCTGGTTTTCAGCCTGATGGGATTGCTCGCCGGTGTTGCGGCGTTGTTCCAGATTTCTCGCCTGGAAGCTGCCGACCCGAATGCCGGTTCCGGTCTTGAGTTGCAGGTAATCGCAGCCGTCGTGATCGGCGGGACCAGCCTGATGGGCGGGCGCGGTTCGGTGATCAGCACGTTTTTCGGCGTCCTGATCATTTCTGTACTGGCCGCGGGGCTGGCGCAGATCGGGGCAACCGAGCCGACCAAACGCATCATAACCGGCGCCGTGATCGTGGTGGCGGTGGTGCTGGACACTTATCGCAGTCAACGCGCAAGCCGGCGGACCTGAGTCATGGCGACTATCAAAGATGTGGCAGCCCTTGCCGGCATTTCCTACACCACGGTGTCCCATGTGGTGAACAAGACCCGTCCGGTCAGTGAAGAAGTCCGGATCAAGGTCGAAGAGGCGATCAAGACCCTCGATTACGTCCCCAGCGCGGTGGCCCGTTCGCTTAAGGCCAAGACCACGGCGACCATCGGCCTTTTGGTCCCCAACAGCCTCAACCCGTATTTTGCCGAACTGGCCCGGGGTATCGAGGATTACTGCGAGCGCAACGGTTACTGCGTCATCCTGTGCAACTCCGACGATAATCCGGACAAGCAGCGCAGTTACCTGCGTGTGCTGCTGGAAAAACGCATCGACGGCCTGATTGTCGCCTCGGCTGGTGGCGATAGCGGTCTGGCTCAAGGCCTCAAAGGCGTGCGCACGCCCATGGTGATTGTCGACCGTGGACTGGACGGTGTCGATGCGGACCTTGTGCGCATCGACCATGAATACGGCGCGTACCTGGCGACCCGGCACCTGCTGGAACTGGGCCACCGGGACATCGCCACGATCAGCGGGCCGGAAAACACCAGTGTGGCGCAGATGCGTCTGGCGGGTTATTGCCGGGCCCTGAAAGAGGCGGGCGTCGAAGTCTCTTCCGGGCGCATGCTGGCAAGTGATTTCACCAGCACTGGCGGTTACAGCGCTGCCGCGATTTTGCTGGAAAGCCATCCGCCTACTGCCATTTTTGCCGCCAACGACATGATCGGCATCGGCGTGCTGCGAGCTGCCGCCGAGCGCAATATTCGCGTACCGAGCGAGTTGTCGGTGATCGGCTTCGACGATATCCAGATGAGTCGGTATGTCTATCCGTCGTTGACCACGGTCGGGCAATCAATCCTGCAGCTCGGCGAAATGGCTGCCGAAGTGCTTTTACGACGGATCGCCACGCCGGGTCTGGCGACCGATCAGCGGATCGTGACGCCGAGTATCGTCATCCGTGAATCGACGGCGCCGCTGGCCGGCGTGTTTACCCAGTTCCGTTGAAAACAGGACGCCGCTAAATCAACAGCGTCGCCGAAACAGAATCGATGAGTAGCAATGTATGTCAGCAAAAGTAGTGGTGATTGGCAGTTTGAACATGGACCTGGTGACCCGTGCGCCGCGCTTGCCCAAGGGCGGTGAAACGCTGATTGGTCTTTCGTTTGCCACCGTCTCCGGCGGCAAGGGCGCCAATCAGGCCGTGGCTGCGGCGCGGCTGGGAGCGCAGGTGTCGATGATCGGCTGCGTGGGTGACGATGCTTATGGTGAGGCGCTGCGCGGGGCGCTGTTGGCCGAACAGATCGATTGTCAGGCGGTCAGCACCGTTGAAGGTTCCAGCGGCGTGGCGTTGATTGTGGTCGACGACAACAGCCAGAACACGATCGTCATCGTCCCCGGTGCCAACGGTGAGCTGACGGCTGAAGCCATTGACCGTTTTGATTCG
This sequence comes from Pseudomonas sp. P5_109, assembly GCF_034009455.1. NCBI lineage: Bacteria > Pseudomonadati > Pseudomonadota > Gammaproteobacteria > Pseudomonadales > Pseudomonadaceae > Pseudomonas > Pseudomonas sp. P5_109. Next base: position 2,289,614 of record NZ_CP125380.1, read on the forward strand.
GTCATACAGGCGGCGGACGTGCTCATCTGTCAGCTGGAAGTACCTGATGCCTCCGTTGGCCATGCGCTCAAGCGCGGTCGCGAATTGGGCAAGACGGTCATCCTCAACCCCGCGCCGGCCAGCCGTCCCTTGCCAGTGGACTGGTACGCGTCGATCGATTACCTGATTCCCAACGAGAGCGAAGCGTCGGCGCTGAGCGGAGTGTCCGTGGACTCCCTGGAATCCGCGCAAACCGCGGCAACCAAGCTGATTGCCCTGGGCGCCGGTAAGGTGATCATCACCCTTGGTGCGCAAGGTTCGCTGTTTGCCGATGGCCAGCGTTTCGAACATTTCCCCGCGCCCGTCGTGCAGGCTGTCGACACAACGGCGGCCGGCGATACATTCGTGGGCGGTTTCGCTGCGGCGCTGGCAGCGGGCAAGGATGAAGTGCAGGCAATCCGCTTCGGGCAAGTGGCTGCGGCGCTGTCTGTCACCCGTGCCGGCGCGCAACCGTCGATTCCCGCCTTGAGCGATGTGCAGGCGTTTAAAAACCAATGAAAAAGACACCACTGCTCAACATTGCTTTGTCGCGGCTGATTGCCTCATTGGGGCATGGCGACATGGTCGTCATCGGGGACGCCGGTTTGCCGGTTCCTCCAGGCGTTGAATTGATCGACCTGGCCTTGACCCATGGCATTCCGGATTTTGTCAGCACCTTGAAGGTGGCGCTCAGTGAGATGCAGGTCGAAAGCCATGTGCTGGCTCAGGAGCTCTTCGATAAAAAACCGTCGGCCCTGGTCGCGCTGGAAGAGCTGAACGGCGAAGGCGCATTGGGGCGACGTGAAGTGCTCACCCATGAACAATTCAAGGTCTTGAGCCGACAAGCGAGAGCGATTATTCGTACAGGCGAGTGCCAGCCGTACTGCAACATTGTGCTGGTCGCCGGCGTAACGTTTTAACTGGTTGTCCGCGTTTTGATGTCCCATGCACAAGGAGTTCGCCGTGTATCGCTATGCTCAAAAACTGTACCCACTGCTCCGGAGCCTGCTGCTTTTGTCCCTGCTTACTGCATCGAACGCCCAGGCGTCAGAAAAAATCGACCTGATCATCGACACCGATCCAGGGGCTGACGATGTCGTCGCCCTGTTATTCGCGCTGGCGTCGCCGGATGAGCTGAATGTCCGGGCATTGACCACCGTTGCCGGCAACGTTCGCCTGGACAAGACCTCGCGCAATGCGCGACTGGCCCGGGAGTGGGCGGGGCGCGAAGAAGTGCCGGTCTATGCGGGCGCGCCAAGGCCCCTGATGCGCACACCCATCTACGCCGAGGACATTCATGGCATGGAAGGGCTCTCGGGCATTGCCGTGCATGAGCCCAGGAAAGGCCTGGCCACGGGCAGTGCCGTGACTTATCTGATCGATACCCTGAAATCGGCCAAGCCTCACAGCATGACTATCGCCATGCTCGGCCCGCAGACCAACCTGGCCCTGGCGCTGATCCAGGAACCGGATATCGTCCGGGGCATCAAGGAAGTGGTGGTCATGGGCGGCGCGCACTTCAATGGCGGTAACATCACGCCGGTAGCCGAGTTCAATCTGTTTGCCGATCCGCAGGCCGCCGAAGTGGTACTCAAGAGTGGCGTGAAGCTGACTTACCTGCCGCTGGATGTGACCCACAAGATCCTTACCAGCGAAGCGCGCCTGAATCAAATTGCCGCGCTGAACAACAACGCCAGCCGGCTGGTGGGCGACATTCTCAATGAATACATCAAGGGCGACATGGAACACTACGGCATCCCGGGTGGGCCGGTGCATGACGCCACGGTGATCGCTTATCTGCTCAAGCCGCAATTGTTCAGCGGTCGCTCGGTCAACGTGGTTGTCGATAGCCGCGAAGGACCAACCTTTGGACAAACCATCGTCGACTGGCATGACGGCTTGAAAGCACCAAAGAATGCCTTCTGGGTTGAAAACGGTGATGCCCAGGGCTTTTTCGATCTGCTGACCGAGCGCCTGGCCCGCCTGAAATAAGCGTCAAGCCCCGCAGGTGCCTGCCTGCGGGGTTCACTCCCGGCCGCTGAGCGCTTCGGCCTTTTGGTCTGACAAATGCTTCTCGAAAATCTGCTCGATGAACGATTGCGCGGCTTCGGTTCCAATATCCCTGACCAACAGGTCGATACCGATGATGGCAAGCTCCTCCGTGCTGCCTGGACTGTAGGAGCTGTGGCCGTCCTGCCACTTGGCCTTGATGTCAGCGTCGATGCTTACGGTGGTCATGGTGGCACTCGTGAGGTCGGGGAAGTCTGAGTGCCGAGTTAACCATTTTGCGGGGCTTTTGACACGCCGACTTAGGCGGCAAAGGTGGGCTATGCGACACTTGGTCTTTGACGAATATTCAGGGAATGCGCCGTGCAGATCGATTTGAACTCTCCAGATGACCTGACCCTTGAGGCCGTGCGTCAGTTGCTGGCCGGCGCCAGTGATGATGAGCACACCCAATTGCGGGTCACCCGAGGAGGCATTGCCTATATTTCCTCGGGTGTCGTGGGTGGTACCGATATCGACGGCTTGTTGTTTCGCCTGGAAACCTGGGCCAAGGGCTCCGGTTATGTCGGGCGGGTCGCGGCCAGCGATGAGGTCTGGGTCATGCAGATCTTCAATGCCTTGAAAGAGAACTGGCCCAATCCGCCTTACGACTATATCGACGTCTATTGAGCGTCGTTCATATTCAGTCACGATTCAGTGATTAAGGGGAGGGTGCTGCTCAGGCAAAATCGCGGTTCGTCCGGATTGCGGGCAGGGTGCTAGCGCTGCCGGTGAAACCAAACGCCAGTCTGGTTGTCGCACGATCTCAGCTTAATCATTGAATAAGGAGGCTTCATGCCTTGGAAGCTCGCGTCATTGGGTACTTTGCTGGCCGTTGCCACGCTGGCCGGTTGCAGCACTACCTCTACGGAGTCGGCAACCGCTGATGTTGCGACGACTGACACGGGTCACAGTCGCTGTGAGGCAAAGGCTGCCGAGTTCACTATCGGCAAACAGGCATCGCCGCAACTGCTTGAGCAGGCGCGTACCCGCGCAGGAGCGCAAAGCGCACGGTTCCTGCTGCCAACCGATATGGTGACGCTGGAGTACCGTTCCGATCGCCTGAACCTGAACACCGATGCCAGCCGGATAGTGACCCGCGTCAACTGCGGCTGATCGTTCGTTTTTGTTCCGGCCATAAAAAACCCCGTCACATGGACGGGGTTTTTTTAGTGCGCCTGGAAATTACTCTGGGCGAACTTGAGCAGCTTGCATACCCTTTTGGCCTTTCTCAGCCACGAAGGAAACAGTCTGGCCTTCTTTCAGGCTTTTGAAACCGTCGCTTTCGATAGCTTTGAAGTGTACGAACAGGTCGTCACCGCCACCTTGAGGAGTGATGAAGCCGAAGCCTTTTTCATCGTTGAACCATTTAACGGTGCCGGTTTGGCGATTAGACATGGTGTATCTCCAAGAAACATATATTTTCAGTAGTACTGTGCTGCTCAGGCCAACTGGGCACACCCGGGTATCATAGTCGAAATGTTCGGTTTGGGACCCCCCCGGGCGAGCTGTTTGCCGATCAGTCGTGGTTTTTTTATATCTTTAAATGGCTGGAGGCCCCGTTTTATAAGGCCTCTGGCCGAAAGTAAAGGTGATAAAAAAAGCTGTAAAACCTGCATAAAATGTACGGAATGGGCTGTTTTGGGGACTTTTTGCCAGTAAAACAGGGTTTGAGAACGCAGGTCTGTGCTTAATTTTTGGCTTTGTTCTCAGCCTTGCAGGCTGCAATTTGGCTAAACGCTTTCTGTTTCAGGGCGTCACTGGCTTTGTTATCCATCAATGCCTGGATGTCGCTGGCCGGGAACGACTTGATCGCATCGGCACCACAAGCGCAGTGGGCCTTGGCCGCAGCTGGACCGATTTGTTCCGCAGCCGCAGGAACACACTGAGACATGTACTTCTCGCGTTCACCTTTTGGCCATTCGGCGTGGGCGGCCAGCGGCAGCAGCAGAACGATTGGTGCGACAACAGCGAATAAACGATTCAGATGCATGCCAAGATGCTCCTTTGAGGTCAATGTCTTGTTATCTGAGCGCTAACGCGCGGCTCAAGTTCATCACTCTGGCATAAAAACGCCTGATTTGCCGCGTTGGAAAGCCTCTGCGCAGCTACCACCGTTCATCTGTGCTAGCATGCCCCGCTCGGGCGTTTGCAGGCTCCGACGGACCTTCAGTCCCGGTAGCGGCAGATGCGCGATTAACCCTGATTTGAATCCCAGTCACTCTGGTTCGGTTTTCCGGTTGGCCGCAAGGCTCCTGCCGCTGTAAGGCAGGCGTTCGTCATTGAATGGCCTGGACCGGATCTTGTACTGGCTCATCCCAACCCACGTGACCTTTGGTAGGGGTCACCACTAGGAGAGGAGGCGCCATGCCAACTATTACTCTTCCCGACGGCAGTCAACGTTCATTCGATCACCCGGTTTCCGTAGCCGAGGTCGCCGCATCCATCGGTGCAGGCCTGGCCAAGGCCACCGTTGCTGGCAAGGTCAATGGCAAGCTGGTCGACGCCAGCGACATCATCGACAGCGACGCGTCGCTGCAAATCATCACGCCAAAGGATGAAGAGGGGCTGGAGATCATTCGCCACTCTTGCGCCCACCTGGTTGGCCACGCGGTCAAGCAGCTGTACCCGACCGCCAAGATGGTCATCGGCCCGGTCATCGACGAAGGTTTCTATTACGACATCGCCTTCGAACGTCCTTTCACTCCGGACGACCTGGCCGCCATCGAACAGCGCATGCAGCAGCTGATCGAAAAAGATTACGACGTGATCAAGAAAGTCACTCCGCGCGCCGAAGTGATCGAAGTGTTCAAGGCCCGTGGCGAAGACTACAAGTTGCGCCTGGTCGAGGACATGCCGAACGAACAGGCCATGGGCCTTTACTATCACGAAGAATACGTCGACATGTGCCGCGGTCCGCACGTGCCGAACACGCGCTTCCTGAAATCCTTCAAGCTGACCAAGCTGTCCGGCGCCTACTGGCGTGGCGATGCCAAGAACGAGCAATTGCAGCGCGTCTACGGCACCGCATGGGCGGACAAGAAGCAACTGGCTGCTTACATCCAGCGCATTGAAGAAGCCGAAAAACGCGACCACCGCAAGATCGGCAAGCGCCTGGGCCTGTTCCACACCCAGGAAGAGTCGCCGGGCATGGTGTTCTGGCACCCGAACGGCTGGACTTTGTACCAGGTGCTCGAGCAGTACATGCGCAAGGTTCAGCGCGACAACGGCTATCTCGAAATCAAGACGCCGCAAGTCGTTGACCGCAGCCTGTGGGAGAAATCCGGGCACTGGGCCAACTACGCCGACAACATGTTCACCACCCAGTCGGAAAACCGCGACTACGCGATCAAGCCAATGAACTGCCCTTGCCACGTGCAGGTGTTCAACCAGGGCCTGAAAAGCTACCGCGAGTTGCCGATGCGCCTGGCCGAGTTCGGTGCCTGCCACCGTAACGAGCCATCGGGTGCCTTGCACGGCATCATGCGCGTGCGTGCGTTTACTCAAGACGACGCCCACATCTTCTGCACCGAAGAGCAGATGCAGGCCGAGTCCGCTGCGTTTATCAAGCTGACCATGGACGTCTACGCCGATTTCGGCTTTAAAGACGTCGAGATGAAGCTGTCCACTCGTCCGGAAAAACGCGTCGGTTCCGACGAACTGTGGGATCGCGCCGAAGCGGCATTGGCTGCAGCCCTTGATAGTGCTGGCTTGCCGTACGATCTGCAGCCGGGTGAGGGGGCCTTCTACGGTCCGAAGATCGAATTCTCGCTGAAAGATTGTCTTGGTCGGGTCTGGCAGTGTGGTACCCTGCAGCTCGATTTTAACCTGCCAGTGCGTCTGGGAGCCGAATACGTCTCCGAAGACAACAGTCGCAAGCACCCGGTGATGTTGCACCGGGCGATCCTCGGGTCCTTCGAACGTTTCGTCGGAATCCTGATCGAGCACTACGAGGGTGCATTCCCGGCGTGGCTTGCTCCGACCCAGGCAGTGGTGATGAATATCACCGACAAACAAGCGGATTTCGCCGCCGAGGTTGAAAAAACCCTCAACGAAAGCGGATTCCGTGCCAAGTCTGACTTGAGAAATGAAAAAATCGGCTTTAAAATCCGCGAGCATACTTTGCTCAAGGTTCCTTATCTCTTGGTTATCGGAGATCGGGAAGTCGAGATGCAGACTGTCGCTGTGCGTACTCGTGAAGGTGCTGACCTGGGCTCGATGCCCGTCGCCCAGTTCGCTGAGTTTCTCGCGCAAGCGGTTTCCCGGCGTGGTCGCCCAGATTCGGAGTAATTATTATTAAGCGTGAAATGAGACAAGATAAACGAGCTGCACCGAAAGCCCCGATCAACGAGAATATCTCGGCCCGCGAGGTTCGGTTAATTGGTGCTGAAGGTGAACAGCTTGGGATTGTGTCAATTGAAGACGCGCTTCTTAAGGCTGAAGAGGCCAAGCTGGATCTGGTGGAGATTTCCGCCGATGCAGTACCACCTGTTTGCAAACTGATGGACTACGGCAAATCGATCTTCGAAAAGAAGAAGCAGATTGCTGCGGCCAAGAAAAACCAGAAGCAGATTCAGGTTAAAGAAATCAAGTTTCGTCCAGGGACGGAGGAAGGGGATTACCAGGTAAAACTGCGCAACCTGGTACGTTTCCTGAGTGACGGGGACAGGGCCAAGGTATCCTTGCGATTCCGCGGCCGTGAGATGGCCCACCAGGAGCTGGGGATGGAACTCCTCAAGCGAGTTGAAGGTGACTTGCTCGAGTACGGTTCGGTCGAACAGCATCCTAAGATGGAAGGACGCCAGCTGATCATGGTCATCGCCCCGAAAAAGAAGAAGTAATCAACAGGGCACGGCAGGCCTTCTGATTATGTTTATCAACTGAATGCGGAGTATCCGAACATGCCAAAAATGAAGACCAAAAGTGGTGCTGCTAAGCGGTTTCTGAAAACTGCTAACGGTATCAAGCACAAGCACGCTTTCAAGAGCCACATCCTGACCAAAATGTCGACCAAGCGTAAGCGTCAACTGCGCGGTAGCAGCTTGCTGCATCCGTCTGACGTGGCAAAAGTCGAGCGCATGCTGCGCCTTCGTTAATTTTAGTCAAGAATAGAGGAAGTAACTCATGGCTCGTGTAAAGCGTGGCGTCATTGCCCGTAAGCGTCACAAAAAAATTCTGAAACTTGCTAAAGGTTACTACGGCGCACGCTCCCGCGTATTCCGTGTTGCCAAGCAAGCGGTAATCAAGGCAGGCCAATACGCCTACCGTGACCGTCGTCAGAAAAAACGTCAGTTCCGCGCTCTGTGGATCGCTCGTATCAACGCTGGTGCTCGTATCAACGGTCTGTCCTACAGCCGTTTCATCGCCGGCCTGAAAAAAGCGTCCATCGAGATCGACCGTAAGGTTCTGGCTGATCTGGCAGTGAACGAAAAAGCGGCGTTTGCTGCGATTGTCGAGAAAGCTAAAGCCACCTTGGCTTAAGTACCCCCGACAGTCACCCGGCCTCGCATCTGTGGGGCCAGGTGTTAAACGTCATAAATAGGGGAAGAGCCTTCAAGCTCTTCCCCTATTTTGTATCTGGAGTCTGTACATGGAAAACCTGGATGCGCTCGTCTCGCAAGCTCTAGAGGCTGTGCAAAGCGCTGAAGATATCAATGCCCTGGAGCAAATCCGGGTTCACTACCTTGGCAAGAAGGGTGAATTGACTCAGGTGATGAAGACCCTGGGGAATTTGCCGGCAGAAGAGCGTCCGCAAGTCGGTGCGCTGATCAACGTTGCCAAGGAGCGTGTCACAGAGGTTCTCAATGCGCGCAAGGCGTTGTTTGAAGAAGCCGATCTGGCTGCCAAACTCTCCGCCGAGTCCATTGACGTGACCCTGCCTGGCCGTGGTCAGACCTCCGGTGGTCTGCATCCGGTTACCCGCACTCTGGAACGCGTCGAACAGTTCTTCACCCGTATCGGCTACGGCATCGCCGAAGGCCCCGAGGTCGAAGACGACTATCACAACTTCGAAGCACTCAACATCCCAGGCCATCACCCGGCCCGGTCGATGCATGACACCTTCTATTTCAATGCGAACATGCTGTTGCGCACCCATACCTCGCCGGTACAGGTCCGCACCATGGAGTCCAAGCAGCCGCCGATCCGCATCGTCTGCCCAGGCCGCGTATACCGCAGCGACTCCGATATCACCCACTCGCCGATGTTCCACCAGGTCGAAGGCCTGCTGGTCGATCGCGACATCAATTTCGCCGACCTCAAGGGCACCATCGAAGAGTTCCTGCGGGTGTTCTTCGAAAAAGAACTGGCCGTGCGTTTCCGTCCTTCGTACTTCCCGTTCACCGAGCCATCCGCTGAAGTCGACATGGAATGCGTGATGTGCAGCGGTAAAGGCTGCCGCGTCTGCAAGCAGACCGGTTGGCTGGAAGTGATGGGCTGCGGCATGGTTCACCCGAACGTGCTGCGCATGTCCGGGATCGACCCGGAAGAGTTCTCGGGCTTTGCCTTCGGCATGGGCGTTGAGCGTCTGGCCATGCTGCGTTACGGCGTGAACGACTTGCGTCTGTTCTTCGACAACGACTTGCGGTTCCTCGCGCAATTTCGCTAGTCGTAACGAATTCTTAGGAGAGCAGGATGAAATTCAGTGAACAATGGCTGCGTGGCTGGGTTAGCCCGCAGGTAAGTCGCGACGAGCTGGTTGCTCGTCTGTCGATGGCCGGTCTTGAGGTCGATAGCGTTACGCCGGCCGCCGGTGTTTTCAGTGGCGTGGTCGTTGGCGAGGTGCTGAGCACCGAGCAGCACCCGGACGCCGACAAGCTGCGCGTGTGCCAGGTCAGCAACGGTTCGGAAACCTTCCAGGTGGTTTGCGGTGCGCCCAACGTGCGCCCGGGCCTGAAGATTCCTTTCGCCATGATCGGTGCCGAGCTGCCAGGCGACTTCAAGATCAAGAAAGCCAAGCTGCGTGGCGTTGAGTCCAACGGCATGCTGTGCTCGCAATCCGAGCTGCAGGTCGGTGAAGGCAATGACGGCCTGATGGAGCTGCCGGCCGATGCGCCGGTGGGCGAAGACTTCCGCGTTTACCTGGACCTGGAAGACGCCAGCATCGAGGTCGACCTGACCCCGAACCGTGGTGACTGCCTGTCCCTCGCCGGTCTGGCTCGTGAGGTCGGCGCGCTGTACGCCGCTCCGGTGGTCCGTCCGGTGGTGGCTGCGGTGCCTGCCGCGCACGACGAAGTACGTTCGGTAGAAGTGCTGGCGCCGGCCGCGTGCCCGCGCTACCTCGGTCGTGTGATTCGTAACGTTGACCTGTCCAAGCCTACGCCGCTGTGGATGGTAGAGCGTCTGCGTCGCGCGGATGTGCGCAGCATCGACGCTGCCGTCGACATCACCAACTACGTGATGCTTGAGCTGGGTCAGCCACTGCACGCCTTCGACCTCGCCGAAATCAACGGAGGCATCCGTGTGCGCATGGCCGAAGAGGGCGAGAAGCTGGTGCTGCTCGACGGCCAGGAAGTCACCCTGCGTAGCGATACGCTGGTGATTGCCGATCATTCCCGCGCACTGGCAATTGCCGGCGTCATGGGTGGCGAGCACAGCGGTGTCTCCGCGACCACACGCGATGTGTTCCTGGAAAGCGCCTTCTTCGACCAGATCGCCGTAGCCGGCAAGGCCCGTTCCTATGGCCTGCACACCGATGCATCGCATCGCTATGAGCGTGGCGTGGACTGGCAACTGGCCCGCGAGGCCATGGAGCGCGCGACTGGCTTGCTGCTGGACATCACCGGTGGTGAAGCAGGTCCGATCATCGAGACCGTCAGCGAACAGCACCTGCCGAAAATTGCTCCGGTCACCCTGCGTGCCCAGCGCATTACCCAGATGCTGGGCATGGAAATGGATTCGGCTGAAGTGGAGCGTCTGCTCAACGCTTTGGGCCTGACCATTACTGCCGACGGAGCAGGGCAGTGGCGTGTAGAAGTGCCAAGCCATCGCTTCGATATCAGCCTGGAAGTCGACCTGATCGAAGAGCTGGCACGCCTGTACGGCTACAACCGTTTGCCGGTTCGTTATCCGCAAGCGCGCCTGGCGCCGCAAGCCAAGGCAGAGGCGCGTAGCGACCTGCCAGAACTGCGCCGCCTGCTGGTTGCCCGTGGTTACCAGGAAGCCATTACCTACAGCTTCATCGATCCGAAACAGTTCGAACTGTTTAATCCGGGTGTGGAGCCGTTATTGCTGGCCAATCCGATTTCCAACGACATGGCCGCCATGCGTTCGTCCTTGTGGCCAGGTCTGGTCAAGTCGCTTCAGCACAACCTGAACCGCCAGCAGGATCGCGTGCGCCTGTTCGAAAGTGGCCTGCGTTTCGTGGGTCAACTCGAAGGCCTGAAGCAAGAACCGATGCTGGCCGGCGTGGTTTGTGGCAGCCGTCTGCCGGAAGGCTGGGCGCAAGGCCGCGACACCGTCGACTTCTTCGACGTCAAGGCTGACGTGGAAGCGGTGCTCGGCTTCGCCGGTGCCCTGGATGCATTCACTTTCGTACCGGGCAAGCACCCGGCGCTGCACCCGGGTCAAACCGCGCGCATCGAACGTGATGGTCGTCTGGTCGGCTTCATTGGCGCGATCCACCCCGAATTGTCGAAAACCCTCGGTCTCGACCGTCCGGTCTTCGTCTTCGAACTGGTTCTGGCGGAAGTGGCGTCGGGCAAAATGCCGAAATTCCACGAGTTATCGCGCTTTCCTGAAGTGCGTCGTGACCTTGCACTGATTGCGCACAAAGACGTTGCAGCCACGGCTGTACTGGACGTAATCCGTGAAAATGCAGGCGAATGGCTGACAGACCTCAGGCTATTTGACGTGTATCAGGGTAAAGGCATTGATCCTGATAGAAAAAGCCTCGCAGTCGGCTTGACCTGGCAGCATCCATCGCGCACTCTTAATGACGATGAGGTGAATACCGCAACGCAAAACATCCTCACCTCGCTCGAACAAAGGTTGAACGCCACGTTAAGGAAGTGACGTATGGGGGCTCTGACGAAAGCTGAGATGGCGGAACGTCTGTATGAAGAGCTGGGCCTGAACAAACGGGAGGCCAAGGAATTGGTCGAACTGTTTTTTGAAGAAATCAGGCATGCGCTCGAAGACAACGAACAAGTCAAATTGTCCGGTTTCGGCAATTTCGACCTTCGGGACAAACGCCAGCGGCCTGGCCGCAATCCGAAAACGGGGGAAGAAATCCCGATCACGGCTCGCCGTGTGGTCACCTTTCGTCCAGGGCAGAAGTTGAAGGCCCGAGTTGAGGCTTATGCTGGAACCAAGTCATAACGACGAGCTCCCCGTCATCCCGGGCAAACGCTACTTCACCATTGGTGAAGTCAGCGAGCTGTGTGCGGTTAAACCACACGTGCTGCGCTATTGGGAGCAGGAGTTTCCTCAACTCAACCCTGTCAAACGCCGCGGAAACCGCCGGTATTATCAGCGCCAGGACGTGCTGATGATCCGGCAGATCCGCGCGCTCCTTTATGATCAGGGGTTCACCATCGGCGGAGCGCGCCTGCGTTTGTCCGGTGATGAAGCCAAAGACGACACCACCCAATACAAGCAAATGATCCGCCAGATGATCGCCGAGCTCGAAGATGTTCTGGTGGTACTCAAGAAATAAATTCCTGCTTTTAAATACTTCCAGTTTTCAAAAGCTTGCGATATATTCTTGAGCGTTCCTCGAGAAGAGGAACAGGTTTCACGCCTAGTCGGGGCGTAGCGCAGTCCGGTAGCGCACTAGCATGGGGTGCTAGGGGTCGAGTGTTCGAATCACTCCGTCCCGACCATATTTTTCAATGACTTAGGCCAATGTTCGCAGCATTGGCCTTTTTCATGTGCGTGACTTTTGCGTGACTTCTCGATTTTTCACGCTTGCTTCCTCTTCAATATCGTCAGCACCGGTCCACGCGAATCGGTTGCTGATACCATGTTCGCAGCTTCAATCAGATGCCCGAGCTCAGCGCCCGAGTAGTGACTGGTGATACTGCCGTTCTTGTGGCCCAGGAGTGCCTTGCGGTCTTCCTCGGTGACGCCTGCTGCGCGTAGCCGACGGCCAAATGTGTGTTTGAGGTCATGAATCCTGATGGATGCATAACCTGGGTGAGCGGGGCGAAGGTTTTCCTCCTGCCAGAGTTTCGCCGCTCTCACCCGCGCCTTCTTCCAGGCCGAGTCGTTCATCCGGTGCATCGCGCTGCCGTTGTAAGGGAAAACCCAGTCCTTGCTCAGTCCGCGCTGCTGTTCGATGATCGACTTCGCCACGTTGTTGAGCACGACCAGTCGCTCATCACCGTTTTTCACTCCAGACCGTTCGTGCCTACCCCCGAAATCAGCTGGAATCAGAAAAACGCTGGTGCCGAGTTCCGGTACCGAAATCTCCCAATCCCATCTCAGCTTGCAGACTTCCTGCTCCCGCGTGCCGGTGTTCACCTTGAACAGCGCCATCGTTTGCAGGTGGGCCGGCAATTCCGAAAATAGAATCGACTGCTCCTGCCAGGACATCGGGTACGGCTTGCGGCTCGACTTCTTCTCTTCCAGCTTCGTGAGCATCGGCACGCTATCTAGCCACGGCCTGCGCTCATCGTCTCGCCACTTCCTGGCACACAACGATAAAACCCGAACCACACGCTCGATCGAGATATTCACCGTTCTGTTGCTCACACCCTTCTTTACCTTGCCGTCCTCGAGCTTCTTGGTCGCCAACCTGTCCTTGATGAACGGCACCAGAGCCTTGTCATCAATGTGGGTCAGCGGCATGTCGCCAATGAACGGGTCCAGCTGGGAAAGGTGGTGTGCTGAAAGCTTGATTGAAGGCTGGTCTTTGAACTCCAGTAGGAAGCGAGTCGCCGCTTCCCGCCAGATCCTCACCTTCTTTACGCCGTACACCTTCTGCTGGCGAATCTGCTCAAGCCGGTAGATCAGGTAGCGTTCCGCTTCTTCCCGGTCACCAGTTCCAGTGCTTTCGTAAAGTCGTTCTCCGTTGATTTTCTTGTCGATATGCCAGATGCCTTTCCTCTCGGAGAGGCCTGTGATCGATTTTCGCGCCATGATTTATCTCCTTTCAGGCGCTCGCTGCGGGGCAATTGTTGCTCCGGGGCGCGTTTTTTATCAATTGCTTTGGCCTCGACGTACGCCGTTGCCCAGTCATCAAGCTCCTGCCGGTCGAAGCCGACACCGCGCTCGCCGATCGGAAACTCGCTGACATAAGGGCGCACGGTTTTGTCGAACTCGGCGCGGCACATGCCCAGGTAGAGGGGGGCGGCGCCGGCACGGATGAAACGGGGGAGGATGCTTTCGCGCCTGGGCCGGGATGGCGCGTGCGCCAGTTCTGCTGACATAAATGCTCCATGCCGCGCGCGGCGGCAGAGGGTGGGTATTTTGGAATTCTGATGAAGGGCGTGAGGCACGCTTTGAAGGTGAGCTACGGTTTATTCGTTCATCTCGCCAGTTGCGTACATGCTTTCTCCCCTGAGGTGACTGGCGGGGTGAACCCTTACCGACGCGGCCCCTTGTAGATGAGCCAGAGCATGTAGAGCGGGGCGAAGATCATGGCGTCACCTTTGCGCCCGGCAGCTTCGGCACCGGCACTGCTCGGCGACCCCAGACGCAGATCGGACCATCTTCGGCGCCATGGATCGACAGGATGAACCAGCCCGGTTCGACTGGATGCTGGATTTCCCAAGCCGAGCAATCGCACTGGCCGTCATCCATGTAGGCATCGAACACGTCGAAGGAAACGTCGCTTTCCATGTAGGTGATCTTCGTTTCCACCTGGTGGCGCAGGCACCACTCCTGGAACTGTGCTTCGGTGATTTCGTCGTCGTACTCTGAGAGGTAATCCGGGTGTGACCACCAGCCGTCGGTGTCGCGTTCGACCGGCAGCGGCTGAATTAGAACTTTTTCTTCGGGCATGACTTCGTCCTTGCCGCTATGGCGGCTGACTTTGAAGGGGGAGGGGTGTTCTTTTGTGGGGATTATGCGAAGCTCTGGCTCGTTGCCAGCATCAGGTCAAACCGTTTACAAGAATTGAATATTACGAAGCTTCTTGAGTTTCCAATCTAATGGATGAGGGGTGTCTTTATGATCAAAACCGTATCGAAGGTTTTAGCTGTTGGTGCGTTGTGCCTTGGTGCTGCTGCTTGTTCTACTATTGATGGGCTTCAACCCACTGATAGTGGGGTGACCGTTGAAGTGCGAAATAAAACTTACAACGAGGTGTGGAAGTCTTCGGTGAGTGCTATGAGCTCAGGTTTGGCCATTGTTGAAGTAAACAAAAGCGCTGGCGTCATTAAATCCGAAGCACCCGCCGGAATGGCCACTTGGGGGGAGGTAATCGGTTTGTTTGTCACTCCTGTCTCGCCATCCGCAGATAGTTACTCGATTCGAATCGTCAGCAAGAAGCGTTCGACGTATCAAATTACCGGCCAGGATTGGGCGCCGTCTATCGCTGCTCGCGTACGGGCGGACTTAGACGCAGAGTAATTTGCTCACCCTGCAATCTCCATCGACACCAGATCATGGGCATTCGCAGTCGTCTGCCCATGCTGCCGGAAGACGGGAAGGGCGCCGGCCTGCTCTCGCACTGCGCGCATGCCTTCCTCGTCGTAACCCCAGATGTTGCTGTCGTTGAATCGTTCAGGGCCGAGATAGCCCCGGTGCAGCGGCTCACCGGTGCGGATGTATTCGCGAAAGCCTTCGACCAGGCTGCGCAGGGTGCCGCCGTGACTGAACCCTCGCCACCGGCCACCCCAGTTCGTTTTGTGCGTGAAGATACGCCGAGCGCTGTAATCGTCGATGAACCAGACTTTGCCCCGTTGATCCACCTCCATGCTGGCGTAACGATCCGCGACTTGATTGAAGAAGAATCGCCGGCCGTGGGCGCCAATGATTCGGATTGCCTGGTTGACGTGCTCGACGCGTTTGCGCTTCATCCACATGCTGTTTTCCGAATAGCGGCAGCCCCGATACTCCGGTTTTGGCTCGTAATCGGTGGGGCGGATCACGCAGGCCAGCAGTTGGGCCCAGGTGTCGGCGTTGTTTGGCAGGCAAATCCCAAACTCCTTGGTGTCGTACTCAACCTCACAGGAAAGCCGTTCCACCAGGTCAGCAGGAACCGCGATGTTTGAGCAGCCGCTGTTGTAGTAGCCAAGGTGCTCGAGCACTCGAGCTTCTTCGTAGTGGCCGGCGCTGCTCAGCATCCAGCAGTAGCCACTGTCATCTGACCGCCAAAGCGTGATTGCTTTATGGCGGCGGTAGGTGTGCTTCAGGCTCAGCACGATGAACGTGCGCGCCGGTTTGTTTTCTGTGGGCATGGGGATACCTCTATCGGTATATTGGGGTTTTCGATCTTTTGTCAGGTGAAGGAAGACATGACTGATGCCGGCGTGACGCGTGTTTACCACTTCTGCAACGAAGAGTTTGGGCTGAAAAACCTTCAAAATTCGAGGCTGAAGGTTGCGACGATAATGGATCTTAATGATCCATTTGAGATGATGTGTTATTCATCTCCTGATAAAGAAGTTAGAAGGCATCTTGTAAAACTTAAGAAAGATATTGCCGGTACGTTTGGAATGCTCTGCTTTAGTCGATCGCTTCTAAGTCCTGTGCAGTGGGGGCATTATGGTGATAAGCACAAAGGGGTGTGCTTGGCGTTTGATGTGCCTACTGACCGATTGCACGTTGTTGAATATCGCGCCGGCCGAATTGAGTTTGACGTTGATCAGTATTTAGCTTTGCCTAAAGTAGATCGGTTTGAATTAATGAAAAAACAACTTCGTGTAAAGCACTCTCAGTGGAAATATGAGAAGGAAGTACGTCAGGTTTTTTTGTTAAACGCCGCGGCCAAGGAAGGCATGTATTACTTCAAATCATTTTCTCAAGTCGGTGAGTTGCGCCAAGTCATAGTGGGTTGCAACTCAGAAGTGAGTCGAGAGAAACTAAAGAAAACGTTGGGTGAGCGGTACGAAACTGTCGAATGCTTTAAAGTGCGTACTGCATTTAAGTCATACAAAATAGTGAGGAACAGGGACGAAAGCCTCTGGCCATAGCCCCTGCAAAATCTAGGAGGATCACTGGTTATTGCCTGCTATGCGGCTTCAAGCTGAAGCTTACCCACCCGCCATGGGTCATTGGCCAGGGCCAGAGCAGCTATTGGCGGTGGGCTGACACTGGAACCGCACATGTGCACCTGCTGGGTCTTGGTGAACGCTCGCAGACAACTTCGGGCGCATAGCCGGCCTCAACCCTAGTGTTAAGATGCAAAAAATATTCGTCGAGATTTGATTATGGATGAGTCGGGTGCAGTGCTGGTAGGGCGATCACGGATGGTTTCAGGGAGCGTTTATTTCTTGAATCAGGATGGAGATCGAATTCACCCCATCTTTCAGGCCGATAAAACTACCGGGCAGCGCTCCTATAGGGTTCACATCGATGGTGGGAATGAGAAAACCACGGATATCGATGTAACCTCCGAGCAGGAATTGATAACGCATGCTCAGCTAGGTCACTCCATTCGATGCCTCCTACCGGACGGCCAGGCCAACAATCGTTCGCTTAACTCATCAGACGTAGTTGATTTGATCGTGCCGACCAAAATTCAGATGAAGAATTTTTGGTGGGTAAACCACAAAAAAACCCATCTAGATGAATATGCTGGCGGGTATATCTGGTCCCCCAAAAAAAAGCGTAATGGTGCTGCCAACCAGACGTATTTGAACCTTACACTTGTGAGCCCAGGTGATATTGTCGTTTCGTACGCAGATGGCTCCATAAAGGCCATAGGAGTAGCGTCGGGTTTGCATCATGAAGAGCCTATTCCCGAAAGTCATTGGCAGGCTGCCGAGTATTGGCAGGAGCTTGGCTGGATGGTGCCTATTGAATGGAGAAAGTTGGATCATCCTATTTCGCCAAAATCACACATTGGAGTTATAGCCGAGCTGCTGCCGGAGAAATACTCTCCTATAAAGAAAAATGGCAATGGAAATGAAGGTTGTTTCCTCGCAAGTATTTCGCCGGCTTTAGGTAATGTAATTCTCGAACTAGTAGCTGCACGCGATTTAAAAGCGTTGCCCGCAACGCAGGTCACAGCTTCCGCAGGTGGGATAGAGCTAGAGAAAGACATAAGCCGATTACCGGCGGAACAATTGCGAAAAGTCACGCCCGAGTACATTTGGGAAGCGGTGCAAATCCTACTTCAAGGTACTCATGCTGATGGATATAGACCATCGACGGACTATGACTTGTTGGCCGATGACGGTGTGAGGTTAGCGCCAAAGCAAGTGTTTGGCCTTGCAGCAACAGCTGCGCTGGGAAAGGACATTAAGCCAGTCCACTTCACCGGTGGTGTGGGTACCGTCTGCTTTGAACTGCTGGAGGCGGCAGGCTACAAGATTGTTCAAAAAGATGAGCATGTTGAGTCGGTCGAAATACCCACTGACACTGAGGAGCGAGTGTGGGCAGAGGGCCAGGTCAAATTGGTGTCTCACCTCAAGCGCGAACGCTCACCAGGCTTATCTAAAGCCAAGAAGGCTTCATTCATCAAAAAACATGGCCGGCTATTCTGCGAAGAGTGCGGAACAGATCCTATCGAGGCCTACGGTGATTTTGGTACGGCCTGTATCGAAGTCCATCATGAAGCCGTCCAGGTCGCCGATATGGGCGATGAGCACAAGACCACCCTCGACCAACTGCGTTGTCTATGTGCAAACTGTCACCGCATAGTGCATCACAGGCTGAAGTTGCGACTAATTCATTCGGCAGTAGATAGCCAGAATCAAGGCGTGCCTGTATCGGAGGCAGTGGCGTGATAGTCAGCCTCCGCCATCTCGCAGAAGAATGAGCAGGCCGGGATCTTCTCGTTACGGCGCACTGGTCCCTCGCTCAGCTCTCGCAGTGAGAAGCGGATATTTGTGGTTCGGTTCCGAAACAGATAGGAGCCTTCGCCCAATTCATCCTGGATTAGGCATAGGGCTTCGAACTGCTTCGGGAAGTCTTCGCGGATCGCCCGGAAGTAACCTTCGCCGCCTTTCACGCAACCGATGCAGTTTGCATTTTCGTAGCCCATGCGGTACATCAACGGCAGTTCAATGCCCGCGCGCTGGATCATCGCCTTGCAATCCTCTTTGCCCAGGCCGCGCTCGATCAATGGAGCAATCACTGGGCGATTGGGGTTTCGCTCGCGGAAGTCCTCCAATCTGTCAGTTTCCTCAG